>PLSY01000019.1 GCA_003164275.1 Acidimicrobiaceae bacterium | reverse complement strand
AGGAACATCTCGGTGGTGCGGGCATACGTACGGCGTTCGGGATCGGGGGCTGACACCATGGAGAGGAAGACAATGTTGCGCTCCGAACCCTGGAAGTCGGCAGAGTCTCCGCATCGCAGGTCCCGGGAAGTCCACTCCTCGGGCGGGATGTGCTCCAAGAGCGCCTTTTCGATCATCTGGGCCTGCTGCTTGCCCTGGAGGGAGATCACCCCGAAGGTCATCCCGTCGTAGGCGGGGTCGGCGAAGCACTTTTCGATCTGGTCGACGATGGCATCGCATTCGGCCGGATTGACCTTGCTCTGGCCGCCTCCCTTCATGAAGCCGTCCTCGACAAAGACAGGTTTGATGGGCTCCAGCCGGTCGGCGCCGTATTGGCGAACCGGAATCAGTCGGATTCCGTCGGGTTCGTAGGCGACCCGGTTGGAGAACCCGATGATCTCGGGGACGCAACGCCGGTGCTCGACCAGGGTGGTCATCCCATCGAAGCGCATCTTCGCTTCGTCGAACAGGCTCCTCGTTGGCTCTTGCCAGGATGCCTTGTAAGGGTCGTCGTAGAGGTATTGGTTGGCGAGGTTGCGCAGCTCCTGTTGGTCGACCCCAACTGCAGCAGGCGAGACCTGCTTATCGTCTCCGACGACCACGATTTTCGGTGCCAGGTACTGAAGGAATGTGCTCTCCGTACCGGCCTGGGAGGCCTCGTCGACAATGACTACGTCGAATATGTTCGGTTCGATCTGGATCTGCTCTGCGATGCGGTAGATCGGGAGGATCCACACCGGTACGGAGGGCCGACAGCGCTGCATCGCCTCGCGGATCTCGGCCCGGCGCAGATTCCCATACTTGGCGCTGGTGCCCTTGCCGAGTTTTTGGACCAATGAGGCGTACTGCTGGAGATTGGCCCGTGCCCGCCCCGTCATCCGTTCCGGAGATACGGCGTAGTTCCAAGCGCGGTTGGCACTCAGCTCCTCGACATGAGCGCGGATGGCGTCCTCAGCGGCGTCGATCCGGCGTTGGATCAGGTTGATGTCCAGACGCTCGCGTTTCGTCACCCAGGCGCCGATCGCCGACCATGCCCATGCTTCCTCGAATGACGGTAAGCACGCCGTCCACCTCTCATCGGACGGAGAGGCCTCCACGAGGCGAACCAAGTCGGGGGCCGCAGCTTCCAAACGAGCGCTCAGCTCCTCTCGGCGCTCGACCAGTGAGCGAACACGTAGGAGGTGTCCGAGACGTTCGTGCTGCTGTAGATAGGCGGAAGGGTCTCGGTCGGAAACTGCGTCCCGAAGTGCAGTCGCACAGGATGCTGCATCACGAAGCCGGGCCGTCTCGGCGATGACTCCCTCCATATTGCTCAGTGGGCCACGGCTGTCGTCCAGCCTTTCAGCTGCGTCGATTGCATCAACTACACGGAGCATCTGGTCGAGCGTGGCGTTAGAGCGCCAGTCGATGTTGCGAACCGAGAGCACAGCCAGGCTGGCATTCAGATGATCGAGTTGCGTTGCGACTGTCAGCAGCCTCTGGAGTACTTCAAGTTCTGCCACATGCCAGGCCAAACGTTCGCCGAGCGTGTCTTCGTGGGGAATGGACACCGAATCGGGCCACGCACGGTCGAGAGCAGCCAACGCGTCCTGTGCCTGCACCCACGCAAGAAACTGGTCCAGCTGCGCAGCGGTGGTGGGCGGGGCCGCATCGACGGTGACCGCGTCGAACAGCGGGCGTGACTCCTTTACCACCTGAGGCGACAGCCCACCGACTTTCGGTCGTCCAATGGCGTCCACCTTGAGCTTGCCGCCACCAGCAACATGGGCCCGAAGCGCCCTGGCGATCGGTACGAGTGGAGCTGGGTCACTCGAGCACTTGATGCGCTCGACGGGGCCCAGTCGAGCGAGCAGTGGTTGGACGGTAGCGATGAGGCCAGCTATCTGGTCTCTCCGGGCTCGCCAGGGCGTGACCTGAAGGGCACGGACATCCGCAAGCGCCGCGAGGGACCACTGGTCATGGCGACGTTCGACGCTCTCGAACTCGTCGCTCAGCCAATGGAGGTTCGCTCGGAGATTCTCAACTGTCTCTGAGGATGCAGTCCGCAGTGCTCCGAAGGCAGCTTCGCCATGGATGTCGGCGAATCCGGTGGCAATGGCGCTTGCCTCTGCTTCAACTGTGACCAGATCTGCAAAGTCCTCAGGTTGAAGGAGGGCCGCGAGATCGGGGAGGGCCTGTTTCGCCTCGTGCTCATCTAGCTGGACTGACTCGTCGGTCACTAGGTTGCGCCACTCAACAATCTCTGGATTCGAAAGCGGGGGAGTGGAGCCCGCTTCAACCTGGGTGATGGTCTCGAACCATCCATAGGCGGCACGTTGCTCCTCGAAATCGAGAGCGATCGCTGCAAGCGTCCCCGATATCCCTCCAATGTCATACGTGCGCACCTCGGACTCGCGGGCCTCGAGTAGCTGGTGGTTAAGTCCCGAACGCTCGCGCCGCAGGCGGTCGATGTCCTCTAGGTGATGAGCGATCTCATGTTCCGCCGCGGTCGGCTCGTGCTCGCTAGCCGCATTGGCGATTCTCTCGACGGCCACACGGAGGTCGGCCATATCCTCTCGTCCGGTGCCAACTACGGCTACCGAGAGCGCCTTGATGGCTTCGGGAAGCTTGCCGCGGACTTCCTTCAGGGCACGATCGGTCTGAGCGGTCACGAGGACTCGTTTCCCCTGAGCGAGGAGGTGCGAGATAAGCGCAGCTGCTGTGTGCGTCTTTCCAGTGCCCGGCGGTCCTTGGACCAATGTTTGAGCTGTACGGTCCACCTTGCGCAGAATCTGCAGCTGACGCTCATTTACGGGGAGCGGAAGGAACACTTCGTCATCTACGTCGATGATCGCCCCGTCTGTTCCCTCCCAGCTGAGTCCGGGATCGGGTACGTGATCCGGGTCGACCAGCGGCATCAAACCCTGAGGTACCTCTCGCTCTTGCTTGATCTGGTTGATGATGGAATCGAAGACCTGGATGAGCCCGAGCTTCGATCGCTTTCGGAGGATCAACGCCGGTGCAAAGGCGACGATCGGGTGGTCGGTCTGCGGCGGAACAGTGTCCTCGTCTAGGTACTGCCCATCGGGGTCGAGCGTGTGGACCACGCGCCGTCCAAGCAGGGACACCTCGTCTCGATCCACTGGGTGTCCCTCAAGGGCACTCGACTCGGCGCCTATCTCGGAGATCCGCTGTGGGTCCTGGATCAGCTCCGGCTCCAGCATGTCGGTCTCGAGTTTCAGTGTGTCTACCGACACGACCGGCAGGACGCTCAGACGACCAGTTGCGTCATCGAACTCGACGGTCACTTGGGCAACGAAGACATGCCGGAGGGCGGGCTCATGGCCCTGGGCGTGCCAGGCGAGGCAGCCGACCCCGACGACCAGTTCGAGGTCTTCGGGGTGGCTCGACGACGCGATGTACATCGAGAAGAGTTCCGCATAGACGTCCCGGATAGGTCGCAGGCGCAACTCCTCCTCTGCCCACACTGCCCAACCCGCCCACCAGGCCTCGTACTGGTTGGTCACCTCCGGGAAGTCTCCGAGGTGCAGCTCAACTGCCTCGACCTCGCCAGGCTCCTCCCAAGACTCCTCACCTACGTCCGCGAAGATTGTCCGAGAATCCAATAATGAAGGGATCTGATTGGGATCGTCGAAGCCACCGTCCAGCCACGGACCGAGCGCATCCGGTGGCCTTGGCGGCGGGTCGTGACGAACTCGCTCGATCGTGAGGATTGGAGCCGCAGGATCAATGCCTCCGGACCGGTGGCTGCTCTGGATGGCAGGGTCCCTGGGTAAACGATCGAGCCAGAGGACACCACCATCCTTCTCGTAGGTGTCGAGGGTCCTGACGGGCGTCGACTTGACCTGCTGTACCCGCTTCAGGAACTCGAAGAGTCGAATGGTTCGGTCAACGACGCCGTCATTTCGTGCCGGGGAAACGGTCGTCTGCTCTTCCAACTGGCCAAGCCCTTCGGTCATCTTCTGCCGCCGTACCGGCCTACCTCATGACGACCGGCTGTTGGGTCGAATCTCGATCAGTCCCTGTGTCGAGAAGGTACTCGAATGGCGGGGCACTAGGACCGATATTCTCTCGAAATCGGTTGCGCACTGTGGGGGGCTGGATTCGATCGAGGATCGAAGGTCTCGAAAGGTCGGCACGTTTTCTGGCCGGATGCTCTCGTAGGCCCCGGTCTGGGGTTCACTGCCCGACCAAGGGAGCCCGCACTATCGGCGGATGTCGTCCCGAGCGTTGGGAACCGGCCTAGCGGCGCACGCCAACTTGGACACTGACATTTTCGACCTCCGATCACGGCCACCCATCCGGGAGCACCTGACGAGTTCAACCGTAGGCGGAGGCTGTAAGGCTGGAGCATGCACTCCTTCTGACCCGACCGTGATGGCGTTCGGCACCGATCAGGCCGATCCGGATACATTCCGACCATGTCGTTGTCCAATGGCGTGCTGGTCTTTGAAGACGACGACGCTGGGTACGCGGAGTGGATCGCCACTCACCCCGAGGGGTTTGTGGTGAATGCCAACCGACCACCCGCCGCTGGCGATGTGGTCCTGCACCGTGCGACGTGCTGGACAATCAGCGGAGTTCCCACCAACGGGCGGACGTGGACCGCTGACTACTTGAAGGCGTGCTCCGACGACGGGGCGAGCATCGGGCGATGGGTCCGAGAAGCCACCGGTGGAATGCCATCTCTGTGTGGGATCTGCCACCCCGCATAGGGCACCAGGGGGGTGAAGCCGACCCCCCCATCATTAACAAACTGGAATGTCCACGGGACTCCAGCAGGTGCCGTATTGCATCGGGGGAGTGGAGGGAGGGTGCTAACACCGTCAGCCCCGACCCCTTCGCACCGGGACCGGTG
>PLSY01000241.1:24284-24432 GCA_003164275.1 Acidimicrobiaceae bacterium | reverse complement strand
AGATCCGCACCCGCGGCGACATCGTCTTGTTCATCGATGAGCTCCACACCCTGGTGGGTGCAGGGGCCGCCGAGGGAGCCATCGATGCGGCCTCCATCCTGAAGCCGATGCTGGCCCGGGGCGAGCTGCAGACCATCGGCGCCACCAC
>PLSY01000241.1:0-24225 GCA_003164275.1 Acidimicrobiaceae bacterium | reverse complement strand
TCGACCTCATCGACGAGGCCGGTAGCCGCCTGCGTATTCGCCGCATGACCACGCCACCCGCCTACAAGAAGCTCGAAGAAGAGATCTCCCGTCTGCGGGCCGACAAGGAAGCAGCCATCGAGAAGCAGGCTTTCGACCAGGCCAAGAAGCTGGCTGAGCAGGAGAAAGACCGGCTCGACAGCAAAGAGGCCATGGAGGCCGAATGGCGGGCCGAGGGCGTCGACCTCTTCGACGTNNGTCGACGAGGAGGTCATCGCCGAGGTGCTGGCCAACTGGACGGGCATCCCCGTCTACCGGCTCACCGAAGAGGAGACGGCCAAGCTCCTGCGCATGGAGGACGAGCTCCACAAGCGGGTCATCGGACAAGAGCCGGCCATCGCCGCCCTGGCCCGGTCGATCCGACGCACCCGTGCTGGCCTGAAGGACCCCAAGCGTCCGAGCGGCTCGTTCATCTTCCTCGGCCCGACCGGCGTCGGGAAGACCGAGCTGGCGAAGACGTTGGCCGAGTTCCTCTTCGATGACGAAGATGCGCTCATCCAGCTGGACATGTCCGAGTACATGGAAAAGCACACGGTCAGCCGCCTGGTCGGGTCCCCTCCCGGCTACGTCGGGTACGAAGAGGGCGGTCAGCTGACCGAAGCGGTCCGGCGGAAGCCCTTCTCAGTCGTGCTCTTCGACGAGGTCGAAAAGGCCCATGCCGACGTGTTCAACACACTGCTGCAGATCCTGGAGGACGGCCGGCTGACTGACGCACAGGGTCGATCGGTCGACTTCAAGAACACCGTGTTGATCATGACCTCCAATCTGGGCACCGCTGACCTGCGCAAATCATCGGTCGGCTTCGCCAAGACGTCAGAGGCCATCACCTATGAGCGGATGAAGGGCAAGGTCAACGAGGCCCTGAAGGCTCACTTCCGGCCCGAGTTTCTCAACCGCATCGATGAGGTCGTGGTCTTCCACGAGCTCTCGAAGCTCGAGGTGGTGGAGATCGTGGACCTGATGATCCAGCGTGTGTCGAACCAGCTCGAGCTCCAAGGCCTGAGCCTGGCCCTCACCCCGCCGGCAAAGCAGCTCCTCGCTGATCGGGGCTACGACCCCCAGCTCGGGGCCCGTCCGTTGCGTCGGGCCATCCAGCAGATGGTCGAGGACCCCTTGTCGGAACGCATCCTGTGGAAGGAGTTCCGGGTCGGTCAGACAATCATCGTGGATGTCGAGACCATCACGCCCGAGGCCGCCGCGGCCTATGACGTGAAGGGGGCGCCACCGCTGATCGCCGGCGAGCAACAGCTGACCTTCACCGCTATCGATGGCGTGGAGCCCCAACCTCCGGTCGAGCTGGCCGGGGCCGAGGCCGACTGACGAGACTGCTCCCAGCACCTGCACGAATCTGACGAGTTCAGCCCACCGCTTAGCGGTGGGCTGAACTCGTTGTACGCCCCTTTTGGGCGGCTGTGGCCCGAGGTCACCCAGGCTGGCACACCCAGTCCGTACGATCGGGGCCATGGCCAAGACCACCAAGCGTCACCGCTGCATCGACTGTGGTTCGACCACAGCAAAATGGCAGGGCCGCTGCCCAACGTGTGGGGAGTGGAACACGCTGGTCGAAGAGTCCGAGCTCGATCCCCTCGTCCAGGCCCTTGACGCCTTGGACCTCGACATGATGCCCGTACCGCTGTCGTCGGTCGACGTCTCCGAGGCTGTGGCCATCCCCACCGGCGTCGAGGAGTTCGACCGGGTCCTGTCCGGCGGACTGGTGCCCGGTTCGGTCACCCTGGTCGGAGGCGAGCCCGGCATCGGGAAGTCGACCCTGCTCCTCCAGGTGCTTGCCGCTCGCGCTGCCGCCGGTCACAGGGTCCTGCTGGTCTCGGCGGAGGAGTCCGCCCACCAGGTCCGGCTCCGGGCTGAGCGGCTCGGGGCCATCCCGCCCGGTCTTTTGATCCTCTCGGCCACCGACGTGGGGGCGGTCATCGCCGCGGTGACCGAGGCTGACCCCGACCTCGTGGTGATCGACTCCATCCAGGCGGTCTCGATCGGCCCCTCGGTGCCCGGAGAACGCCGGGCCACCGGGGCCCCCGGGAGTGTGACCCAGGTACGGGAGTGTGCCGACCAGCTGGTGGCTCTGGCCAAGGCGAGACAGGTGGCAACGGTGCTTGTCGGGCACGTGACCAAAGACGGATCCCTCGCCGGGCCGAGGGCCCTCGAGCACATGGTCGACACCGTCTTGAGCTTCGAAGGCGACCGTCACCACTCGCTGCGCCTGCTGCTCGCCGTCAAGCACCGGTTCGGGCCGACGGGCGAACTCGGACTGTTCGAGATGGGTGACCAGGGCCTCAACCGGGTCGATGATCCCGGGCGCCTGCTTCTCGGCGACCGCCTCACCGGCGTGCCTGGAGGCGTCGTGCTCCCGGCGGTGCAGGGTCGGCGCACGCTGGTCGTCGAGCTCCAGGCCCTCGTGACCCCAATGGGCCTGGCTCAACCCAAGCGCTCGGTCGTCGGCCTCGACGCCGGTCGCCTGGTCATGACCTTGGCCGTCCTCGTGAGACATGTCGGACTTCCCGTCCTCTCGATGGACGTGTTCGCCTCTGTTGCCGGAGGCATCAAGGTCACCGAGCCCGCCGCCGACCTGGCCGTGGCCCTGGCCGTCGCCTCCTCGGCCTCGGGCGTCGCCCTTCCCGCCAAGCTGGCGGCGGTCGGCGAAGTGGGCCTGTCCGGGGAGATCAGGCAGGTCACCAACCTGCCCCGTCGCCTGGAGGAGGTCGCCCGCCTGGGCTTCGATCAGGTGGTGGTGCCGGCATCGTCCCCGACCGGCCCGGCCGGGGTCGAGCTCATCCGGGCCGAGACGGTGTCCGAGGCCGTCGCCCGCCTCGGTTGCGGCCCCCGTAGCCGCTGAGCGACTCCCGAGCCGCCAACCGTCACGGCTCTCATGCATCATGGATGACCCCTCGGAACGGACAGGGGAGGCCTACGACGATCTGCCCTGCCCCTCGCTCTGGTCGACGAGGCCGACACCCGCGCTACCGGATCACCATCGACATGCGTCGCATCCTTTCCGACCTGATGGCCGGGGCCAGCCTCTTCGACGCACGGGCACGGTCCGGTCCGCTGACGGTGTCGGTCCTCGCCCCCAGCTGACCGGCTCCCGGACCGGCTCGGCCCGGGCCGGACAGTCCGAGGCCGGGCAAAGGGGCCGCTTCGAGCAACGGCCGCTACCATTTGCCTGTGACCACCCGCCAGACCTCGCCCCTCAGTGACGCCTTGGCCATGGCAGCCCCGGGTCGTCCGCTGCGTGACGGCCTCGATCGCATCCTTCTGGCGAAGCGAGGCGCGCTCGTCGTGGTCGGTGACGGCCCCGGCATCCTTTCCATCTGCACAGGCGGGTTCCTCCTCGATGCCGAGTTCAGCCCCCAACGGCTGTCCGAGCTGGCCAAGATGGACGGTGCCATCATCCTCGCCCCCGACGCCTCCCGGATCGCCCGGGCCAATGTCCACCTGATGCCGAAGGCCACCATCCCAACCACCGAGACCGGGACCAGGCACCGGACGGCGGAGCGGGTGGCCCGCTCCATCGACGTCCCCGTCCTGTCCGTGTCGGCCGCCATGTCGGTGATCGCCGTCTACCGCAACGACCTGAAGCACACCGTGCAGCCGACGGGCTGGCTCCACGACCGCACCGACCAGGCCCTGGCCACCATGCAACGCTTCCGAAACCGGTTCGACGTCGCCCTCTCGGCCCTGTCCATGTTGGAGGTGGAGGACACGGTGTCGGTCGGGGACGTGGTCTCCGTGGTCCAGGCCGCAGAGATGGTGCTGCGCATCGCCGAGGAGGTGGACGGCTATCTGGTGGAGTTGGGCGAGGACGGCCGGCTGGTCGGCCTCCAATCCTCCGAACTGGTCAATGGGGTGGCGCCCGCCCTCCACCTGGTGGTCCGCGACTACTGCGGTCACCCGCCCATCCGGGGCACCAACCGCCTGTCGGTGATCGACCAGGTGGTGTCTCGGCTCACCCGTCTGTCGTCGGAGGAGCTGCGGAATGCCGACCGGGTGGCCGAGATCATCGGCCTCCCTGCTTCGATCAGCGACACCGACTCGGCGGTTGAGCCCCGGGGCTACCGCCTGTTGTACCGACTACCCCGGTTCTCCGATGCGATCATCGAGCGGATCGTCGACCGCTTCGTCAACCTGCAGCAGATCATGAGGGCCTCCCTCGTGGAACTGGAACAGGTCGAGGGGGTGGGCCAGGCGCGTGCCCACTCGGTGAAGAACGGCTTGGCACGTCTGGTTGAGGCCAACATCTTCGAGCGCTACCAGTAGCGCTGAGCACGGCGACCGAGGCGGCCTGTGGCCACCCGGACCGTCGAGCGCCCCCCACCATTGTGGGCCGCGGTCTGGTCGGGGGTGCTGGGCGTGTACCATTGCGTGCTTTCCCTACGCGATTCCGATCGAGCTCACCAGCCCGGGATCAGCACGCAACGCCAGGAGGAACGGTGTTCGACATCGGTGACAAGGTCGTCTATCCNNACCCGCACCACGGCGCGGCAGTAGTAGAGCGACGCGAGACCAAAGAGGCATTCGGCAAGAAGCAGGAGTACCTGGTACTCCGACTTGCCTATGGAGACCTGACGTTGATGGTCCCCGCTGACAACACCGACGGGGTCGGTCTGCGGGAAGTGATCAATGACGAAGAGGTTGAAGAGGTGTTCGCCGTCCTCCGGAAGAAGGAAGCGCGGATGCCCACCAACTGGTCGCGACGCTACAAGAACCACTCCGAGAAGCTCCGCTCCGGTGACATCTACCAGGTGGCCGAGGTGGTGCGAAATCTCTCCATCCGCGACAAGGACAAGGGCCTGTCGGCCGGGGAGAAGCGGATGCTCCAGCGGGCCCGGCAGATCCTGGTGTCCGAGTTGACCTTCGCTCTCGGGGTCGACGAGGAGACCGCAGAGGTTCGCCTCAACGAGGCGCTGCCCTGAGCCGAGCGGGGCCCGTGTGGGCCATCGTGGTGGCAGGCGGTTCAGGCCGCCGGTTCGGCGGACTGAAGCAGTTTCTCCACCTCTCCGGTCGCCCCGTCGCCGCCTGGTCGATCGAGGCCTGTCGCTCGGTGGCCGCCGGCGTGGTGCTGGTCGTTCCCGAGGCCGCCCGTCGGTCCACGGCCGATGGCTCCCCCGACGAGATGGGCGCAGACCGGACGGTGACCGGCGGGGCGACGAGGGCCGACTCGGTCCGCGCCGGCCTCGCCGCCGTGCCTGAGGAGGCCGACATCATCGTGGTCCACGACGCCGCACGCCCCCTCGCCACCGCCGATCTGTTCGCCGCCGTACTCGATGCCGTGCGGGTTCCCGGCGTTGACGGAGCGATCCCCGTGCTCGCCGTCTCCGACACGCTGAAGCGGGCTGTCGACGGGGCCATCGTGGCGACCGTCGAACGAGAGGGGCTGGTGGCCGTCCAGACCCCCCAGGCGTTCAAGGCCGAAGCACTCCGCTCGGCCCACCGCTCGGGCGGGGAGGCGACCGATGACGCCGGGCTCCTCGAGCGGCTCGGATCGCTCGTGGTCGTGGTTCCCGGCGAGCCTCGCAACCTGAAGATCACCAACCCTGACGATCTGGCCATGGCCGATGCCCTCATCCAGATGGCGAACAGGTGAGCGCGGCCTTCCGGTTGCGGATCGGCCAGGGGATCGACGTGCACCGGTTCTCCGACGCGCCCGGGCGCCCGCTCATGCTCGGCGGCGTCACCATCACCGGGGACGGCGCCCAGGGCCTCGAGGGCCACAGTGACGCTGATGCGGTGGCCCATGCCATCGCCGACGCCGTCCTCGGGGCGGCCGGGCTCGGCGATCTCGGCCGCCATGCCCCCGACACCGACCCGCGATGGCGCAATGCCGACAGCATGGAGATCCTCGCCCGCATGCTCAGCCTGGCCGAGGATGCCGGCTGGGTGCCGGTCAATGCCGACTGCACGGTGGTGGCCGAGCGGCCCCGGCTGGCTCCGTTCGTCGAACAGATGGCCGGCCGGCTGGCTGATGCCCTCGGAGCGCCGGTGAACGTGAAGGCCACCAGGGCCGAAGGGCTCGGCGCCCTCGGGCGGGCGGAAGGGATTGCCTGCACCGCGGTGGTGCTGATGACGGGAACAGCTGTGGAGCAGACGGAGGATGGACGATGAGCCCGGCCAAGAGTGGATCAGGGCGGGGGCGCCCGGGTGGCGGACGGAACAACGGGCCACCCCCCGTGGGCAAACGGGGGGGTGCGGCCAAGGAGAGCCCACGGGGTGCCGGCCGGCCCGCCGGTCGGGGGTCCGCAGGACGGACAGGGGCTCAGAAGGGACGGACGGGATCCGCCGCCTCGCGGTCGGGCGGCCAGGGTGATCGGTTCGCCGGCGGCCCGGGGACGAGGAAGCCGACTGCCGTCCAGGGCCTCGGCGGGGAGCAGGTGGAGGGTCGCCAGGCTGTCCGCGAGCTGCTGGACGCCAATCGGCGCTCGGTCAAGTCGCTGTTCATGGCCGAGGGCATGGACGCCTCGCCCATCCTCGACGAGATCGAACAGCTGGCAACCAGGCGACGCGTACGGGTCGAGTACGTGTCCCGTCGACGCATCGACTCGGTAGCCCGAACCGAGACCGCGCAGGGCGTAGTGGCCCTGGCCCGCCCGGTCGAAGAGACTCCCCTCGAGGCGTTGTGCGAGCCGTCTCGCCGTGGTCGCGTCCCGTTCTTGTTGGTGCTCGACGGGATCACCGACCCCCACAATCTGGGGGCGCTCCTGCGGAGTGCCGAGTGCGCCGGGGTGACCGGCATCGTGTTGCCGCGACATCGCTCGGCCCACCTGTCGCCGACAGTGGCCAAGGTGGCCGCCGGGGCCATCGAATACCTGCCCATGGCTCTCGTGGCCGGCATCCCGGTCGCCCTGCAAAAGCTCACTCAGCTCGGGGTGTGGTCGGTCGGCCTGGTGGGAGAGGCTGACCAGTCGCTCTACGAGCTGCCTCTGGGCGATCAGCCCGTCGCCCTCGTCCTCGGCTCGGAGGGTGCCGGCCTCGCCGCCCTCACCCGCAAGCGCTGCGACGCCCTCGCCTCCATCCCCCAGCACGGCTCTTTGTCCTCACTCAACGTGTCGACCGCCGGGGCCATCGCTTGCTTCGACGTGGCCCGCCAGCGCTCGAGGTGATTCCTCGGCCGGTTGCTTCGGTCAGGCCACTTCTTCGACGACGACGCCCTTCCAGAAGGCCACTCTGTCGGTGATCTCCTTGGCTGCCTCTTTGGGTTCGGGGTAGAACCAGGCGGCGTCGTCGTTGCGGGCGCCGTCGACCACCACCGATCGGTAGCTGGCCTCGCCCTTCCACGGGCAGTGGCTCGTGGTCTCGCTGGGCACGAAGTACTGGTCATTGACGCTGTCGGCGGGGAAGTAGTGGTTTCCCTCGACCACGACCGTCTCGTCGCTTTCGGCCAGGACTTTTCCGTTCCATGTCGCTTTCACTGTCATGGGCGGTACAACACCCCGGGCGCAGAGATGTTCCCCAAAGGGCATGGGTGCAGCCGCCCGACGAGCACACCTCGCTCCCGGACTCTCCGGCAAAGGGTGGATGGTGGGGTAGAACCGTTGGCACCGGGATCGGCCATTCGAGCGGTCACCCGGGTACTCGCCGCCACGTGGCGGCCCGCCGACCGAAGGAGCAACCCGTGGACGACCAGGCAGACGTGATCGTGATCGGCATGGGGCCCGGAGGTGAGGACGTGGCTGGTCGCCTGGCCTCGGCCGGCCTCGATGTGATCGGGATTGACGCCGAGCTGGTCGGAGGCGAGTGCCCGTACTGGGGATGCGTGCCTTCGAAGATGATGATCCGAGCGGCTGACCTCCTGGCCGAGGCCGGTCGGGTGAAGGGAATGGCGGGCTCTGCCACTGTCGAGCCGGACTGGGCCCCGGTGGCGAAGAGGATCCGGGAGGAAGCGACCGACTCGTGGGACGACACCGTCGCCGTCAAGCGGTTCGAGGACAAGGGAGGACGGCTCGTCCGCGGGTGGGGCCGACTCGTCGGCCCGGGCCAGGTGGCCGTGGGCGACCAGGTGTTCACCGCCCGACGGGCCGTGGTGATCGGGACCGGCACCCGGGCGTGGATCCCGCCGATCGACGGCCTGTCCGACACGCCCTACTGGACAAACCGTCAGGCCATCGAGGCCGAGGAGGTGCCGTCACACCTCGCCGTTCTCGGGGGAGGGGCCATCGGTGTCGAGCTCGCCCAGGTGTTCTCCCGGTTCGGCTCGGCCGTGACCGTCCTGGAGATGGGTGAGCACCTGGTCGGGCCGGAGGAGCCGGAGTCCGGAGCACTGCTGGCCGACGTGTTCGCCGAGGAGGGGATCGACGTGCGCACCAAGGTGACCATCGAGTCGGTGCGCCACGACGGCGGACGATTCACCATCGGCCTCGACGACGGGGAGGACGTAGTGGTCGACCAGCTCCTGGTGGCCGCCGGGCGCCGGGCTGACCTCGTAGCGCTCAACGTCGCCTCCATCGGCGTCGACCCCGCAGCCAAGGCCCTGCCTGTCGACGACCACCTCCGGGTGGAGGGCGCAGGCGACGTCTGGGCCGTCGGTGACATCACCGGCAAGGGCGCGTTCACCCACGTCTCCATGTATCAGGCCGACATCGTGGTCCGGGACATCCTCGGCCAAGAGGTCGTCCCCGCCGACTACCGGGCCGTGCCCAAGGTCACCTTCACCGACCCGGAGATCGGGTCGGTGGGTCTCAGTGAGCAAGGGGCACGTGACAAAGGGATCTCCGTGCGGGTGGGCATGGCCGACGTCCCGACCTCCGCCCGGGGGTGGATCCACAAGGCCGGCAACAGAGGCTTCATCAAGTTGGTCGAAGACGCCGACCGGGGTGTGCTGGTCGGGGCCACGTCAGCCGGCCCGTGGGGCGGTGAGGTGCTGTCCTTCCTGGTGCTGGCCGTCCACGCCGAGGTACCGACCAAACAGCTGCGCCACATGATCTACGCCTACCCGACGTTTCACCGGGCCATCGAGGTTGCGGTGAAGGACCTGGGCGACGAGTAGCCGGCCCTGAACGGCGATTCAGGCCGGGCGGGCCAGGGTGAGGAGGAACTCGTCACCCTCGGACGACCACATCGACTCGATGACGAAGCCGCACTCGCTCAGCTCGGCTTCGAGTGCCTCGGGGGAGAACTTGGTGCTGATCTCGGTCAGCATTTCCTCCCCGGCAGAGAAGTCGAGCTCGAGGTCGAGGTCGGCCACCCGAACGTGCTGGTCGACCATTGAGCGCAGCCACATCTCGATCCGGTGGTGGTCGACGTTCCACCGGGCCACGTGCTCGAAGCGTCCGGGCTCGAAGTCGGCATGGAGCTCACGGTTGAGCACGTGGAGCACGTTGCGGTTGAACTCGGCCGTGACGCCCTGGGCGTCGTCGTAGGCAGCGATCAGTCGTGCCCGGTCCTTGATCAGGTCGGTGCCGAGCAGGAGCCGGTCGTCCATGGCCATGACCTTGGCCAGCTCGGCGTAGAACTGCCCACGCTGTCCTGGGTCGAGATTGCCGATGGTGCCGCCGAGGAAGGCGAAGAGGCGGCGACCGTCGACGGGAAGGAGGTCCAGGTGGAGATGGAAGTCGGCCACCACCGCCGAGACGGCCAGGCCCGGGTACTCGTCCGACAGGGCGCACGCCGCTTCCCACAAGGTGGTGTCGCTGACGTCGAGGGGCACGAACCGCTTGAGCTTGCCTGTCGAGCCCATGGCATCCAGGAGGACCCGGGACTTGTCACAGGTGCCGGCTCCGAGCTCGACCAGGGTGTCGGCTCCCGAGCGCTCGGCGATGTCCTTGCCATGGGCGTCGAGGATGGAGCGCTCGGCCCTCGTCGGGTAGTACTCGGGGAGCCGGGTGATCTCGTCGAAAAGGCGGCTGCCCCGGTCGTCGTAGAAGTAGACCGGCGGGATGCTCCTCGGCATCGTGGAGAGACCTGATCGCACGTCGTGCTCCATGGCCAGGCGCAAGTCGTCCCCGGTGAGATGGACGGCGACGGTGGGCGGGATCGGTTCTGTCATCGACTCGTCCTTCGGTGCTGGCCGGTGTTCGGATGTGGCCGGGTCAACTGTTCCTGGCCAGCCGCAGGCCGCTGAAGGCCCAGCGGGCGGACGGTGGGAAGAAGTTCCGGTAGGAGGCACGCAGATGGTCGGAGGGGGTGGCGCAGGACCCGCCCCGCAGGACGTACTGGTTGACCATGAACTTCCCGTTGTACTCGCCCACCGCCCCCTCGGCCGGCTCGAAGCCCGGATACGGGCTGTAGGACGATGACGTCCACTGCCAGACGTCGCCGAACAGGCTCGGCTTCGCGGCCTCGTCCACCGGTTGGGGGTGGAGCTTGGTCTGGTCGAGGAAGTGCCCGACCAGCGGCGCTCCGCTGGCTGCGACCTCCCACTCGGCCTCGGTCGGCAGGCGGGACCCGGCCCAGCGGGCGAAAGCATCGGCCTCGTAGTAGCTCACGTGGCTGACGGGCTGGGCCGGGTTGAGGGGGGTCGGGCCCCCAAGGGTGAACTCTTCGTACCCGCCGTCGGTGGCCAGCCAGTAGAGGGGGCTCGACCAACTGTCCGCCTTCACCGTGGCCCACCCGTCGGACAGCCAGAGCTCAGGGCGCTCGTAGCCGCCGTCCTCGATGAACTCGACCCACTGGCCGCAGGTCACCGGCTGGTCGGCCAGAGCGAAGGGGCCGAGATACTCCCGGTGCTCGGGGAGCTCGTTGTCGAAGCAGAATCCGGCGCCGCGGTGGCCGATCAGGTAGGTGCCCTCTGGGTGCTCGGTCCAGGTCGTCGCGGGCGAGGGCGTTGGCCCAGGGAAGCGGACGGCGTCGTAGGCCGGTAGCAGCGGGTTGCGGGAAAGCACGTGCTTGATGTCCATCAACAACAGCTCTTGGTGTTGTTGCTCGTGTTGGATGCCGAGCTCGACCAAGCCGGCCAGGGCCTCGGTCGAGTCCTCGCCCAGCAACTCGGCCATGGCCTGGTCGACATGGGATCGGTACTCGGCGACCTCGGCGATGCCGGGCCGGGAGAGGAGCCCGCGGTCGTGGCGTGGGTATCTGGCTCCCACTCCCTCGTAGTACGAGTTGAACAGGTAGCCGAACTCGGGATGGAAGTTGCTGTAACCGGCGAGGCTTGGGTTGAGCAGGAACGTCTCGAAGAACCAGGTGGTGTGCGCCCGGTGCCACTTGGTCGGGCTCACGTCAGGCATGGACTGCACCGTCTGGTCCTCGGCGCCGAGTGGCGAGGCCAGGGACTCGGTCAGCGACCGCGTGGCGAAGAAGCGATCGGTGATGGTCAAGCCACCCACGGTCATCAGCAGATCCGTCATACCGCTCCTCGAACCACCTCGGGGTCGTAGCGACGGCCCGTTACGGGTCTCGATGCGCCGTCGACCAGAGAACTTAATGCGAAGTGCCCCTCGAAGCGCGCGCGGGACTGTCATCCTTCGCGGCGCGGGGTGTGGCGGCCCGGCCCGTCTCCCCCGACGGCCTCACTGCTGCCTCCCTCCACCGCTTCGGGGCTCGGCGTTCGACGCGAGCCCTTGGTGACCGACCGCTCTGCGAGATCCACCGAGAGCGCGAACGCCGTCGATGTCTGCGGGACTACCGATCACCACCAGCTCGTCTCCGGGTCTCAGTACCGTGTCCCTGTCAGGCACCACCAGGTCACGGTTTCTCTGGACGGTGGTGACGATCACGCTGAGGGGCAGTCCGGCGTCCCGAAGACGTTGGTCTGCGAGTGGTGAGTCGGAGGCAATGCGCACACGGTCCGAACCACCCTGGTCCCCACCTGGATCCATCTGCTGAAGACTGGCGAGTAACCCGAACCGATAGCCCCGGACCACGTCCGAGGTGGCAACCGTCCCGACTACCTTGCGCTCACTGTTGAGCACTGCGACCCAGTGCTGGCTGGCCGTGGTGATGGCCTCGACGGCGACATCGAGGTTGGCGGAGTCAGACACAGTGGGAGCTGTTATGTCAACCATGGTCCCGACTCGGCGGTCGTCACCAGGGGCAACTCTCTCGAGGTTGTCCGGCGAGAAGGTCCCCTCGAATCGACCCTCCTCGTCCACCACCGGCGCTCCAGCCAGTCCCTCTTGTGCCAGTTGATGTCGGGCCTGGGCCACTGACATCCCACCGCTCAGGAGCAGACGGGGCTGCGCCATGGCTTGTTGTACCGGGACACTTCTCAACAACGGCATTCCGATCAGCAGTCGTTGGGCAGGGGCGTCGGCCCTGTTCTTGAGTTGACTTCGGTAGATGGTGTCATCACTGCGACGGACGATGAACCACGCCAGGCCGACGGCGATCATGGCCGGCCCGAGGATCGACAGACTCCCGGTCATCTCCGCCACCATCAACATGACCGCCAGGGGCGCCCGTGAGATGCCGCCGAAACAGCACATCATCCCGACAATCACGAACGGGGCCGGGTTGTGGCCCATCGAAGGGACGACCGGTTCGAACAGCCGCCAGACCGAGGCGCCGATGAAGGCTCCGATGATCATGCCCGGACCGAAGATGCCTCCTGACCCTCCCGAACCGATGGAGAGGCTGGTGGCCAGGATCCTGGCAAAGGGAAGGATCAGGACGATCCATAACGGGAGCGCCAAGAGCTGGCGGCCGAGTCCCTGCTGGATCCACCCGTAGCCTGTGCCGAGTACCTCGGGGATGGCCAGGGCCATGAGACCGACGATGACCCCGCCGATGGCGGGCTTGGCCCAACGAGGGAGCGGGATCCTCCCGAACAGTTCTGCGATGCCGTAGAAGCTCTTGGCATAGAGGAGGCCGATCAATCCACCCAGCACGCCGATCAGGGCGAACCACGGCAGATGGGCAGGATCGGTGAAGTGGTAACTCCCGGCGAAGCCGAAGAGCGGCGTGAACCCGATGAAGGCTCCGAAGATCACGTAGCCGACCAGCGAGGCGACGAAGCTGGGTAGCAGCGCCTCGGCGTCGAAATCGTCACGGTAGAGGATCTCAGTGGCCAGGACGGCGCCGCCGAGCGGCGCTCCGAAGATGGCCCCGATCCCCGAGCCGATGCCGGTGACCACTGCGATCCGGGCGTCGGACGGGCTGAGGTCCAGCTCCCGGGCCAGCAGGGACGCGAACCCGGCACTGATCTGGCCGGTCGGACCCTCACGACCGCCCGATCCTCCGGATCCGATGGTGAGGGCGGACGCCACGATCTTCACGATTACCGCCCGGAAGCGGATGCCCCGAGGGTTGTGGTGGACAGCTGAGATGGCGGCATCGGTGCCGTGCCCCTCCGCCTCGGGAGCGAATCGGAACACCAGGACGGCTCCGAGCAGGGCCCCTAGTCCGACCACCAGCGGTATGGCCCAGGGGCGGGTGAAGTTGGCGGAGGCCCGATGACCACCCTCGCCCGCCGGCGTGGGTACGTGATAGCCGGCCAGCGTCCCCAGGAAGAAGTGCGTACAGGCCACGAGGGCCTCGTAGAAGACGATGGCACCCACACCTGCCATCGTTCCGATGAGGACACCGAGGGTCAGCCACTTCTGGAGGTAGGACGCATGGCCCAGCCAACGGGATGCTCGCGTCATGGTGGCCCGCCAGGAGGTTCTACCGAAAGCGGTCATCTCACTGAATTCCCTTCTACAGATCCCAGCCGGTCGACCAGTCCTGCTCGGGCACTTCGCCCGCAGCGGCAGTGAGGCGTTGCAGCGAGTCGACCAGTCCTCCCTGTTGATCTGAAGGAATCGCTTCCAACAGGTGAGCGATCTCGGCACGCCGCTTCTTGGTCACGGCATCCACCAGTTCGTGACCTTGCTTGGCCAACGTCAAGCGAACAAGACGCCGATCATCCCGGTCGTGGCGGCGCAGGATCAGGCCCTTTTTGATCAATCGATCACACATGCGAGTGGCGGTAGGTGAAGTCACATCGACCGCTTCGGCCAGTTCGGCCAGGCTCTGCGGACCACGGGACGCCAGGACCACCAAGGTGCGGTACTGGGTGAGCGTCACCTCTTCAGCCACATCCCCAAGAGAACGGGCCGCCACGGCGACGAGCACACGGCTCGCGCTCAATACGGCATCGACGATGAGGTCCCGGTGGACTTCGCCATCAGCTCTTCTCTTAGTAGTCATATGCTAATGATTGTAGTAGCTAATTAATTCAGCGCGTTCCGGATCGTAGGGACGCCCATCGCGACCTAGACGAGAAGTTCCCGCACTTTTGGACTGCGTTGTCGAATGCTCCCGGCCGTGGTGCCCCAGCCGTGGTGACCCTCGGGTTGCTAGTTTGGCTGTCGGGTTTTTAGCCAAATACCGACAGAACGTCGAAGTAGTGCGATCCGAACTGGGATCTATCGGAGCCGGCGGTGGGAATCGAACCCACGACCTGACGATTACAAGTCGCCTCTCGTGATTCGCGCCGTATCGTGCTCAGTCCCGTCTCATCGCATGTGACCAGATGAGAGGCAGTGTCTCGACCCGCGCTCGACACTCGACCCCGCGCTGCGTGACACGCTGAGCCCCGATTGTTGGGCTGAAGTTGGGTTGAATGCGGCAGGTCGGGTGATCTGGCGATCAACAATTCGCCGGGTCGCGCGTGGGCCAGGTGGTGGTGCCGCGCCCGCTGGATGACGGGCTGGCCGTTCGCTTCGTTCGGAGTGAGCCGCGAGCTCCGTCAGGCCACCGGTGAGGTCCGGAAGGGAGCAGGTCCCCCGAAGTGGTCATGGAGCACGGTGCGGGCCGCGTAGACCCCGCACATGCCGTGCACGCCGGCCCCCGGCGCGGTTGAGGCCGAGCACAGATAGACGCCCCGCAGCGGGGTGCGGTAGGGGTTCCAGGCGATTGTGGGTCTGAAGACGGTCTGCCGCAGGGTCGAAACCCCGCCGGCGATGTCCCCGCCCACGTAGTTCGGATTGTGCGCCTCCTCCTCGGCGGCCGTCCGGACCGAGCGGGCGAGCACCAGCTCTGAGAAGCCCGGCGCAAACCGCTCGATCTGGGCCTCGATGGCCGAGCTCATGTCGACCGTCGACCCGGAGGGGACGTGGCAGTAGCCCCACAGAGACTGCTGGCCGTCGGGCGCCCTGGTCGGGTCGGCCACGCCGGCCTGCACGACCAAACAGAACGGCTGCGCTGGATGCCTCCCGGCGGCGACCTCAGCCTCGCTGGACGCCACCTCGGCGAAGGTGCCCCCGAGGTGAAGCGTCCCAGACCGCCGACAGACCTCCGAGGTCCAGGGCACCGGACCCGACAGGGCCCAGTCCACTTTGCAGACGCCCGGCCCGTAGCGGAACCGACGCAGGGCCCGGCCGTATCGGGGAGGTAGGGCGTCGGCCGCCAGCGACGCCAACGCCGAGGGCGCAGCGTCCACCACGGTGACCCGGGATGCGGGGAGCTCGTCCAGCGAGCGGACCCACTGTCCTGTGACCACGGTGCCCCCGAGGCGCTCCAACTCGGCGGTCATGGCCTCGGCGATGCCCGCGCTGCCTCCCTCGACCACCGGCCAGCCGGCGGCATGGGCGGTCAGGGTTAGGAACAGGCCCAAGGCGGCGGTGAGGGGGGCGGTCAACGCGGCCATGGAGTGAGCCGACGCTCCGGCGAGGATGGCCTTGGCCTCTTCTGTCTCGAAGCGGTCGACCAGGCGAGCCACCGACAGCAGACCGGACAGGCCGAACCGGGCGACGGGAAGCGGATGGCGGGGCACCGACCGCAGGGGGGCGAGGACCGCGTCCCCGATGGGCCGGGCGCCCTCCACCAGGGGACCGAGCAGTCGCCGGTACGCCGGGCCGTCGGCACCGAGCGAGGCCACCGTCTCCTCCAGGGTGCGGTGCGCCGCCGCCGCCTTGCCGGCGTCCAGGGGATGGGCGAATGGCACCTCGGGCTGGAGCAGTCTGGCCCGCAGGATCGCGAACGCCGGCTGCCGGAAGAACGGCGAGCAGAGCACCATGGGGTGGGCCGCGGAACAGACGTCGTGGCGGAAGCCTGGCAACGTCAGCGCTTCGGTCCGGCAGCCACCGCCTACCGTCTCGGCCCCCTCCACCACCGTCACCGAGAGACCGGCAGCGGCCAGGGTGATCGCGGCGGCCAGGCCGTTCGGGCCCGAACCGACCACCACCGCGTCGACCACGCTCATGACCGGCTCACAGGATCCGCCCGATCGACCGAACCACCGTATGAGCCGAGGCCCCCCGTACCGTCATGTCGCCCACTGTCTCCCTCCTCCCCGGTCCCGCCAGTCGGATCGCGAACCCCCACCAGCTTTGACCGCGCTCAACCACGACCATGATGTCTCGGCCTGGTCCGGATACCACCCTCTATCCGTCCAAGTCGATGGCCAGACGGTGCCTGCCCTGCTAGGTGCCAACCACGCGACGGTCGCTCCACCCATCCTGTCCGGACACGCCGTCGATAACAACAATCAAATCGTATTGGGCGCCATCACGCTTTCGCTTCCACACAAACACATTGGCGACACGGTCGTCTTTCCTTCGGCAGCCCATCGACCGCCCCCTTGTAACTCCCGCCTACCAAGCTGGTCACAGCCGGAACTGCAACCATGCCCGTGATCGGTGGTTCGGGGAACTTCGCCGACCATCCCTCGATGGGTACCGGAGCCGTACTCTCCGAACTCGTTAGTCCGGCAATCGGACGTGCCGCCCAACAGCCCGACCCCAATCTCAACGGACCGGGAACGTCTTCGTCGACCTTCACAGCAACGTCGGCTCTGCTGCAGGGATGGCGGACATGCAGCGCATTGCGCGACTCGCCAAGAAGGTCTTCGCAGCCGACCCGAATGCCACCGGCGATGTCATCGACGTCCTAGGCGTCCAACATCCTGCTGGGATCGTCAACTACCAATCCACGGGAGCGACACCCGTCATCCTTGCCGCCGGCCTCGCCTTGGGCGCTACTGCCGCGCTGGCTCAGACCTTGATCGCGTCCGTCCGGCGACGGAGGCGAGACCTCGCCTTGTTGAAGACTCTCGGCTTCACTACACGGCAGTTGGCCGTCACGATCGCCTGGCAGGCCTCAGCCATCGCCGTGATCGCCGTTATCATCGGAGTGCCCCTTGGCATTGTTGTCGGACGGCAACTGTGGATTGTGTTCGCTCGCAATATCAATGCCGTGCCTCAACCCACAGTGCCCACGTCACTTCTGTTGGTCGTGGTCGGCACCCTGATACTCGCAAATCTCGTAGCGGCAATACCCGCACGTATCGCCGCGCGCACGCCCGCCGCATTTGTACTTCGAACCCAATGACAACTTACTGTCGGATTCTGCCGCGGTCGGCGTTCGGAGGCGGTTAGAGAGACGGATTTTTGCCTACCTATCGTCGAGATACAACGCTCTGAACTGGACCTATTGGAGCCGGCGGTGGGAATCGAACCCACGACCTGACGATTACAAGTCGTCTGCGCTACCAACTGCGCCACACCGGCACGGTGCCGGGGCAATCCGGGACCATCGGCATTCTAGGGGCGTTCGTCCGACGGCCCGGGACCCGGTGGCCAGTCTGAGCCTGGCTCGATTGAGGGCTCGGCGGGGGGTGCTTGCTTTGCCCCTCCCCGGTTGGCAGGCTGGCACGCAGTGGCCACTCCCCCTGAACCCAGTCGAAGCAACGGATCAAATGGGGGGGGAAGCGGGTATCCGGTCGTCAAGGCGGGCATTGTCCTCATCGTGTTCGTCGCCGCCGCGGTTCTGTTGCTCGGGGTCATCCACCCGACGAGCACGCCGGTTGCCAGTTCCAGTACGGCGACCTCGACCTCGACCTCGACGTCCACAACGGCACCCAGGCACCCGACGACCACGACGACCACGGTGCTGCCGAGCAAGGTGTCGGTGGTCGTGGCCAATGCCTCGGGGGTGGCCGGAGCCGCCGCCGCCGTCACCAAAGAGCTGACGGCGGGAGGGTGGAACCTGCTGGCGCCGACCAACGCCACCACCGACGTCAAGTCGTCGAGCGTGTACTACGTGGCCGGCTTCCAGCCAGCCGCCACCACCATCGCTGCGTCCCTACACCTCGCACCGAGCACCGTGGTGCCCTACACGACAGCAGCACCGATCAGCACCATCGGAGCCGCCGATGTCCTCGTCGTCGTCGGTCCCGACCTCGCCACTGAATCGACGAGCACCACCACGACCACCACCAAGGGGACGACGACCACCACTGCGGCCAAGTCGGTCACGACCACCACCCGCTAGCGGACGCCCCCCATGGTCACTGGATCGGCGGTCGGTGGATCGGCCGACGGGCGTGAGGAGCCGCGCTCCGAGGTGCGGCGCGCCCTCGCCAGCCTGTTGGTGGATCCGGCCAGCACAGCCATCGTCAGCGACTTCGACGGCACGCTCTCACCCATCGTGGCCGACCCGGCGACGGCGCGGCCCCTGCCCGGCGCGCGACGCGTGCTGGCCGACCTGGCCGATCGCTTCGGCGTTGTGGCCGTCGTGTCGGGACGGCCCGGTGCGTTCCTCGTCGAGCACCTGGGGAGCGGGCCAGACCACCGCGGCGTGACCCTCGTCGGCCTCTATGGGCTCGAGTGGAGCGACAGCAGCGGCGCCATCACCGTGGAGCCGGGGGTGGAGGAGTGGCGTTCGGCCATCGCCGGGGCCACCTTCTCACTCCGGTCCCACGCGCCCCCCGGGGTGACCATCGAGTCGAAGGGCCTTGCCGTCACCGTCCACTGGCGACAGGCCCCCGAAGCCGAGCAGTGGGCCATGGCCGCCGTGGCCGACGAGGTCGGCCGCACCGGGCTGGTCGCCCATCCCGGCCGAAAGTCGATGGAGCTGCGGCCGCCCCTGGAAGTCGACAAGGGCTCGGTCGTGCGCCGACTGGTCGGCGACTGCACGGCAGCTTGCTACCTGGGTGACGATCTCGGCGACCTACCGGCCTTCGAGGCCGTGGCATCCTTGCACGATGACAGGCTGCTCCGTGGCGTGACGGTCGCCGTCCTCGACGACGAGAGCGCCCCGGCCGTCGCCGAGGCCGCCGACGTCAGCGTCGAAGGCCCCGGTGAAGCCCTATCGGCCCTGGCCTGGCTGGCCGAGCAGGCGCCTCGGCTCGACCACCACTAGACAGGGCTCCCATCCCAGGCCCAGCGTGGGACATGCAGCCGCCGTCACTGCTCAGCGCAGGGCCGCCAGCTGGTCGTCCAACCAGTCGATGGGCCGCCTGGCGGTGATGATCCGTCGCAGCTCCGCTGCCTTCGCTGACCTCTCGGCCGGAGCCATATCTAGGGCGGCAGCCAGCACGGCCGCCGTGCCCGACACATCGAACGGGTTCACCTCCAAGACGGCCGGGGCGAGCTCCTCGAAGGCACCGGCCTCTCGGGACAGTGCCAGCACTCCGTCACAGGTGTTGATGAGCGGTCCCTCCTTTGCCACCAGATTGAGCCCATCGCGCACGGGATTGACCAGCAGGACGTCGTAGCGGGAGAGGGCGGCGAGTGACCGGGGATAGTCGTCCTCCACCTCCAAGATGATGGGCGTCCACCCGGGTGTGCCCCACTGCTCGTTGATGCGGGCCACGGTGGACTCGACCTCGTTCTGGTAGGCGAGATACTCGGCCAGCCCCTGGCGGGTCGGATAGGCGAGGGCGACAAGGACCACCCGCTCGCGACGCTGTGGCTCGTAGTGGAGGAGCTCCTCGAAGGCCCAAAAACCGCGCAGGAGGTTCTTCGACAGCTCCATACGGTCCACCCGGACGATGACCTGGCGATCGTCCCCCCCGATCTGGTGGTTGATGCGGGCCAGAGCCGAGGCCACCTTGGGCTCGGCTACTGAGGCCTCCAGGCGGGCCTGGTCGGTCGACAGCGGGGAGACGAACGTCGGCTTCGCCGCGCCCGTTGGGGCAAGTGCTGTCCGGCACGCCCGGTAGGCGGCGGCCCAGCGCTCGGTGTGAAAGCCGCAGGTGTCGAAGCCATCCATGGCCGAGAGCAGCTCGTTTCCGACCGTGTCCGGGAGCATGCGCAGGACCGAGGGATCGGCGAACGGAGTGTGGGTGAAGTGGGCGGTCCGCAGGTCCGGTCGGAGCCGGGCGATCTCCGAGCCCATGAGGGCAAGGTGGTAGTCCTGGACGAGGACCCGGCCCCCCTCCGGCGCAACTTTTGCCACCCGCTCGGCAAAGAGGTGGTTGAGCTGTCGGTAGGCGTCCCAGGCCTCCATCCACCGACGATCGGCCCGGGGCCTGCGGGCGGCGTCGAACAGGTGATGGTGGCAGAACCACAGCGTGGCGTTCGAGATCACGTTGTAGGCCATGTTGTAGACCTCGGGCTCGGGCTCCACGAGCTCGATGTTGAGGCCGTCGTCCGCCATCAGCCCGGCGTCGGCCGCCGCCCGGTCGGCCTCCCCGAGGGTCGAGGCCACCCAGGTGGCCCCGGTGCCGACGACCATCGGGTGCAGCGAGCCGGCCAGGCCACCCGCCACGGTCCCTCGCACGAGCTGCCCGTCGTCGAAGTGGAAGGCGAGCGGGCCCCGGTTGGAGACCAGGACCACGTCGGCCAGGGAGCCGTCGCCGTCCTGTGGGTGGGGGTCGACAACCATGTGGGGACGCTACCCGTTTGTCGGCCCGGGGAAGCAATCCGGCTTCCTCTTGACAAGGTAGTGAGTAACCACTCACAATAGGCAGATGATGGTTTCGACCCGACAGACCGCCGACGAGCGTCGCACCTCGGTACTGGCGGCCGCCATCACCGAGTTCGCCCGCTCCGGCTACGCCGGGACGTCCACCGACGCCATCGCCCATCGGGCCGGTATCTCCCAGCCATATCTGTTCCGCCTGTTCGGCACCAAAAAGGACCTGTTCATCGCCACCTACGACCTGGTCACGGATCGGATCATCACCGAGCTGAGACGTGCCGGCGAGGGGCTGGAGGGCTACGAGGCCAAAGAGGCCATGGGCACGGCCTACGTGGAACTCATGACGGACCCCGAGATGCTCCAGGTCGAGCTGCACGGCTTCGCTGCTGCTCCCTCCGACCCCGACATCGCCCGCAGCTGCCGACGGACCTTCGAGGTGCTGGCGGAGATGGTGTCGGAGCGGTGCCAGCTGACCGAGGACGAGGTGCGTGAGTTCTTCGCCATGGGGATGCTCCTCAACGTCGTCGCCGCCATCGACCTCGTCTCACTCTCCGAGCCCTGGGCACAGAACCTGTGCCAGATAGAAGACAAAGACCCGGCCGACCCGGCCACCACCCAGGCTCTCGAGGCACCCGGTGCCGAGAGGACCGAGTCAATGGAGGTACCCGCATGAACAACGATGTTGCCGACCCCTCTCATTTGTCCCGTGAATCTAGTGACTACTCACAACCAAATGCCAGCACGGAGGCCAAAAAGGTGAGATCGAGGGCCATCTGGGCCATCGCCATTACCGGACTCGCGCTCTTCATGGCCTCACTCGACAACCTGGTGGTCTCGACCGCCCTACCAGTGATCCGGGTCCACCTCCACGCTGGACTCTCCGGCCTCGAGTGGACGGTGAACGCCTACACGCTGACCTTCGCCGTGTTGCTGCTGTCGGCCGCCGCCGTCGGCGAACGGTTCGGCCGTCGGAAGATCTTCGTCCTCGGCATCGCCGTCTTCACCGGGGCATCGGCGCTCGCCGCATTGGCCCCGAGCATCACGGTGCTCATCGCTGCGCGGGCCGTCCAGGGGGCCGGCGGGGCCATGATCATGCCGCTCTCGTTGACCTTGTTGAGCGCCGCCGTCCCCCCGGCCCGCCGCAACATGGCCCTCGGCATCTGGGGGGCCATCGGGGGCGCGGCCGTCGCTATAGGGCCATTGGTCGGCGGATTCGTGACGAGCGGCTGGTCGTGGCAGTACATCTTCTGGCTGAACGTCCCGGTCGGTCTTGCCCTCATCCCCTTGGCCTGGTGGAAGCTCTCCGAGTCACGCGGGGTCGCCTCACGCCTCGACCTGGCCGGCGTCGGGCTGGTCAGCGTCGGACTGTTCGGAATCGTGCTCGGCCTGGTTCGTGGAAACGGGTCCGGATGGACGAGCACCTCGGTCATGGCCTCGTTCCTGGTCGGGATCGTCGCCCTCCTCGGCTTCGTCGCCTGGGAGCTGCGATCGAGCCACCCCATGCTCGATCTGCGCATGTTCCGCAACCGTGGCTTCACCGCCGTCAACCTCACCGCCATGTTCTTCAGCTTCGGGATGTTCGGCTCCATCTTCTTCCTGACCCAGTTCCTCCAGACCGTCCAGGGCATGAGCCCCCTGGCCGCCGGCGTGCGCATCCTGCCGTGGACGGCCATCGCCATGCTCCTCGCCCCCGTGGTCGGGACCATGGCCGAGCGGTGGGGAGGCAAGATCCTGGTCGTCATCGGCCTGATCTTTCAGGCCATCTGCCTGACCTGGCTCGCCCTCATCGTCACCCCGACGACGCCGTACTCCGACCTGATCGCTCCCTTCGTCATCGGGGGGGTCGGGATGACGTTGTTCTTCGTCCCCCTCGCCTCCCTCGTCCTCGGCGGCGTGCCGAAGGCCCTAGAGGGTGTGGCCTCGGGAGCGAACAGCGCGTTCCGTGAGCTGGGTGGAGTTCTCGGCATCGCTGTCCTCGGGTCCATCTTCAGCTCGCACGGCAGCTATGCCTCCGGCCAGGACTACGTGAACGGCATGACGCCGGCCATCTATGTGGGGGCGGTGGTCGTGGCCCTCGGGGCCGTCTGCGCCCTGGCGATACCAGGCGTCCGTGCCCACCGCAGCGCCAGGGCCGAAGGTCGGGACCTGGTGGTCACGGCCGCCACCACCGACCGACGGGAGCTCGCCACCACCGCCAGCTCGAGCTGAGGCCCGGCCTGGCCCAGATGCAACAGACGACAGCGGGGGAAGGCACGCCGCCTTCTCCCGTTGGAGCGTTCGAGGTGCCCGCCCCAGTCTGAACCACCTGGTCGTGACCGGATCGGCCATGACGGCGGGTCACTCGTGAATGGTGAGCAGGTTTCTTGCCAGGGCGGCGCGCAGGATATCGGTCGCCTGGGGACGAAGTTCCGACAGGGGTCGGTTGCGGTGGACCCTCACCCCGAGGTCGACCTGGGCGATGCTCTCGACCCCGTGGAGGGCAGCCACATCGATGAGCAGGGCCAGCTCCACGGCGTAGCCGTCGGCCAGGCCACAGTGCTCGAGCACGCTCCGCCACGAGGCCGTCTCTCCCGCCAGCGGCTGTCCGATGGAGCCGAGCTGGGGGAAGAGCAGGTCGATGATGGGCTTGGCCACCAGCTCGGTGACCCGGCCGCCGCCGCCTGGGGCCCCGTTGAGCGGTCGCTCGTAGTACCCCTTCACGAGGCTCACGGTGTCGTCGAGCAGCAACGGCCCGAGGAGGCCGCAGATGAAGTGGGGCCCGAAGTTCGTCACGTCGGCGTCGATGAAGGCCACGAGATCACCATCGGACGCCTGCAGGGCGGCTCGCATGGCCTGGCCCTTGCCGCCCGTCGGGGAGTCGGAGACGGCCACCCGGGCTCCCGCCCGTCGGGCGATGTCTCCGGTCTGGTCGGTTGAGCCGTCGTCGACCACCACCACTTCGTCGACCAAGGCCACGCCTCCGCCAATCTCGGTCAACGTCTCGACCACGGTCTTGACGATGGGCCCGACGGTCGCAGCCTCGTTGCGCGCCGGGATGCACACGGAGATGGTGTGGCCACCCTTGGCCGCCACCAGGGCGACGGGATCGAACATGGCGCTCGGATAGCGCCCGGCCTCCTCACCAGGCATGAGTGTCATCGGCATCGTGTCATCATCGCTCACCCTACGGGGTGTCGGGGAAGGGTCGGTACGCCGCTGTGCGGCCGGTGGGAGGGGCCGCATTGACGGGGCGTGCTACTTCGACCAAAATAGACGTCATCATCCAGAGCAGCTGAGGGACCGGGCCCTGCGACGCTGCGGCAACCAGAGCGAGATCTCGATCGACACCCATTCGATCGGCTCCGTTACAGGTGCCAATGCCCGAGCGATGAGGAGACATTGTGGATTTTGTATCTGGGCTGCGCTGTCGTGAGTGCGGGCGCGGCTATCCGGCCGAAGCACTGCACGTCTGCGACTACTGCTTCGGGCCCCTCGAAGTCACCTACGACTACGACCGGGTGGCGGACACCATCACAAGGGAACGGATCGCCTCGGGTCCGCGGTCGATCTGGCGCTACGCCGATCTCCTGCCGGTCAGCGACTCGGCACCGGTCGACCTTGGAGCCGGCTTCACCCCCCTCGTCCGGGCCGACCGCCTGGCCGCAGAGCTCGGCCTCGGCGAGCTGTGGATCAAGG
>PLSY01000032.1 GCA_003164275.1 Acidimicrobiaceae bacterium | reverse complement strand
ACTTGTCACAAGATCCAGAGACCCCAGCACCAAGAAGATCTAGCGGGTGCGCAGCCAGATCCCGGCACCGGCGTTCTCGGCCCAGACGGGCAGTACGGCTGCGACAGCGCTGTGGTGACGTGCAGCAAGATAGTCAGAAAAGAACTCGACCTGGATCTTGTCGTTCCCGGTGAGGAGGGCCCGTACCAGGTAGGCCTCGTTCCACCAGCGGCCTTCTTCGATCCACCGACGCGGGTACTCGAAGGGCCAGTAGACGTCGTGGACGTGGACGTACACACCGGGCACGAGACGGGGAACGATGTCCAAGAGGAGGTAGTTGACCTCACCGCCGATCCGACTGACGTGGCTGGAATCGATGAACAGGATGTCACCGGCGACAAGGTCGTCGAAAAGCGCGGCGTCCACGTCCTCTACCTTCTGCTCGATGATGCTCACCCGATCGTCATGCCGATCACTGGGACGAAGGAGCTCGTAGAGGCGCTCTGGATACGGTTCAACGAAGGTGAACCGTATCTCGTCGCCCAAGAACCGCTCCGCCGTATCGAGCATGTTGGCCGACGAGAATCCAGAACCGATCTCAATGACCCGCATGGGCCGAATATGCCTGAGCATGGAGTGGAGGACGATGCCGTCACCCCAGAAGTAGAAGCCGTTGTCGTAAAAGTAGCGGTGCCCACGCGCCGCGGCATCCTCCGGCGAGCTCCCGAAGGGGGCGTCGACGGCCAGAGCTCCGAGGGCCCGGGCCAACTCGAGCTGCTGGTTGTCACGGAAATCGATCCCCGGAATCTCACGGTCCGACAGGAGTCCGTCGATCCGCGGCCGAAGCGATTCCATATCGGGTACCGGCGAGTGGTACGTACCGAGGGGGTAGACGCCCGCCTTGGCGAGCTCGGACTCCATGGCGGTGATCCGGTCCTTCGATTGCCGCTCGAGTTGCTCGAGCGAGCTCACCTGCGTCTGCAGGCGAGTGTTCTCGCGGCCGAGCTTGTCCCGACTGTTGACCAGTCTCCGGATCGGTGGCAGGTGGAGGGCCCACCGTCGCATGATCCGCCCACTGGTCTGCGTTGGTTCGTCGGACACCGGGCCCAGGGTACTTGTTGACGTTCCCCGACAGCGGCCCACGAGTCCCGTTCACTGCGGTGTTCGCTGGTACGCTCGCTGGAGCCGGCGGTTGAGCGGTCCGGTACCCTTCTTCCCCTTCATCATGAACTTCGATCCGGTACACACTCCGATTCTCATCACCTGCCGTGACCGCCTCGCCCCGCTCATCGACCTCGTCGGATGGCTCGAGCGGGCGGGCCATGAGCGGATCATTCTGGTCGACAACGATTCCTCGTTCCCCCCGCTGCTCGAGTACTTCACGCAGACTCCACACCAGGTGATCGAGCTCGGGGCCAACCTCGGGCACTTCTCCGTCTGGGAAGGAGACGTGCTGGATGCCATCTCTCACTCCGGACCGTTCGTAGTAACGGACTCCGACGTAGTCCCCGATGCCGGGTGCCCGCGCGATGCGGTAGAGCGCTTCGCTGACCTCCTGTTCCGCTACGGCGACATCGGCAAGGTGGGATTCGGTCTCCGTATCGATGACCTGCCCCCTACTTATGAGTTCCGCCAGGAGGTGCTGGACTGGGAGTCTCAGTTCTGGCTTGACGAAGTGGAGCCCTCCGTATTTCGCGCCGCGATCGACACCACGTTTGCGCTCTACCGACCCTCGACGCCCAAGGGCACCTTCGCCGCCCTGCGCACCGGGGCGCCGTATGTGGCCCGTCACATCGGCTGGTACAGCGACTCCCGCCGGCTCACCGCTGAAGAGGAGTACTACCGGGCCCACGCCAAGCGATCGGTGAGCACGTGGGATGTCGGTGAGATTCCCGCCGACATCCAAGAGGCCATCGCGGAACGACGGCAGCACCAAGAGACGACGTCCCTCATTGCCGAACTCCCGGGGCTCTCGGTATGGGCAGACGAACCCCCGCCGACCGAGAAGCATCACGGTGGCGCACGGAGAGGCGGACCCTGGCACGGTTGGACCGAGGATGATCCTGACCGCGAGCTCTGCGAGTTCGTTGCCGCCTTCGTCCAGGCCTCACGACCCGCCACCATCCTAGAGATCGGCGTGCACAACGGCTTCATGACCCGGCGCATCCACCGGGAGCTCGGTCCCGGCCAACGGCAGCACTGCATCGAGCCCGACCAACACCGGAGACGGGACCTGGGCCGACTCCCCTTCTTCCAGCATCCGGACATCGAACTCTCCCCCGACGATTCCCCACCCGACTCGTTGGTAGGTGAAGCTGACCTGCTGCTACTCCGGCATTCCGGTCCGGATATCCAAGGCCAGCTCGATCGATGGACGATGCTCTCGACTGATCAGAGTTGCCTCGTTCTCTATGGCGCCGATTCCGGAGACGGAGCACTCACGGCCGCCAGTGCTACCGCACAACGGCTCATCGAGGCCAGCATGGCCCTTATCTTCATTCCAAGTCCGGTGGGCGCCTATGTCGCCACTAAGGGCCAGGGGCGGCGCGCATCTATAGCGGCGCTGGGGGATCGGCTCGAGGCTGAGGTGGCGGCCCGTGGCCAGGCCGAGGCGGACTTGGCTGCCCTACGAGCCAGTCGGTCCTACCGGTGGCTCCAGCCGGTGCGGCGTATGCACTCGTCGATGTCAGTGCGCTCGCTGCGGACCCAAGTACCACCCACTACGGCGTCCGGTCATCAAGACAGCTGATTCCGTTCAACTTTTATTCCGGGAAGCCGCCGCTGATCCCCGCCACCGAGCTAGTGTCCTGAGTCGGAGATC
>PLSY01000088.1 GCA_003164275.1 Acidimicrobiaceae bacterium | reverse complement strand
GCGCCCTCGGGATCGACGAGCACAAGATGCTCAGCGCCAACGGTGAGCATCACACGGACTACGTCACCTGCTTCGTCGACGTGAAGAGAGGATGCCTCCTCGACATCGTGAGAGGCCGCAACGCCGACGACGTGGGCTACTGGCTTTCCCAGGGCTCTCCGGCCTGGCGACAGGCCATCGATGCCGTGGCCATCGACCCGCACCGGGGCTACTTGAAAGGGATCCTCGCCTACCTGCCCGACACCACCGTCACGGTGGACTGTTTTCATGGCATCAAGTTGGCCAACTCGATGGTCGACGACATCCGCCGCCGGGTCCAACAAGAGAGCCTGGGCCACCGAGGACGGAGGGAGGATCCNNCGGGCGACCCCGACGGCGAGTGTGGGGCTGGGATCCTCGGCAAGGAGCTCCTCCGAGAGATGTACGCCGCCAGGAACCTGCATGCCGCCCGGTGGAGGCTGGTCGCCTTCTACCAACACGCCGCCGAGGCCGACGTCCCCGAGCTCACCCGGTTGGCCAAGACCGTCTCGACCTGGGAGGAAGAGATCCTCAACTATCACGTGACCGGGATCTCCAACGGACCGACCGAGGCCCAGAACCTCATCGCCGAGAAGCTTCGAAGGATCGGGCACGGACTACGCAACTTCGAGAACTATCGGCTCCGGCTGTTGCTCCACTCGGGAGTCACATGGAACACTCGATCAACTGCACGAATCCGAGGCCGCCACCCACGCCTCATCGCGTAAAGCCGCTTTGACAGCTGAGAGTTTCGCCCAGTCGGGGAGTGCGCCCGGTCATCGGCTCGGGCCGGTCAGTGACCGGAGCCGTTCGACGCGTTCGTCGTCCTCTCCGAGGTAGCGAATGAGGACGCCGAGCGTCTGGTCGACGTTGAGGGCGCCGATGGCTTGCATCTCTTCTAGGTCCGCCCAGTCCTTCGTCCTGTTGAAGAAGGCCTTGAAGACGGCGAGGTCGGAACAGCCGAGGAAGGGGAGCGACCGGCCGGCGAACTCGTGGAGTTGCCGGCGCTGGGCCGCCTGGACGTGGAAGTCGGTGGTGTCGAGGAAGACGTCGACCGGTGTCTGATCCCACCACAGCCGGGTCTGCCCGTCGCGTTCGAGGGCCTTTCGATCCGCATCGCCATAGCCGATGTCCGGATCCAACGCCCCGAGGACCCGACTGGTCTCCTCCTGGCCGACGAAGACGTTCACATCGATGTCGATCGTGCCTCGCGCCCGTTCGGTGCAGAAGGCCAATGCCAGGGCACCTCCGAAGGCATAGGGGAGTCCGTGGGCATCGAGGGCCCCGGCGATGGCCACCATCTTCTCGGCGATCGAAGTCACAGCTGTCCGAACCCGGGGAACTCGAGGCGTGGCGCATGGCGTGCGGGAAACTGCTCGGCCAGCTCGAGGACGGCAAGCAGCTCGTCGCCGCGGGACAGGCCGTCGATGTCGGGCGGCGCGCTGAGGAGCGTGGTCTCGAGCGACTGTCCGGCCGCCGCCACGATCCGTGACAGGACGGCCGTCGACGGATCCACCCGACCCTTCTCGTAGGCCGACAGCGTCGCGTGCGACGTCCCGGCGCGATCGGCCAGCGCTCGGAGGCTCAGCTTCGAGCGACCCCGAGCCGTGCGGATGATGAGGGCGGCATCCATGAACTCATGGTATCAGATCAGATACCATAAACAGCTCCCATGCCGATACGGGCAATGGCTTCATCGAAGGCGCTGCAGCCGGGCATTGGCTCCAGCCAGGTCGAAGGTTTCCGGATCGAAGGATCCGCCGACCCACTCGAGATAGCTGTCGTGCGCCAGGTCGTCGGGATCGAGGACGGCATGGAGGAACTCGGCGTAACCGGACACGCCCCCCACGTCTTCTGGCGGGCAGGCGTTCTCCCCGTCGAGGCAGACGGCGAACTGCAGGCTGGGGATTGAGCGGACCACCCCTTCGACGAGCACCTCGTGCACCCATCCGTCACCGAAGTCGTAGTCGTAGAAGAAGTGGAGCTCACCTCCGACGGCCTCGAGGGTCGTCACCTTCTCTTCGTCGATCTCGTCGTCCTCGTCGATCTCGCCGAGGGGCAGGTAGTTCGTGCCACCCACCCGGAAGGCGTGCGCATGGGAGTTGTCCCATCCCATGACCGTGAGCAGCATGGTGCTGAGCTCGGCCATGGTGATTGACCCAGGCACGAGGACCCGTCTCCAGACGACCGGGTCGGTGCCGGAGAGGTGGACCCGTAGCGAAAGGGCACTCGCACTTGATGGCTGATCACCGTGGAGGACCACGTGACCACGCTATCGACGTTGGGGTCCGCCTCCGGAGTGACGTCCCGGCCAAGGCTGCGTCGATCTGAGCACTGGCCCAAACAGGCTCGCGTCGTGGACGGAGGTCAACTCCTTATGCACTTTTGAAGTGCCGCTTACGGTTCTCTTGAAATCGGTCCATAGGTTCGGTGATGGAGGCAAGCAGACAAAGCGACAACTGCTTGGACCGAGATGATGATCTGGCTACTGATGGTTCCGTTGATTGCACTCACATTCGCTTGCGCCGCGATATCCGCCTTCCAAGCCTGAGGCCGTACCGATGCAGCCGCGCACCCACCCCACCGCATGATGTTCGGGGCCACCGATCCTGAGACGGACGAGCTCGGGCTATGGCGGCTGGGCTCACTGCATTTGCTCGAAGCGCCCGGCTATGGAGCGAGGAACCGGGACGCCACGTCTGGTGGAATGATTGGTCCCATGGCTAATGTCCAGCCACCCTCGGGGAGGTTCGGTTGCCTCACCGCGATCATGGGCGCCGTCGTGCTGGCGGCCATCGTGGTCCTGGTTGTCTTCGTCGGGGTCTTCGTCCTCGCCATCGCAGCTGCGTTGGTCGTCGTGGGCCTGATCGCCATCGGCGTGGACCGGCTCATGCTCGCTGTCAGCCCGAAGCGCCGAGAGCGACGAGAGAGCCAGGCCCGGGCGTTCCTCTGGCGGTACGGCCCAGCCAATGCTGGCGAAGTCATCGAAACGACGGCCGTCGATGCGACGGAGGAGTCGCGTGATCCAGCCCACAAGGACCGCAAGCCCGACCAGCTGGGACCTCAGTAGTCGGCCAGCGCTCAAGTATCACGCCGGCACCCTGGCGGCCCATGAGGTTCGGTGAGGCTCGAGGGCGGCGAGAAGCTCTCGGCCGCGTCCTCGACCCGGACCTGGTCACCGGCGGCGAGCAAGTCAAGCAGTAGCCGCGGATCGTGGCGATCACCAGCGTGGCCTCGCTCCTCACTGTGGCTCGGCATCGGCAAGGACCTGCTCGGATGGCAGCCGACGCCTCCGGGGCTCATCGCCGACCTCAGAGAAGGTGACGACTGCTCCTGAGCGCTCCGGATCCCGCTACCGGCCGTCAGGATGAAGCCTGTGCCGCTGACTCCGTGGCCGGGCCTGTCGATGCCGGAGCTGGCCGGGCCTGGTGAGAGGCGACGAAGTCCCGGGACCGGATGAGTCCGACCGAACAGGCCGCCCCGGCTAGGGCCAGGACGGCGCTGATCACGAGAAGAACGTCGAGGGTGCTGGCGAAGCTGGAGTGGATGGCGTCGATGAGCGGCGCACGGAGCGGTGCTGGCACGGCGCCGAGGGCCTGGCCGGTGTTGCCCTGCTGGATGGCAGTGACGATCGAGGGCAGGAGCCGGTGCAGCGACGGGTTTCCAGACAGGGCTTGGTCCATCTTGTTGTGTAGGGAGGAGGCGAAGATCGAACCGTAGACGGCGATGCCGGTGGCGATGCCGATCTGACGGAAGGTCGTATTCACCCCCGATGCCATGCCCGAGCGTTGTGGTGTCACCACGCCTACTGCTGTGGAAGCCAGGGGCGGATTGACGAGTCCCGATCCGGCACCGGCCACGATGAAGCCGGGGATCAGATGAGTCCAAGTGCTAGCCCTGTCGAGCCCGGTCATGAGCAGCAGGCCGATCCCGACAAGAAGGAGTCCCGGACCGATGAGCCACCTGACGGGCATGTGGGTGCTGAGCCGTCCGGCAATCGTCGCCGTCACAAGAGTCACACCGCTCATGATGAGCAGTCGGAGTCCCGTCCCGAGGGCGGAGTAGCCCAGGTCGTCCTGCAGGTAGAGCACGAGGTACAAGAGCATGGCGTAGAGCGAGCCGTTCATGGCGAAGGCGGCGGCCAGTCCTCCGCCGAACGTGGGGATGCGGAAGAGGGTCAGGTCGAACAGCGGATGATCCGCCCGCAGCTCCACGGCCACGAAGGCCGCCAAGAACACAGCGGCGAGGACGAGGCAGATGACGACTCCGCTGTCGCTCCATGCGATCTCGCCGGCGCGGATCAAGCCGTAGGTCAGGCTGACCAGTCCGGCGGTGAGGGTGGCGAACCCGGCCCAGTCAGGGCGTGCCGCATATGGTGTCTTCGACTCATCCACCTTCAATCGGGTGACGACGAGCGCAGCCACGCCGATGGGTAGGTTCACCAAAAAGATGCCCCGCCAGCTGATGCCGGTGGTGATGACACCTCCCAGCACCGGTCCGAGTCCGACGGCCACACCGGTGACGGCACCCCAGACTCCGAAGGCCACCCCTCGCTCGTGGCCCTGGAAACTCTGGGCCAGGAGCGCCAGCGCGGTGGCGAACAGGATGGCCCCGCCGATCCCTTGGGCGCTACGGGAGATGATCAACATGATCGGTGACTGGGCTACCCCGCAGAGCAGCGATCCAAGGGTGAAGACGATGAGACCGATGGTGAACAGGAATCGGCGCCCGTACCGATCGGCCAGGGAGCCGGCGGTCAGCAGCACCGACGCCAGGGTCAGGGCGTAGGCGTCGACCACCCACTGCACCTCGCTAAAGCTGGCATGCAGTCCCGATTGGATGCTCGGGAGGGCAACGATCACGATCGTCACGTCCAGCAGCAGCATGAAGGTGCCCGCACACACCACGATCAAGGTCCACCACTTCTTCTCCATGACGACAGCCTGCACCTCCAACCACCAGTCCGCCACCGATTTGTCTATAACTGCCTATTTACTCCATGAACTACCGTGAATCACGTGAGAAGAATCGCCATTGATCTCCTGGACCGTCGTATCATCCAAGCGCTCTATCTCGATCCACGAGTGTCGTTCAGTCGACTGTCCGAGGTCCTCGGATCCTCCGAGCAGACCATTGCCCGACGGTACCGACGGCTGTACGACAGTCGAGTCGTACGGGTCGTAGGCCAGCTCGACTCCCAGCGCCTCGGCCGGTCCGACTGGGCCGTTCGAATTCGCTGCGCTCCGGGATCGGCAGCTGCCGTCGCCACGAGGCTGGCGCAGCATCCGGACACGTTGTGGGTGCAGCTGATGTCGGGAGGGACGGAGATATTCAGCACGATCCACTCCAGAGACGGCGAACACCGGACCTCACTGCTGGTCGGCGAGCTTTCGGTCGGCCGTCAGGTCGTCTCCCTCGACGCCTACTGTCTCCTACACATCTTCTCCACCGGTGCCTCGCCCCCGCCAGGTCGGAGCGATCTCTGTCAGGAGGAGATCGCTCAGCTCGTCCCCCCGGTTCGGAGCGCCACTCACACTGAACGATCCATGGTCACGCTGCAGGACAGCGACTGGCCATTACTCCAGGCGCTCGCCGAGGATGGCCGCACCCCTTACCGCCAGCTCGCCGTTCGCACCCACTGGCACGAATCGACGGTCCGACGACGGGTCGAGGAGCTTGTCGCTTGTGGGGTTCTCTCCTTCGACGTGGACCTCGCCAGCGACGCGGTGGGATTCCAGTCCAGAGCCCTCTTGTGGATGTCGGTGGCCCCGGCCAACCTCGCCGAGGTCGGATCAGCCCTCGCTGGCCGGCCCGAGATCCCTTTCGCCGCCGCCACCACCGGGCCAACCAACCTGGTCGCGGCCCTCATCTGCCAGGACGATCGCCGCCTCTACGAATACATCACGGGCGAGATGGCAGCACTTGAAGGCCTCACCCACATCGAGACGGCGCCGGTGCTGCGAGCGGTCAAGATGCACGCCACCATGACCCCACCGCAATCGTGAAGGAACTCAATGGGCCGAGTGACGTCTCCGACTGGTTTGTCGAGTGGCCAACGGTTCGTCACCGAGCCGCAAAACGGCCGCCCGTCGTTGAAGCCCTAGTTCCGACCGCCAAAGATGCGCAGCAGCGCCAGGTAGACCATGGCCGAGGAGAGCAGTAGCGAGAAGGCGGAGTACCACTCGGCGTCGGCGCTGAGCTGGCTTGCCTGGGCCCGGTAAGCGAAGTCGTAGTCGACGAACAGGTTCATCACGGCGATGAACAGGTACAGGACGCCGAAGATGATGACACCACTGAGACCAGACGCTCCCCACCCGGTCAAGATCGACACCACCATCACGGCCAGTAGGCCGAGCGAGGCGATCATCGTGGTCTGGAGGAACCGATGGCCGACGCGCACCAGGCCCGTGCGGTAGAAGAACCACACCCCGATGACGATAGCGAGGGTCCCGACCACGGCCAGCGTGACGACGTGCTGACCCTGGTTGGCGTAGTAGCGGGAGAGCATGCCGAGGACCGCGCCCTCGCAGACAGCGAATACCGGAGCCAGTACTTTTGCTCGCCGCGGCTGGAGGGAGGCCCACAGGCCGGCGCCGAGAGCGACCAGCATCAGCGGCCAGACGAGACCGAGTGGCGCATTGGCCACATAGGCCAGGCCACCGATGACCAGGGTCAGGGCTCCGAGAAGTCCGGCCTTGTTGAAGGCACCGTCCGCAGTGAACGTTCGAGTGGGGACGGGGGTCGATGTCGGGGCGTCAAGTACAGCGGTCGAGCCTCCTTGAGCGGCCGTTCCATAAGACTCGACCATGCGCTGATAGTTCGAGGCTGATCCGAATGAGCCTCGGTTCGTTGATGCCATGATGATTCTCCTGTCTCAGGTACACATTCCGAGCGCAACACCCTCTTCATCCCCGCCGGAGGCGTGGCGTTCCGCAGGGTAGGTCTCCACTCCCATTGTGCCTCTTTTTCCTGGTCATCGTGTCGCGACCCCGCCGAAAACGGTATTCCGGGTAACTCTCACGTGGCGATGAGGCGTTCTCCACCTCGCTCGACGGGCGGTACCACTGTCCTCAGTGGCGACGGTTACCACGAGACTCGCTGCTTGCTCCTCGTGGGCAGGCGTAGAAACAGCAAAGTCAGTCGCCCGTGACGTAGTGCGGGCCCGGACCCATTGCCGCCGCCACATCATTCAGGTTGGCCAATGCCCGGCCGTGGATGGGGACGGAAAAGTCGTCGTCCCGTACGACGGTTGGATCGACCCAGTTGGATCGACACGATTGGATCGACACGGTTGGATCGACCCGATGCGCTGACAACGGCATGCTCGTCGTCGACGGAATGATCACGGGCTGGCGCGAACCTGCGTCATCGCATTTGGTGATGCTCGCAGCAATCGCTGGGCGCCACCTGCTTCAGACTTCAGGCGAGACAGCACTGAGGCCGCTGGGAAGAATTCGATGACAAGCACCTGATCCTCCGTTGCCACGGGGAGCTCAAGATTCGGCGGCACTGCGTTTGGGCGATTTTGCCCACCCTCGGAGTTGCGGCAGGGCGCACTGGACGACTCAAGTGGCCAACTTCTCTCAGCGTCCTTTGATCATGGGCTGCGCCGTCCAGAGCCCATGAGTGAGCTCTCGAGTCGAGATGATGAAGAAAACCACCGCCACAGGTGTGTTGAGCCTGTAACCGCCGGATTAGAGGCCTCTGAGGAGGCCCAAGACTTGTCCTATCGCCAGTTCTCTATTGCTGGCTTCAGGAAGGGGGAGGTCTTCTTGAATGACGTAGCGATTCCGACGGCCGTCCTTCTGTTTCACCAGATATCCCGCTGCGTCCAAATCACTGACAATGGAGTACGCACTTCGTTCGGTAATGCCGATTTCCAATGCGATCTCACGCAGTCGCACGGAAGGGTCGCTGGCGATGCACAAGAGCGCGCGTCCGTGATTGCTCAGAAACGCCCAATTGACCACGTCAAAAGCCTAACAGCAGATACTTATAGAAATATATTGCTAGAGTCCGCTTACAGGAGTATTCTTGCAATTGCAAACCCGGACGTCCGTCGCCGACGGTTATCTATTTCGGGTTTCAAAAGGGGATGTACAGTGCCCTCCGCTTCGGAATCACCAGTGGGTCGATCTGTCGCTTTTCGCCTGCGAGGATCCCTATCCGCTCCGAGCCGCCCTCCTCTGCGGGGCCATCGTCGATTGTCGATAGCTACGGCGGTCAGTGTTCCTTTGCTCGCTCTGGCTCTTGTGGGCACTGCCTTCGTGCCTTCGGCTTCGGCGGCCACGACGGTGCAGTTGGGTACGGCCGCCCCGTTCGCCGTCCTGGGCGGTACCGCAGTTACCGACGTCCCGACCTCGACCATCCTCGGCAATGTCGGCCTCAGCCCGGACCCAGGTTCCAACATCACCGGGCTCACGCAAGGGGAGGTCACTGGCACGATCTACTCGACTGACGGCACCGGCCCGGCCGGCAATGTCAACAATCCCGCTCTTCTCACCCAGGCGAAGAACGACCTGACGACGGCCTATGTGTCAGCAGCAGGGCAGACCCCGACCTCGACATTCTCTGCGGGAGACAATCAGCTCGGTGGCCAGACCCTTACCCCCGGCGTCTATGCCTTCGGTCACGCGGCCACGGCCAACATCACGGCATCAAGTCCCCTGGTGCTGAATGGGGAGGGGGACGCCAACGCCGTGTTTGTCTTCCAAGCCTCGTCGGACCTGATCACGGCCTCGGGCAGCGTTGTGGAACTGGAGAACGGCGCGCAAGCGTGCAATGTCTTCTGGCAGGTCAGCAGTTCGGCCGCGCTGAACTCGGGCAGCACGTTCGTGGGAACGATCATGGCCCTCACCTCGGCCACACTCTCTGCAGGAGTGACCGTGCATGGGCGGGTTCTGGTTCGCAATGGCGACGTCACTCTCAATTCCGACACGATTGACGCCCCGACGTCTTGCGCCGTGTCGCCGACAACCACCACCACCACGCCAACCGCTACCACGACGCCGGCATCGACCGCCACCACCACACCGGTCGGAACGGGAACGGGTGGTTCGATCTCCACGAACGGCACAACTACGACCGGGGGCGAAGGAACAACCGGCACCGGATCAGCAGCCGGTGCTGGAGGGACGACCACCGCGGTGGTCCCCACCGGATTTCCCCACACTGGATTCGGCGGCGCTGCCCATCAGCGAAACGACGATCTTATCCTCTTCGGAGTCCTGCTTCTCGGGGGCTCGGGGGCGGTCTTCACCGTTGCGGCCCGACGCCGTCGCAAGTCAGTCGCGCAGGCGCCTTCGCCAACTCGATCGTGACCAGTTGGGCGCGTCCCTTCGATCCATGAGGCCCCCGATACGTTGGTGGATGGCCGCTGGCGCGCTCCTCGTGGCCGGTGTTGTGGCCATCGCATGGGGATTGCATGGAGGCGATCACGCCCTTCCACCACCCCATCCGTCACCGGCAGCGGTAGGGAGCGCCGTCACTCCTCCCAAAATAGCCATCCCACTGGCCACCACTCGCTCAGTTCCGGCAATGCTCCGAATCCCCTCAATCGGCGTTTCAGTGTCGCTGGGCACTCTCGGCGAGAATTCCGACGGTACGGTCCAGGTACCTTCGACCAGCCAACAGGCGGGCTGGTTCGACCTGGGTCCAACTCCTGGTCAGGTCGGTTCCGCAGTCATTCTGGGCCACGTCGACAGCTATCAGGGTCCCGGCGTGTTCTTCAACTTGCGCACGCTGGCGCGGGGCGACCAGATCGATGTTGGTCTGGTCGACGGGACTGCTGCTCAGTTCACAGTCAATGCCGTAGTTTCCTATTCGAAAGAACAGTTTCCAGCCCAACAGGTCTACGGCTCATACGGGGTAAGTGCTCTGCAGCTGGTGACCTGCGGCGGAGTCTTTGACCATCAAACTGGGAGCTATCTCTCGAACATCGTCGTCTACTCGACCCTGACCTCGGTCACACCGGCGCCGTCTGCCGACACGACGACGTCTCAGCCGGCGGGCTGACTGGCCAGAGGTCTACGAATCCGTCGGCCCCGAAGTCTCCCCGGCCCGCCAATCTCGTCTGTTTACGCTCTCTCTGATTCGTAGGAGCGCTCCTCAGAGGGCTCAGTCCTCGGGGTTCGCCGCCGATCTTTGGCAGCCCATTCCGCCTTGGCGGCTTTCGACCGACGCTCCTTGGCGGCTGCGCTGAACCGATGCTCCGCGCCTTGGGGCGTGATTCCGCCCACAGCGGCCCCGATTTCCCGCCAGCTCGCACCGAGAGCCCGGGCTGACTCCGCCGACTTTTGGCTCAGGCGTTCCGCCGATCTCCGCAGCGAGTCTGCAAAGCGGAGTTCGGCAAGTGCGGCGTCATGCTTGTCGACGGCGCCCAGTGCGGCTTCCTCGAGGCCCTGCTGCGTCAGTCGATCAGCGAGTGTTTCGAGATCCGGTGACATCCCTCCAGGGTACCTGGGTCTATCCCGCATATCAACCATGTGTTGACAACCATGTGTTGAGGTCGTAATCTCAACACATGGTTGAAGAGGACGAGAGTAAGGACGAATCGGCTGGAAGGCTGAAGGCGTCCTTCGCTCATCCCGGCAGCGTCGCCCGCCACCGCAGAGGCCGGTGTGCGGCCGCAGCTTCAATCGCGCTTCTTGTCGTCATGGCTGTCGGTGGCCCACTGCTCGTCGCTGGCTCCCATTCCTCGGTGAAGTCAACGGCACGGGTGACCAGCTCGGCCTCGAGGACAGTTGCTGATCGCACGCAGATCGCTCTTGGTGTCAAGGTCGAACCGACATCTCCAACGAGGACCACCCCGGTTCCATCCGTTGTCGGAACGCCCGCAAGCGCCGCTGCGCCTGCCGCAGCGGTTGCCGCCTCGACGTCCGAGCCCTCGATTGCCACCTTGGTGACTGAGGTCGAGAGTTCGGGCATCGACCCGGGACCGACCTGGACCTGGGGGATGGGAGACACGGCGACGGAGTGCGGTGCGATCCCAAGCTCAGGCGCGGCCACAGGCTGCACCTTTTGGTCCTCAGGAGTGGAGAGGACGATCTTTTCCGGGACTCCTTCGCTTGCCCTCGTTGCCCATGAGGTTGCGAATGCCGAGACCGAGGCTGACGCAGTACCTTCCTTGCTCAGCGAAATCGCCACTGCTGCTGGTGGCACGTCGTGGTCGCCGACCGATGCTGTGGCCTCTTGCCTCGTTGAGCATTTCCTGGGCTTCCAAGACAATGCCGCAGGAACCTGGCAATGCCCAGCTGCCCTCGGCACGACTGCAGCGGACGATATCCATCAGACCGTGACGACGACCGAGACTACGGCTGTCTGCGGGATGGCATCCGGGATCAGCTCCACTATCACGTTCACTGCTAGCTCGGGGACGCTGACGGTCAGCGCCAATGGGTTGACCCCCGAGACCGCCGGTGCCGGTGTACCCGTCACGGTTTCAGGAATCGGAACCTTCATCGCCACTGACCGCGGAGGCTCCGTGAGCGAATCCGGCGTATGCGAAGGATGAGAAGGTCTGACCGGGGATGGGCGATGACCATCCTTCAGGCTTTCGAAAGCTGACTCAACCGTTCCAACGAACGCCGAGCCCACGGCGGGACCGGCGTGGGCTCGGCCCCTTGGTGGCTTCAGCCAACCGAGACGCCGAGATGGGGAGTCTCCACCAAGCTCACCTGAGTCGGATTGTCGAGCCTGACCAGGAAGTCCCTTTGGCCGCTTGGCCTGTCGAAGACCAACCTGTAGGCAGAACAGATCTCGAAGTCCCAGGAGTCAACCTGGTGGGATCGGCACCGGTTGGGATCCGGAGGCCACTCTACGGAGACGCTGAATCGCCCAAATGCGGTGCGGTCGTTGCCGCCGCCACACTTCCAGCGTCCAGTGTCTGACGTGAGATCTCCCGGTAGTGCTGGCGCCAGATGAGTCGATAGACCCGGCTCAATCGAGGGATCGAGCGAAGCCCGGGAATGAAGGGCACGAAGACGAGCACCACAGTCAGCCCCATCATGATGGCCCAGACCTGCAGGTCACCATTGGAGGAGGAGTTCATCGGAGGGATCTGATAGCCGAGGGTGTAGAGCCACAGCCAGGCCTGGCCTGGGTAGTTGCCCGTCTCGTTCATCATGCNNCATCATGCCCCACTGGTCGCCCGTAAGGTGCTGTTGCTGGGCGAGATCCGACAGATAGGTGCCGTCGGCGATGAACAGGAGCGGCTTCGTGTAGTCGGTCCCGTAGAACTGGCGGGAGCTCAGCAACGCTCCATCAAGAGCACCACTGCGAGCCATCGACGTGAGCGATCCGATCATCTCGCCCACTGGTCCATACGGCCCCGCCGGGACCTTCAGGGTCCCACCTTCAGAGGTGGCGTGGGCCACAGCCTTCTCGTAGGCCGCGGTCCAGCTTGCCTGCTGGTTCGGTGACGCGGAGTTGTAGGTGGCGATCGCCGCATCCAGACCCGGTTGGCCGGGCAGTGTCTTCAGAGGCGAGATGACGTAGTCATTGGCTGTGTTAATCGGGTGGTGGACGCCGAACCAGCTCTCAGGTGAAAAGAAGCCGATCGACTGGGAAGCCCCGGCCGTGCTGTTGTACGGAGGGCCGTAGGTGGCGGTTCCGCTCGTCCCGTCAAGCTCGGTGATGGCTGTTTGAGCGAAGTCGACCGGGTTCGCAGTCGACCATGACTTCACTGTGACCGGCGTCTCGTCGGGCGACGAAAACACCACGGCGAGAGCGACAACCAAGAGGACGACGACGACGAGCGCGATGAGGAATTCCTTCACGAGGTCGTAGGGCAAGTACTTTCCGTGCCACTCCTCTACGTCACGGTCTGGCTTGAAGCGACGTCCGCGGCGATGGATAGATCCCTCCGCTGGGGAGCTCATGACTGGTCCTCGAGATTGGCTGCGGTTGCTGTCGTCAGGTTGCCAGGGTCCACGACCACTTCATGTTGATTTGGCAGGTCGAAAGGCGGAACCACGCCCCGTCGGCGAACCAGAAGAACGTGCAGGCCAACTAGGGCTACGACCACAAGAGGCAAGAGCATGATGTGCCACATGAGCATCTGGCCGAAGTTGGTGACGTTGAAGATCGCTCCGGCACCGGTCGAGTTGATCCCGTCCTTCGCCTGAGTGCTGATCCACTGGGAGTCGAAATTCTGTTGAGACAAGTAACCCGTGAAGGCAGCTCCGACCGATACAACGAAGGAGACGACCCCGGTGATCCAAGTGGCACGGCGTCTCCCGCGCCAGGCGGCCATGAAGAACTTTCCCCAGAGGTGGACGACCATGGCAAAGAAGAAGACCTCGACGCTCCACAAGTGGAGGGAGTTGACGAACAGCCCCGTTGACGAGACGTGCCACCACGTGGGCCCGAAGATGGAGAGCACTGACCCAGTGACGATCACCACGGCCAGTGCGGCAAGGGTCAGAACGCCGAAGACGTAGATCCACGATGCCACGTAGGCGGGCTGACGGTCTGGCATGAGGCGTTGCGGAGGCAAGGCCTCGACGGCGGCATGACGCAGCTTGGCTGTCCACTGGTCTGCATCTTCGGGGAGATCGGCAGCGACGTCGACTGGGACCTCGCTGACAGAGTCAGTTTCTACTGTCATCGGTCTCAACGACCCCCCCGTCGATGAAACGGGATGAGAATTGCGGCGATGAAGACGACGATCATCAAACCGATCAGGATCACATTGGCCACTGAGATTTGGATGAAGCCCCAGTGGATGTAATGACCCGATCCGTTGAGATTGATCAGACTTCCCAGCAGTGTTGCTACTGCGCTCCCCGGCATGGTGTGACCTCCTGCAGTTGAGATTACGGAAGGGAGGTTTCGCCATCTAGGGCCGAAAGTCCCGAATGGTTCAGTATCGGCCAATTCGGGCCGGGAGCCGCGGATCATGATCGGTTGCCTCGTTGCTCCCACGTAGCAGGCAGCGTCCGATCCCTACGGGGAGAGGTCCGACTTCCCAGGTCGAGGGCTCGAGGTTGACCCAAACTCGACCAAGTCCTCATCCTGTGTTGGGGCCTCAGCTTCGACAGCTGAGGGTGCGGGGGAGTCCGAAGTCTGATCCGGGATGACGATCAAGCGGTCGTGCTCTACTGATCGGATCAGACTGGATTTGAGTACTCCTGAAGAAACGGTCAGCCAGTGGAGGTGGATTCGTGGATGTTGACAGCGGGGCGTCACTACCAATCGCAGGGAAGGAGCCCGTGTTTCGGCATGTCGACGAAACGATGCGGCAAATGGTTCGCCGCCAGCAGAACCCTGACGGGACTGAAGGGACAATCTTTGAGACGTGGTTTGCCTTTTCTGAGGATCCGCAATACCTAAGCCTGTTGGCAGTTTTCTCCCCGGGGATGATCGTCCGTCGACACGGTCATCTCTCCCCTCACGTGATTTACATCATCGAGGGAGGAGCCTGGTATCAAGATCGGTGGTGTCCGAAGGGAACCCACATCGAGCTTCCCTTTGGAGCGGCATTCGGACCCATCGTCGCCGGCGATGAAGGTGCCACGATGTTCGAGGTGATGATGGGTGACCCGCGCTCATGGGGTGACCAGCCCGAACTGTTCCAACAGGTCCTGGATGAGCGCGGGGTCCAAGTCCTGCCGGATCCGCCCATTCAACTCCCGCCGTGGCTGGAGGACTTTCGCGACCATTGGTCTGGTGGCAGCGACAACCGAGAATGAGGGTATCTGGAGGACGCAAGGGGCAGGTGGCCAGGGCGCAGTCTGGTCTCGAGATGCGGAGCTGACCTATGCGAGGAGCAGGGAATAGTCGTTGGCGCTCACGTCTTCGGTACTGACGAGTGCCAGACGGGGAGTGGCCCCCCAAAATGACCGGCATCATCTCGCCTCTGCCGCATAGCGATGCAGGTAGCCCACTTGTTGCTCTTGGAGCCTCTCGGATCCACTACGCAGTCAGAAAGTTCGTGATGGCCAGAGCAAGAGCGAGTGCGGCGTTCTGCTGAAACTGAGGCGATATGAGCAGTGCTGAATCCGTGGCATTTTGCATGTTGCCGCACTCGATTAGAACCTTCGGAACCGTTGTCAGGTTCAGACCGGCGAGGTCATCTCGGTAGGTAAACCCGTTCGTCCCGTCGTAGGTGCTTATTGGCATCCCTGTGACAGTGAGGAAGCTTGCTTTGATGTCAGAGCCAAATGCCACTGAAGGCGCGATCACTGCGCTATTGGGTCCATCGGCCACGGGCTCGAGAATGGCAAACCCACGTCCGCTGGTGGGTCCACCATCGGCATGGATGTCGATCGCCACATTCGCATCGGCTGCGTTGAGTATCTCCGCCCTCTTAGCGACACACGGGCCAACGCCGCTATTGGTCGTCCGAGTCAACACGACCTTCGCTCCCTCGCCTTGAAGGTCTGTCGTCAGAAGCTGAGCGACGTTGAAGTTGAACTCTGCCTCGGTGTACCCGGACGCGGTCTCAGTCCCGGTCGTGTCGCAATCTTCCATCTCTCGACCGTTGAAGACCTGCTGGTTCAAAAAGCTCGGGTCGGTGTAGTTCAGTCCGTTGTGCCCAGGATCGATTCCCACGATCTTGCCGGCTAGCGGTTGTCCAGCGGGTAGGGCATTGGCAGTAGTGGTTGTTGTCGTAGGTGCGGTCGTAGTCGAGGTCGTCGTCACGGGGGCAGAACTACTGGTCGTCGTTTCCTTGGGCGCAGATTGTGCTTTTGACGACAAATCGCATGATGCGAGAAGGAGGACCGAGAGGCACAACGCCAGAATGAGGATGGCAGCGCGGCAGACCCGTGTGGTTAGTGCTGCTGACGCACGAAGGCTGGAGCGCAAGCGAGTGCCTAGAACTGCGGATTCACGGAGGGCTGGCCGATGCTGGATCGAAGTTGGTTGTATGCGGCGAGGAAAGCTTGCTTGTCGGTTGTCGCCGTGCTGCTGTCTCCGGTGGTCGAACTAAGGCATGACTGGAAGATGAACGCCTCCGAACCATCGTTGGCCTCGTTCAGGCAGCTGGCGAGATCGTTGTCATCCCTGAGGCTGTCGTTGAACGCGGTGACTAGAAGTGGCTCCACCGCTTGGGTGGCAGGGGTCGCAGCATTGAGCGCCTGGGCGGCGGCTGCCAATGAAGTACGGCTGGCTACGATGCCCTCAATTTGCTGCTCCGCTTGGGCGAGCGTGATTGTGGCTCCATCGCCGTTGGCGGCAGATTGGAGCTGCTCGTAGAAGCTGTTGATCTGCTGGAAGACGGGAGTCGATTGGTTCAGCAGGGCCATCACCTGGTTGGAGAATTGGGTGTCTGCCGCATTGGCCTGTGCATTTGCGTTGACGGCAGACACATAGGTCACGATCTGGGTTGACGACGGAAATGTCGAGCCTATTGCAGCAGGAATCGAAGCCCCTAAAGCACGGAGCTTTGTTTGTGCGTCTAGGCCTAGACCGGACAGTTGCGATACGAGGGGACTCGATGGGGTGGCGAGAACAGCCGAAGCATTCTGCAACCACTGGCCCTCTGCCGAGAGGGCTGCGTTGACCTGTGCCGAAAGAGAAGAGTTAGCGGCCCCGGTTTGAAGGTTGGTCAGTTGCTGTTGCGAGGTTTGGAGCTGACTCTGGGTAATGGTCAAGATGAAGCGTGTGGTGCCTGAGCTGCTAATCGGGGTCAGCCCCTGCACTGCGACTGCCAGTTTTTGGTTGTCCGCCAGCAACGGTCGCACAATTTGGGTGACCTGCTGCGAATACGTTGGCTCCTGCGTTTTCTTGGAAAGAGCCAACACAATCGCGATGGCCGCACCGGCGATGGCAATCACGCCGATAACTACTCCAGCAATGAGCCAACCTCGGTTCGACCTGTTCTTCGGCGCCATGTAGACGGTCGGCGGGGCGGATAACTCAGGTGGTCCGGGTAGCCGAATGTCGTTCGCAGCAGAAGGCTGAGCTCTCGTTCCTCCTGGAGGAGTTGGGTATGCCTCGTATGTCGTCACTGGCATTGTCGGTAGCTCGCCAACTGGAGCCGCTGGCGTCGGGTGGCCGTTTTGGCTGGCTCCTCTGGCCACCTGGGGACTTGCTACGGCCTCAGCCCCAGGGACCGGCCGGGTCCCTACTGATACGGCGGGCCGCTTGAGTCGCTTGCCACAATGTTGGCAGAAGCTTGCGCCGTTGGATTGGGCCCCGCAGTCGCCGCAGAATGCGGCCGCGTCCTGCACGCCACTATTAGCTTCTTCCGCCATTTTTCGTTCACTCCCCGCCTTGAGCAAATCTAAGTCCGCCTCGCCATTATGGTTCCGCTTTCGAATTATTCACAACCGGTGAGTTGACTCGACCACCGTCAGTGGCGGACCAAGCTCTCTTGAACAAGTGCCATCAAGCTGGGAATCAACGCGCCCCCTTCTCGCCAGTCGCCATGTCGGCAAGCGACTGCCCGCAATGCCTGCCTCAGCCATGCAAGCTGAGAGAATGCCTTAGCTTTCCGGTGTCGAAGTGGCGCCGCGTTCACTGAAGGGGCGGCGGCGGAGGCTCAACTTCTGCAGTGGCGGGGGCAAGTAGGCAGCCTGGTTCGGTGCGCCAATGTTGGTGCCAGGGGGAACGATCTCGTCGATCCGGTCAAGGATCTCGTCGGTGAGCGTTACATCAATACCGGCGAGCAGGTCGTCGAGTTGTTCCATGGTCCGTGGCCCGATGATGGCGCTGGTCACACCCGGGTGAGAGATGGCGAATGCCACTGCGAGATGCGTCAACGGCAGGCCCGCCTCTTCGGCCAGCGGGATGATCTCTTCGACGACGTCGAGCCGCCGCTCGTCGCTGAAGCTCGTGAACATGCCAGCCCTACGGAGGTCCGTCTGCTTTCCCTTGCGGATGCGCCCGGTGAGCATGCCCATGGCGAGCGGGCTCCACACCAGCGTGCCCATCCCGTAGCGCTGGGCAACGGGCAGTACCTCCGCTTCGATGCCGCGATCGAGGATTGAGTAGGGCGGCTGTTCGGTGCGGAACCGTTCAAGGCCCCGCCGCTCTGCGACCCATTGGGCCTCGACCATGTCAGATGCGGGCATCGTCGAGGATCCGATCGCACGGACCTTTCCACTGTGGATCAGATCCGACAGGGCGGAGAGCGTTTCCTCGATGTCGGTCTCGGGATCCGGCCGGTGGATTTGGTAGAGGTCGATGTGATCGGTCTGCAAGCGGCGCAGCGAGTTCTCGACAGCGGTCATGATCCAGCGCCGCGAGGTGCCCTGCTGATTCGGATCGTCGCCCATCGGGCGGCTCAGCTTGGTGGCGAGGACGATGCCTTCACGGCGACCCTTGAGCGCCTTGCCTACGATCTCCTCGGACTCGCCTCGGGAGTACACATCGGCGGTGTCGACGAAGTTGATGCCAGCATCCAACGCCTTGTGGATCATGCGAATCGAGTCGTCGTGGTCAGGGTTGCCGATGGCCCCGAACATCATTGCGCCGAGTGCATAAGGGGTGACCTTGATGCCGGTCAGACCGAGGGTGCGGTACTGCATGTCTTTCTCCCTGATTCGTGTCCGAAGGTGGTGGGCGCTCCGGCCATGCCCTATCCTGATTCGGAAGTGGAATGCCCTTCCAGAACTATATGGAAAGAGGTTCCGGAAAGCAAGTAGAGGAGTGCTGTGACCGTGAAGCCGGTATCCATCGGAACTGACTCGGGCGGATCGACGAGCCAGGGTGCATCCGACCGTGAACCGCGACGGCTGCGCGTCGACGCTCAGCGCAACATCGTCTCACTGCTCGAGGCGGCCAAGGCAGTATTCAGCACGTCGGGCGTAGACGCTCCGGCGAAAGAGATCGCAGATCTGGCCGGCGTCGGCGTCGGAACGCTGTACCGGCACTTCCCTCAGCGCTCGGACCTGGTCAGGGCCGTATTCCAGCGCGAGGTGGATGCATGTGCTGACGCCGCCCCGGCGCTGAGCGGAGCGCACCGGCCGGTGGTTGCCCTCGCCAAGTGGCTTGAGCGGTACACCGAGTTCCTCGCAACCAAACGAGGGCTCGCTGCCGCTCTGCACTCGGGCGATCCGGCGTTCGACGCCCTGCCCGGCTATTTCCTGCAGCGACTCGAGCCCACTCTCGGGTCACTGCTCGAAGCCGCAGAGGCGAACGGCGATGTTCGTGCCGACATCAGTCCGAAGGATCTCCTCTACGCCGTCGCCGGCCTGTGCCTGCCGGTGGCCGGCGAGGGGGCCGCATACAGCCAGCGAATGGTTGCACTCCTGGTCGACGGCCTGCGCTATGCCGCAACGGGTCCTTCAGGCGGCTGAACCAAGAAGGGACAGTCAGGGAGTCCTGCCGATTTGGAGGAACGGGACCCTGACGTGGAAACCGGCGACTTGGCCTTCTTTGCCCGGGTGAGATCCGTCCGAGGGGAATAGATCGCACTTACCTCAACGTTAAGAGAGGTAACCAATCTCCGCGGCTCGAGCCGCCAGGAAGATCTCGGACGACGTCAAAGGAGCTGCGCGATGGGCGCAATCACAACAAGAGTTCGGTCCATACCGACGTGGGCCGTGCTGGCCATCTGCTGTGCTGCGCAGTTCATGGTGGTGCTGGACGTGGCCATCGTCAACGTGGCACTTCCTCAGATGCGTGCGGACCTCGGTCTGTCCGTGGCCGGTGAGCAGTGGGTGGTCAACGCCTACACCCTCACCTTCGCCGGGTTCCTGATGTTGGGCGGTCGGGCGGCCGACCTCTTCGGACGCCGCCACATCTTCATCCTCGGACTCACCGTCTTCACCGTCTGTAGCCTGATCGGCGGTTTTGCCCAGAACGGTACATGGCTGATCACAGCTCGGGCCGCCCAAGGAATCGGTGGGGCAATCCTGGCGCCGGCGACCCTGAGCATCCTGGTTACCGCCTTCACTGATCCCGATGACCGCCGGCGGGCACTCGGTGCCTGGGGGGCGACTGCGGCAAGCGGCGCTGCGGCCGGCGTGCTGATCGGGGGCATTCTCACGAGTCTTCTCAACTGGCGGTGGGTCCTCTTCGTCAATGTTCCGATCGGCATCGTGCTGTTGGCCGGAGCCTGGGTTGCCCTGCCCCGGACTGAGCAGCGAGGCCCTCGTAAGTCACTTGACCTCACCGGAGCGATCACCGTGACCGCCGGACTAGCCGTGCTCGTCTACGGCATCGTCAGCACGGATGTCCATGCGTGGGGCTCGACCCAGACCATCGTGACGATCGCTATCGGCATCCTCTTGCTCGCTGTGTTCTTCGTCACCGAGTCCAGATTTGCCACTGATCCGCTCATTCCGCTGTCCATCTTCAAGCGTCGATCCCTGTCGGTGGCCAACGGCATCGGGGTCACGGTCGGTGCCGGCATCTTCGGCACCTACTTCTTTCTGTCTCTTTTCCTCCAAAATGTGGACGGATACAGTCCGCTGCGCGCCGGGCTGGCCTTCTTGCCCGTGGGCCTCCTTACGTTGGCAGGAGCCTTGATCGCTTCTCGGATCGTGCACATCGTCGGAGCCCGGAACCAGCTGATGCTGGGACTGGGTATAGCCGGCATCGGAGCGTTGTGGCTGTCCGGTGTTCAGGCCGGCGATGCATTCCTGATCCATGTTCTTGGGCCGGAGATCCTCATCGGACTGGGATTCGGCCTGTCGTTCATTCCCATGACCTTGTCCGCCACAGCTGGAGTCCCAGTCCACGAAGCGGGCCTCGCCTCGGGTTTGATCAACACCACGCGACAGATCGGTGGTGCCGTTGGCTTGGCCATCATGGCCACTGTGGCCACGAGCATCGTGGCCAGCCACGAGCGGGCCCATCACTCCGCCGATGTGGCGTTGACCGCCGGGTATCGGGCTGCATTCCTGATCACTGGGTGCGTCATGATCGTCGGCGTGCTTCTCGCCACGCTCCTCCCCAAGCTCAACGCGGCATCCAGCGAGGCCAAAGCAGTCGACACCGAGGAGTTCGCCAAGGACCTGGTGATCGTCGAGCTGTGATACGCCGGGCAGTCAGGCTCGTCTGAGGCCCGACCGCCGCTGGTGCTACGTCGGAGCCACCACCTGGAGGGAGTTCTCGCGAGCAGCGTCGATTAGTCGTTGGTCATAGACCACCATGCCCTGGAGATCTGAGCCGATCTCTAGGGCAACCGCCAAATGCAGAGCATCGAGTGATCGGAGTCCTGTGGGCTGGAGGAGGCCCGCAGCCGTGTACGTGGCGACGCTTGGTAGCACCAGTGAGACCGTATCCAGCGCCTGTTCAACCGATTGGGGATCGATTCGGAGGCGTTGCGCCGCTCGTAGCGCTTCAGTGCGCAGGAGTTGCGAGGACCACAGTCCTTCATTCGCCGAGTGCCAGGCTCGCATTGCTGACGACGAGTCCTCGTCCACAACCAGTTTGAGGAACGCAGACGTGTCGAGATACCAAACCAAATGGGCTCAGCGGTCCGAACGCAGATCGTCGAGAACATCTCCGGTTTTCCGAGAGGACTTCACCGGCTCGGGCAATTCCGTCGAGGGACGGCGTGCGGGCTGCACTCGGCCCGAGGCGACAAGAGCGCTCGCTCCAGTTGCGGCCGAAGGCGGAGTCAACACAGCGACCAGCCTGCCCCTGTCAGTCACTCCGAGCGTCTCTCCGCGTTCAACGCGGCGAAGGGCGGCAGATGCATGCTGCTGGAGTTCCCTAACGCCGATGGTTTCCATGTGCGTCAAGTGTAGCACTACCAGTGACAACATCACACGTGCCGAAAAGGGCCCGGTGCTCAGGTTGTACAGCTGCGGGTTTGAATTCGAAACGCCTTCCGCCAACGTCAATCGAGGATTACCAGTACTGCCGACTCCTGCGAACAACTGGCTTTGGGTAACCGCGTATGAATCGCCATGCGGCGAGGGCACTGCGGGCTAGATAGCTCGCAGTCTCCTTCGGAGCCCGCAGACCGAGCGACCAAGCTTCCGCCCAATCACCTGAGAGCCGCTCCCGCTGCAATGCCCTCCACACACGCCGAGCCATGACGCGCTGATGCATGGAGTTCAGGGGTGAGTGGAATATCTGGCAATAGGCGTGGTGGACCAGTTCGGCGGCGTCCGGCTTTGCCGATCGATTGTCCTCATGGCGTCGGTAGAAGAGGACCACTTCAGGTAGAAATGCGAGTTGCCCCTCCCGGACAATCCTGGACACCATCTCAAAGTCCTCGCCGACGACCAGCGATTCGTCAAACGGGCCAGCCCGTACGTAGGCCTGTCGCTCAACCAACAGGAGGCCCGGGGGGAAAATGGAACCGCCCGCCAGTAAGGCGGAAAAATCCGTCGGAGTTGTGGGTGGGATTCCCTGGAGCGACTTGCCAACTAGTCCGATCCGCTTGAGACACTTGTCCGCGTACCAGCCGGGATCCGTGGGTGCGCCCGATTCATCGATGAACTCCGCCACACCGTGGGATCCGATGGCAGAGGGCGCGGAACGAGCCGTGTCGACGAGGGACTCGAGAGCCTTGGGTGTCCATACGTCATCACTGTCCATGAAGGTGCAGTAGGCGGCCAACTCGCTGGTCTGTCGAAATCCTGCATTGCGGGCCTTCGACACACCGCCGTGCTCAACGTGGATCGCTCGAATGCGCTCGTCCTTGTGGGCGTAGAGCTCGGCCACCTCCAGCGTGGCGTCCTCAGACGAGTCGTCGACAACTATGCACTCCCAATCCTCGTGGGTCTGAGCAAGCATGCCGTCGAGCGTCACCCCAAGGAAACCCTCGGTGTTGTGCGCGGGGATGACGATCGAGACGAGGGTCATAGTGAACCGACTCTTGTCGACAACGACAACTTCAATGGGGTCCGAGGGACCCGACTGATGCAACGATTCTCCACTTTGCAGCCTCCCGCCAACGCTGTGATTTGGAAGATTCATCGTCCAAATGGAGTGGCAGCTTGAGTGTCGTTGTTGCCAGGTGGCGGGACGCCGCCTGGGCATGTGGGGGATCCAATCGCTGGGAAGGGATACTCGGCCCGCACAGCTGAGTTCGCCGGGGAAACCCCGCTCGCCGTTAGCATCTGGAGTTCATGTCAGCCCTGGAGACCACGTGACAGACGTATCGACGACAGGAACGCCTCTTTACAGCCGACTTGGGGTCGGTGCTCGGCTCGAAGATGGACAGTTGGTCCTCGAGGTGAGGCCCCAACCTGAGACCCTGCACTGCGGCATTATCCGAGCGAGTGTGCTGGCGTTCGCCATCGACGTAGTGGCCGGGATACCCCTCGACAGAGAAGCCGACATGTGGACACTCACTTCTGACATGACGGTGCGAATGCGCCCCGTCCCGGCCCCTCGGCGGATCGATGCAACGAGCGAGGTTCTGCGCCAGGGCCGACGATCGGCAACGTCGGTGGTAGACATGAGAACCGACGAGGGGACTCCGATTGCTACTGGCGCAATCGGCTTCACGAAGGTGCCTCGCAAGCCGACCGATCCTCCGAAGCCGCTCACGCCGCTTGACCAGATTCCTACGGTCTTTCGAGGCATCTCGACACTTGCTCGTCCTCTACGTGTCGAAGCCGGGATCGAGGTGATTGATGCAGCCGAGGGCAAGCTGCAGGTCGAACTCACTGCCGACCTTCTCAACCCGGCGGGGACCCTTCAAGGAGCGATGGTCGCTCTTGTGGCCGAAGCGGCCGCAGAAGATCTCATGGCCACGAGATTCGGGTCGTCCTTCGTGGTGACAGATCTTGATCTTCGGTACTTGCGGAAAACCGGATTGGGCCCCGTGCGCACGCGGACCACACTGCTGGGGGACAGGCCCGACTCGGCTATCCAAATCGAGTTGATCGACCTCTCCAACAATGAGATCACGACGTTGGTCTATGCAGCCGCGGTCGCTGTCTGAGGGCTGTGTAGCAGTCGTTACCGTGTGACCACGGTCTTGCCGTGGATGTGGCCTGCATGCTGAAGCACCACTGCATCGAGAATCTGCTCAATCGGCAAGGTCGCGGCGATCGGCATCGGGTGGGATGCAGATCGCTGGAGCGACTTCGGTAGTCTCTGTGCTGATTGAGTCCGTGGCCGCGGTGACGCCGCCGCCAGCCGCGATTCAGGGCTGCAGCTCAAGCCCC
>PLSY01000205.1 GCA_003164275.1 Acidimicrobiaceae bacterium | reverse complement strand
GATCGAATATGCGCGATTCCCTTGATCCTGTAAAGAAGATCGTCACACTTGGGCGAGCTTCGGGCGCAGAGTGTCGAGGCGGGGACGGTTGTTCTGCGTCACCCACCCACCCACCCGAACGGAGAACCCAATGCGACTGCCCATCGACACAACCCGAATCTCTATCCTGTCCATCGGCGAGCCTCGCCAAGTGTTGGAGTTCGGCTCGAACGAGCCGAAGCTCAGCCAGGACGGGAAGCCGCTCTACAAGGTGCCCGTGCTGCTCAGCGGAACCGGCGACCGGACTGACCCGACCACGACCATGACGACCCCAGGCCCATTGACCGAGTTCCAGAACGGGCGTCCACTTCGGTGCACAAACCTGACGCTCTCAACCTGGACGCTCCGAGACGACAATGGCAGAGAGCGAACGGGCGTCACGCTGCGAGCCGATGCGATCGTGTCGGTCGAGCCTGATGCGAAGTCTCCACGGTGACAGTCCGGTCCCGACTGCTCAGGGCCTTGCCGCCTTTCGCATCGTGGCCGATCGTTGCGTCTCAGTTGGAAGTCCACCGTGCCCGACTGGTTGCGTCTGAGGAAACGGCCCTGGGCTTCCGCTTCGACCTGTCGCTCCATCCACCGACATCTACTCAGCAGATCGAGCATGTGGCGCATCTACTTGCTGTTGCCTACGGCGTCGGTCGTGTTCGTGTCGTTGCCGATCCACTCCGCGCAGATCGCTGTGGCGTGTTCTTCGACGAGCATCTCTCCGTCGGAGCAGTTCCCTTCCCAGACGCCTTTCGGCAATGGGTGGTTCCCCAGGATCCCCTCCGGGCGTTCCCTCTGGGTGTTGACGATTCCGGCCACCACGTCTCCGGGCACTTTTACGGGCAGAACTGCTTGATCGGTGGCTCGCCGGGTTCGGGAAAGAGTATGGCGATGCGGGTCTTCTTGACCAGCCTGGCCTCATCTCGCAATGTCTGTCTGTACGGCGTCGACCCGAAGCACGCAGAACTGGCGATGTGGTCCGAGCGGTTCGAGGAGTTGGTCCTCGGCAACGAGGCCGAACCTACGGCGGCCCTCCTTGAGAGATTGTTGGCAGAAGTGCAGCGCCGTGCACGGGTCATGGCCTCCGGCAAGACCGCCACGCTGGAACCGACCGAGTGGAATCCGTGGATCGTTCTCGTGGTCGATGAATGGGCCGAACTTGGTGCCGCATCAGATGCCAAAGCAAGGCAAGCAGTTGCCGGACTGCTCCGGCGGTTCGTCAGTCTCGGAAGGGCAGTCGGATGCACGGCGATCCTCTGCACACAGCGACCGACGAGCGACGCCGTAGATGTAGGGACACGGTCGCTGCTCAATCATCGGTTCGCTCTCAGGTGCGGTGATCGGCACCAGGCCGAGGCGATTCTTGGCGTCGGAGCCTTTGCCCCCGAGCAGCTTCTGGGCGCCACACCTGGGAGGGCACTCTGGAGCAATGGCGGCCCAGCGGTCCCAGTGCAGTTCTACGAGGTGCCGGACCCTNNCCCTTCGCTCGTCTTCCCTGGGTTGAGGGGGAGCTGATCTCAATCTGGCAGACTCCCGTCGTGAGCGACGAGTTCCCCGGAAGCCTGGTGCTACATCCAGTCGCACTGTCGAGCATTGCCCTACTGGTTCTCAATGACCACTACGTGAAGGAGCACTACCGAGGGCTGGTTCCTGGGAAGCTCTCGGATGCAGCCGGGATCGTGCTGTTCCCTCTGTTGATCGTGGCGATCTGCGAAGTCTCTCGCAGGCTCCTCAGGCTGACGCCGTGGTACGTCGGCAAGTTCGGTTGTGCCGCAAGTGTGGTGGCGACCGGTGTTGTGTTTGCTCTGGTGAAGACGTGGCCCCCCGCATCTGACTTCTACAGATGGGGCACCGGAGTCGCTGAATGGCCGGTCTATGAGTTCCGTGGCGCCGTGAACGGCCATGCTCTGGTTGGCCTGCCCAGCGCGCATTTGATCAGAGATCATTCAGATCTCTTGGTGCTTCCATTGCTCCTGCTACCGCTATGGGTGTGCAGCCGGAGACTCCAAAAGTTGGGAGCTACGGCACCTGCCACTGGCCGGTAGTCCCACCCGTGAATCCGGTTGGCTGGAACTGAACCTGCTTCGGAGAGACTCCCGTAGGAAGCTGGAATACCACGCAACCGGTAACCGACGCACCTGGTGCCAACGTGTAGCTGCCTGAGTTGAAGTTCGTGCACTCCGAGATGTCGTTCACGTCGAACGTGTAGGTCTGATTGTCAGAACCCTGGACCGTCGTTGTCGAGTTGGCATCGTCTTGCAGAGTCTTCTTCCCAGTGTTCTGGATTGTCATCTCGACACCGACGAAGCGCTTACCCGCATCAGGGGTGGTGTACTGGTCCGCTCCGCTGGCTGGATCGATCACCTGAGTGATTGTCACATTGGCGTCGCCACCATTGCCATCGCTGACGGCAACTGTGGATCCAACGTGGGCCGCCGATGAGGCCTTCGTCGTGGCAGTGGAACCGCCCGTTGTGGCCGTGGACCCACCAGCCGTAGTTACGGTCGAGTTCGAGACAGACGAACCCCCAGAGCCTGCCGCTGCCAGGACTCCAACCGTGAGGGCTACACCAGCGAATACGTAACGAACCTTCATTGCTTCTCCCCGCTTGGTCTCCGCCTGGCCGGCGCCAGCAGTCGGCAACTTAACAAACGGCGGCGCACTCCGCATTGTTGGTCTGCGCAATGGGCACTTGGCACCTACCCGTGAGCACGCCCCGTGGCTCGAATCCGAAGGCCCGATTCCCGGCATCAGCCACTGGATGCGGTTCCGAGTGCTCCAGCGTCAGAGGGGGTCACCGTCTGGTCATGTCCACGCACAACAGCGAGACCCGATCGCTGGCTGGGATCGAGGTCGTACACGACCCCGAAGCTCCCGGGCCAGCCGATGCAGCAGCCGCTGCGACCGCCCTCGGGCGGTTCGTCGCAGAGGTCATGCTCGAACTGGCTGAGGCAGCCGGTTCACCCGCCGCCGCCTGACCACCCGGTCACCCGGCGCTCTGCCTTCGAGGCCCCTTCGGGGGCCTCGATTGCTTTTTGGGGACCGTTCTCTTCTTCGACCCCACTGCGCGCAACGCCTCGACGGGTTCCACGGCTTCGAGGTCGCCAAGCTCGAACGAACTACGGATGAAGACTCTCCCGGCCAGTGAATCTCGGTGCTTCCTCCGTGGTCTGATGAACACAGTCATCCCGAGCAACTCAAGTGCTTCGGTGCGGCGCTCGAATGAGAGTTTGGGCCAAAGGTCAGCAAGGGTGACTACGCCTTCCTTCAGGTTGTGAAGCGGTGCGAGGTCCACATCCGGGTGACTCGGCAGTCGAACGAGGTCCCGGTCGATCTCGTCGATCTCCGCCCGCACTGTTTCGAGTGCAGTCCGCACATCGTCTTCTGTGAGGCCCTCGGGCCAGTTCCCACTCAGCAGGATTCTTGTCGTTGCGGTGCGTTCGCTCCGAAGCTTGTCGAGTTTGCGAGTCAGCGAACCTCGCCGCTTGGCGGCGTCCTTTGCATCTTGCTCGGCTCCCGCAATGAGTTCATCCGTCCGGGGGATGATCTTCAGGGGTAGCGCTGCAATGAATCGCTCCAAGACTTCTTCAAGCTCAGCAACACGAACCGAACCGGGCTTCTCGGAGCAGAGTCGCTTTGTGCAGACGAGGTACCGAGCATCTCCAGGAACCATGTGGGACTTGTCCATGAAGTAGAGGTTGCGACCACACGAGGCGCACTTCGTCCGGCCTGAGGCCGACCACCGAACCAGGTTCGTCTTCTGAATCGGCCCCCGTTTCTCTCTCGCCAACCGTGCCTGCGCGAGATCGAAGGTGTCTTCGGTGATGATCGCCTCGTGGAGCCCGGGCAACAGTGTCACTTTTCCGCCGGGCTTCGGTCGTCGAATGGGCCGGAGATGGCTGTCGATTCGCTCCGCACCCGTCCGGTCCCGGGCGACCTCATACTCCTTCTCGGCGACCTTTCCTATGTAGACAGGGTTTTCCAGGATGGCCCGAACAGTCTCGATGCGGGAGAACCATCCTTCACTCACTGCGTCCGCCCCGATCCGGTAGATCGTGTGTCCACGGTTGTAGCGGTCGAAGATGGACTGGACATGGCGGGCGTGCGTCTCGTCCGGCACAATGCGCCCGACCAGTCCAGTACCAGCCGGAAAGTCCCCTCGCTTCGCTCGCCGGTATCCGAATGGCGCCTTGCCATGCCATGACCCTCGCCGACGGTTCTCGGCGAGCAGATGTCGCCAGTTCTCCGAGTACTTCTTCAGTTGGTACTGGTTGACGGCCAGCATCAATGTGAGCGACAGCTCGCCTTCCGACGTGGACGCATCGACATTCTCCGAAGCGGACTCGACGGCGATGTTCTTCTCGGCGAGCAAGCGCAACGCCCGAAGCCCCTCCGGAACGTTGCGACTGTACCGAGAGAGGTCGAAGACGACGATGTCCGCCCCGTTAGCCTGGGCGCACTCCGTAGCTCGACCGAGAGCGGGGCGGTTGACAGTCACGCCCGACTGATCGAGGTCCTCGAACCAGTCAACCCAGCGGTGCCCCCGCTTGCCGTACTTCAGATCCGCCCACTGCATCATTGACTGACGCTGAAGGTCAGGGCTTCGGAAGGTCTCGGCAGCGGCCTTTGGGCTTGATCCGGTTCGACGGAC
>PLSY01000199.1 GCA_003164275.1 Acidimicrobiaceae bacterium | reverse complement strand
ACCCACGCCTCATCGCGTAAAGCCGGATTGGTTTGACCGCCGTAAGTTGAGTGGCAGCCCAAATGGGCGCTGGATCAGACAGGTTTCGGAGCGGGCGAAGATTGGCGGAATGGCATCCCTTTGTCCACTCGAGGCTCGGCCGGCAGACCAAGTACTCGTTCGGCGATGATGTTCCGCTGTATCTGCTCAGTCCCGCCCCCGAGTTTTGCCTGCCACTGCCCGAGGAACTGCAGCGTCCACCGCCCGCTCGACGGATCGGAGTAGTCCAACAGATCGGCCTCTGCCCCTTGAAGGGACATGACGAGATCCCCGGTCAAGGTCAGATGGCGGGACAGGCCGAGTTTGAGCACTGAACTCTCTGGTCCGGGTTGCGCGTTCTGGGCTACCGCCGTCTGGATGCGCCATCCCAGGTACTTGAGTAGCTGGAGGCGGATGTAGGCGGCAGCCAGAGATTGGCGGACGAGGGGGTCGGTGGTCCGGCCGAACTGTCTGGCCAACCGGACGATATCCCCGAAGGCGTCGCCGACGCCGGTCCCTGATCCGATCAGGGTGCGCTCGTTGACGAGGGTGGTCATGGTCACTCCCCACCCCCCATTGACGGGACCGATGACGTTTTCGACGGGGATGTGGACGTTGGTAAGGAAGACTTCGTTGAAGTGGGCTGCCCCTGTTGCCTGGCGGAGCGGACGGATATCGATGCCCGGGGTTTTCATGTCGACCAGGAAGTAAGTGATGCCGCGATGCTTCGGGGCATCGAAGTCGGTACGGGCCAGAAGGATTCCCCAGTCGCTGAAGTGGGCTGAGGACGTCCAGACTTTCTGGCCATTCACGATGTACACATCTCCGTCGCGCACGGCACTCGTGGAGAGTGAGGCCAGGTCGGAGCCGGCCCCCGGCTCGCTGAAGAGCTGACACCAAATCTCGTCGCCCCGCAGCATCGGCAGGAGAAAGCGCTCTTTTTGCTTCGTCGTTCCGTGGGCCATGAGGGTGGGCCCGGCCATGCCAATTCCTTGGGCGAAGACGCTGGCCGGTATATCGAAGCGGGCCTGTTCCTGGGCAAAGATCAAAGCCTCAATGGGACTTGCTCCCCGGCCGCCGTACTCCTTTGGCCACGTGATTCCCGCCCAGCCGGCTTCGAACAGCGTCCTCTGCCATGCCTGGGATTCATGCACGTGCTTCAGTTCAAGGTCCGGGTCGGTCTCCCCTACCGGTGTCGGACCGGCATTCGTCGGGTCTTTCAGTTGGGCATGAGCACTGAGCCATGCAAAGGCTTCAGCCCGGAAGGCGGCCTCCCCTGGGGATTCATCAAAGTCCATGACTGCTCATTCCTGGACGAAGTCGTTCGGCGCCTGTTCGGCTCCAAGGAGATGTTTCAGTACTTTGCCCGAGGCATTGTGGGGAAGTTCGGGGAGGAAATCAACGTAGGTTGGCACCTTGAAAGCGGCAAGCACCTCCGCGCACCAGTCCTTGACATCGGACTGGCTCAAGGCCCCCGGCGACTTCTCTACAACGTAGGCCTTGACCTCTTGACCGATGGTGGGGTGGGGGACCCCCACTACCGCCACCTCGAATATTCCGGGATGCTCTATGAGGCGGTTCTCGATCTCGACTGGGTAGATGTTCTCGCCCCCACGGATGATGAGATCCTGTCGTCTGCCTTCCAAGTACACATAGCCGTCCCGTATGTGTCCGAAGTCACCGGTGTGGTACCAGCGATCAGAGTCGAGGGACTTGGCTGTCGCCTCAGGATTGCGCCAATAGCCGAGGAAGGTGGAACCGCCCCGAAGGGCAATCTCGCCGACCACTCCGTCGGGGACGGACTCATGGGTTTGGGGATCACGGATATCCACTTGGACGGTCGGGGAGGCCTGTCCGATCGAGTCGGGATGGAGATATGTGCCCTTGGGCCCGAGCGATGTGCCCAGGCCGTTCGTCTCGGTCATGCCGTACCCAAGGGCGAGTCCGGGCCGTACCCAGGGGAGCTTCTCCTCTAGGCGCCGCAGCAGCTCGGGCGCCCACACCGCACTACCTCCGCCGATGATGCGGAGGGAACTCAGATCGTAGCTGTCGATGTCGGGCCATTCGAGGAGCCGCCACAGCTGGGTCGGGACGAGGGACCACATGGTGGCCTGATGGTTTTGCGTCAGCTCGAGCTGGGTTGCTTCCAGCCATTTACCGGTTGGCGGATACACGATGGTCATCCCAGTGGTCGGCGCCATGACGAGCGAGCAATTGAGGCCGGCTACATGGAACATGGGGCTGGCGGAGATGGAGCACGGAGGACCCGGGGGCTGGATCGACTGTCCAGCGGCTGCGGCAGCCGAAGCCAAGCCCTCCGCACCGCGCAGCTGTGACGCCATGCCGAAATGGATGTTGCTCCGGTGGGAGATCATGGCCCCCTTGGGCCGACCGGTTGTCCCGCTTGTGAACAGGATCAAGAAGGGATCGTCCTCGTCGATGTCTGCATCCGCCAGCGTGGCCCCGGTGCCTGACTCTTCCAGAGCGGCAAAGTCGTCCTCGAACACCACCGTGGAAAAGCCGTCAGATCCCACCGTATGCAGCCGTTCCAAGCGGCGCCGGTCGCCGAGGAGCAGCTTCGGTTCCGTGAGCTTCAACGCGTAGGCCATTTCAGGGCCTGTCCACCAACCGTTGAGCGCCACGGTGATCCCGCCGAGGGATGTCACGGCCCAGAAGGTCAGCGCGTACTCGATGCAGTTGGCCGCAGCGATGGCCACCCTGTCACCCTTGCGGATCCCGTATTTCTCATGGAGGCTCTGGGCCACTGCGGCTATCGGCCCGAGGACCGAATCGAAGGTAAGCTGGCGGTCGGGAAACACCAGATAGGGGCGTCCGGCGAACCTCTCGGCTCCACTGCGCAAGATCTCCACGATGGACTTGGGGCGATTGGCGAACACCTCCATCGTCGCCCCCAAGACTTGCTCTTTTGCCAGTTCGAACGGGGACCCGCGGCCGGTGAGGGCTTGTCGAATGTCTTCGGACAGGCTGGCATCGGGCCATGTCAGGGTCATCTCGGTCCTCTTTCGTGCGTGAAGGCGTAGCAAAGCATGACACTCGTGCCGTGACCATAGCCATCGAAGGTCCTCATCGGATCCGAATGAGGCGACGATTGATCGCTTCTTGCGGAAGTGTCGTGTGCCACCGACCAGGTCGCCTTTATGTCATCGTGGTCCATGGGATCAGGACGGCGAACCATTGTCAGAGTGGTGGGCATTTGTGCAGTGCTGGTTGTAATCGCCCTGATTGCTTTCATCGCCACCAGCGATGGATACGACACCATCCATGCATTCGGACAGACATGCCTCCTGGTCCATCATGGATGGCATCTCCACGCCACCTGCGCCAAGTCGTAGCCGGTCGGGTCAGTGCCTGGCTTCGAGCTGTTTGACGTCACCTGTTGGCTCGTCATTGATCGGCCGAATGATGGGCATGCCCGTGGGAGACTCGAGCCACATGATCCGGCACTCCCGGCACGTGCCTTCCCATCTGGGCTCAGGATCTGCAGTCGGGCGCCAAAATCGCAGTCGAATCTCGTATCCGCCACACCGTGGACACAGGTCACGGTCGAAATGCATTCGCTCATCCCATGCTCAAGCTTGAGGGCCCACCTACCGGTCGAAGAGGCACCCTGAGCGCAATCTAGTACCCCAGTCCGCTCCCTGGTCACGCCGGGGCGGTGCTACCGGACAGTGAGCCCGCCGCGCCGTGCCCTCCCGGGCTACCCTCGGCCCATGACGCCGAGTCCTCAGACCCATTCTCATGCCGAAGTCCGGGCCACGGTCGATCGCTACCACGAGCTTCGTCAGCGCATCGAAGAGGGACTGGAGCCGAGTGGCTTTGGTGTCCTCGCCGACTTCTACACCGATGATGCCGTCTACGTAGATGCGGCGTGGGGCCGAATAGAGGGCAAGGCTGCCATCGCCCACTGGCTTGAGCATTCCATGGTCGGCCTCGGAGACTGGAAATTCCCAGTCGAGTTCACCGCTATCGAAGGCGACGACATCGTCGTCAAGTGGACGCAGTGCATCCCCGGTGCTCGTGAGGATGGCTCCCCGTTCGCTCAGTCCGCATTTTCGCGTATCCGCTATGCGGGCGACGGAAAGTTCAGTTATCAAGAGGACGCCTACAACATGGTGCATGTGCTCGAGGACTTGGCTTCGAGCGGATGGACGCCGACTGAGCCGATGAATCTTCCGCCCGGAGCCCCTGATCGCGACTGGGGTCTGCCTCACGACTGAGAGGGAACCGTTGGCGCCTGACCTGGGCAACTTCTGGCGTTTTCCTGTTCATTGTCCAGGGTGACCTGGGTGCCCCATCGCCGGGAACGCTGAGCCTCGCTAACCAGGGTCGTTTCGAGGTACGACGAGGTTGGAGTGAAATTCGACCTGCCGCGACGTCCTAAGGTTCTGGGCGTACCGGCGATGATCCAAAGGAGACCGGAATGAGTGACAAGGACTTTGCAGCGTTGGCCCTCCGGGCCGCGATCGGACCGATGTTGGTGGTCCATGGAACAAACAAGGTGTTTGGTGCCGGCGGTCTCGAAGGCACCACGGGCTGGTTCGAGGCACTCGGGCTGAAGCCAGCGGCGGTTCATGCGCGTATGGCAGCCGCAACCGAGATTGGTGCCGGTGCTCTCATCATCCTCGGTGCCGCCAACCCGTTGCCGAGCGCTGCGGTCGTCGGACTCATGACCACGGCTGCTGCCACGGACCATCGTGGCAAGGGTTTCTTCGTGTTCAAGGGAGGCTGGGAGTACACAGCGGTGGTAGCCACGACCGCAGTGGCCCTCGCCGGGCTAGGAAATGGTCGGTGGTCGGTTGACGGCCTGCTCGGCCGAAAGTCCCGGTCTGGCAAAGGGGCAGCACTCGGTGCCGCGCTGCTCGGAGTGGCCTCAGCTGCAGCTCTGTTGGGCGCCACCTACCGACCGGACAAGCCCGAGGTCGAAACTGACGAGTCGGCTATCTGAGCTCTGGCCGCCACATGGCGATCAGTCTCGAACTCGATGCGAGACATCTGGTGCGGGTCCAGACCAGATGGCTGAAGGTGCCTTTTCGGGGTCTTGTGACGCAGTCGTGGGTGCCTGACCGGCCCTGACTCCGGACATGGTGGGCAATGTCTACGGCGTCGTCACCAGCGGAATGCCCGAGGCAGTTGCGTCTCTGCCCTCCATTCCCAGCCGCTGGTCTTGGGTCCCCACGAAGGATTGGCCTACTGCCTCCATATCCGCGAGGACATACTGGAGCAATGCGGTGCCGTGAGGAGATGCCACCACCACGTCATGGCTCAATGCAGTGGCCTTGCGCAGACATTGCAGTCGGAGAACATCCCCGGCCGCCTTGTTGTTGGGAAAGATCCCGGAGTAACAAAGCTTGAGCTTCTCGAGTGATTCGCTCACGTGGGCCGACTCGGGCTGGTCTAGCGGGAGGTCCACGTAGAGAGCGTCTACGCCTTCCGAGAACAAGCGGTACCGCTCCGCATCGACCCGGGCCGTCAGGTCGTCACCCGCCCGGCTTACGGTCAGTACTGCGACGTTGTCGCCCGGTCGGATGCCGACGTGGAGCTGCGAACTTGGAGGCAGATCGGATCGGAGCGGGGCTTCCGCGAGTTGGGCTCGAAAGTCACAGATCTCGATCGTCTCCCGCACGATCTCTCGATGGCGGGTCGGTGCATACAGCGTCCGCTCTTTGCCCGGACGGATGCGGAGGAAGAACAGAGCGGCCGACTGCCGACCGGGACTCGGTGTCGAGACGCTGTTATCGACTGACTCGGGGATGAAGCCAAGCAAGAACCCTGTCTCGTGGCCGCCGAGGTCGAGGAGGGCCTGCTGGCTATAGGGATGGGCAGCGGTGGCCTCGCTGTACATGCCGACGAGGCCACGCGACGTCGCCCACTCGACCAGGTACCGCTTGACCGCTGTAAAGATGTGCCGCCCTCGGGCTGCTGGCAGCGTGAGGGCTTGGCCGGCGTGGCCGATGACGTCCTCTGGAGCAGCGAGCGAGAGGCCGGAATGACACAGAAATTCGCCGTCGGCTGTCTCGGCGATGGCTGAGATCAGAAGTCCGGCCTCGATCCGCCGTGCCACTTCGTCGGCGTCGTAAGCCCACCGAACGGGATAAGTCTCACCATAGACAGCTCGAACCGCATCGCCGAGGCGAACCGATTCGACCGCGGCGAGCATGCGTATTTGGATGTCACCGACCCAAACGGGATCGGGTGTCGGGGGTTCACCGGCCAGGGCCATGCAGTCATCGTAGGCAACGCCACCGAGCAACCTGATGGGTGCCCCCCCGACCGCCAGGTCCGTGGGGGATATCTGCGAACCAATGGGGATAGCTGGAATGATGGGAGCGTGGGCCTAGGGAGCAACCATGAGGAATGGGCAGCAGATGCCGGTACGCTTCATGAATTGGCTCAGGAGCTGCTTCCCCAGACCCCCAAGGTGCGAGTGCGTGTTCGTCGGGTGCTTGCCGACCGGGCAGTCGCTGCATGGCAGCGAGACGAGGAGCCGGTGAATCTCTTGCCGGAGACGGACGAACAGCGATCCATTCGACGTGACGCCGGGACTCTCGCACTGATCGGTGAGTTCATCGAGGAGACTGGTGTCGAGGATGGAGATGATGTGGCCTTTGAGCTCGACGCCTGGCTTCTCGGAAATGCACTGGAGGCGGCGGATAGGGCTGGTCAGTTGGATATCTTCCCTCCACGGACGCACTGACAGGGTCGTCCCAGATCAATGGGACTGAGCTGACTGCGACCGTCGCCGTCCGACGGAGCGTGGCTGCCCTGGTCGAGAGTTGTTGTTCAAACGGCAGAGAACGTGCGTGGTGAAGAGGTGCCCTTTAGCCTCGAGCGACACTCGATGTGACCTCTGCGAGCGTGACGCGGGCGTGGCTCTGGGCGATTTGAGCCGACGATTGACGCTCGGGAAGCTCTCACATTTGGCGAGAAACCAGCTCAGTCGAGATGGGGGAGGCGCGCCACGGTAAGGAAAAACTCGTCGACCTGCCGAACCGCGGCGAGGAATGCGGCGAAATCCACCGGCTTGGTCACGTAGGCGTTGGCGTGGAGGTCGTAGCTTCGGAGCACGTCCTCCTCAGCGTCGGAGGTGGTGAGTACCACGACGGGGATCGACCGGAGTTTGGGATCTGCCTTCACCTGAGCCAGGACCTCGCGCCCGTCCAGGCGGGGAAGGTTGAGATCGAGGAAGACCAGATCAGGGCGAGGGGCATCTCCATACGACCCCTCGCGACGGAGGAAGGCCAGCGCCGACTCGCCATTCTCGGCAACATGGAGGCTATGGAGCACCTTCGCCTCGCCGAGGGCCTCTCGGGTCATGAGCACGTCTCCGGGGTCGTCCTCCACCAGGAGGACGGTGATGGCCGAGTTGGGGTCGACGTTGATCATGCATCGCCTTGGACTGCTGGCAGGGTAAACCAGAGCCTCGCCCCTGGCTCGTAGCCGCCATCGAGCCAGATGCGCCCGCCGTGGAACTCGACGATCTTCTTGCAGAGGGCCAAGCCAATGCCCGTGCCCTCGTACTCCTCCCGGCTGTGCAGACGCTGAAAGATCACGAACACCTTGTCGGCGAAGCGTGGCTCAATGCCGATGCCGTTGTCACTGACGGAGAAGAGCCACTCGTCCGTCTTCGGTTCCGCCGCAATCGTCACTGCCGGTACCTCCTCGGAGCGGAATTTGATGGCGTTGGCGACTAGATTCTGCCACAGGGCAGTCAGTAGGCCGGGGTCTCCGAGCAGGGTGGGAAGAGGCCCGACATCGACGGTTGCGCCGGTCTCGTTGAGGAGGGTGGCCAGGTTCCCGAGTGCCGCGTCGACACACGACCGCAGGTCGACTGGTCGGAACCGTTCAGCGCTGCGGCCCACCCGTGAAAACGCCAGCAGGTCATTGATAAGCAACTGCATCCGCTTGGCCCCGTCCACTGCGAACTCGATGTACTGATCGGCCTTCTCGTCGAGCTGGCCCCCGTACCGCTGCTGAAGGAGCTGTGTGAAGCTGGCTACCTTTCTGAGCGGCTCTTGCAGATCGTGGGAGGCAACGTATGCGAACTGCTCAAGCTCGGCATTCGACCGGGTGAGATCGTCGTTGCGCTCGGCCAGCGATGCCCGAGCGATGGCGACGGCCTGGAACTCCTCGACGATCCGGTTCCGCATGGCCTCGACATCGGACCCCAGCCGTTGCAGCTCGGGCGGCCCTGTTGGCTCAATCCGATGGTCGAGATTGCCCGCCGTGACCTGACCGGCGTCGTTGCCAAGCCGGAGGAGGGGTGCGGTCACCCACACCCGGAGTGCGCGGCTTACGACCACGACGATGACCACGAGGAGTACCAGCAGTGCGATCAGAGAGGCGACCATGGTCGCCGTGGCCGAGTTGAGGCTCGCCCCCAACGCCGAGCGGGAGGCGGCGAAATCTCGGTCGACAGCGTCGAACCGGGTTCGAACGGCGTCAAAGAGCGCCTTGCCGCGGAGGAGCGCAGCGTTCGACGTGTACGACGGGTTGTGGGCGCGGGTGGCGGCGATCGCCGGCATGGCGAACTGCTTCTGCCACGTGGTGGCCTGCTGCTCAGCGAGCTTCACCGCTGCCAGCAGCTGGGGCTGGTTGGCCAGTAGGCGGTGCAGGCTCAAGGACGTTTGGTGTTGCTGGGCGAGCCCTTGGAGGTAGGGGTCGAGAAGTGTCTGGTCGTCGCTCAGGATGTAGCCCCGCACCCCGGTTTCCTGGTTTAGGTATGACACCAGGAGCTGGTCTGCCTCCAGGTTGGCCGGGTCGACCTGGTTGAGCAGGGCATGGCGGGTATGTAGGAGATTGACCACCGAAACGGTACTGACGGTCGCCACTGCGATGACCACCACCGCGCTCACCACGAAAAGGAGGGTAAGCCGGGACCGGAGGCCGACCGAGGCGAGTGGCCTGCCTTTAGGTGCCAGGTCAGTCACTGTTCCCGCGCCAAGCCGGTGAGGTGGAGAGGAGAATCAGCGCCACATCGTCCTGGAGCGGACCGCCGTTGGCCTCCTCGGCGCCAGCCAGCAGTAGGTCGCCTACTTGCTCCAGGCTGGCAGCTTTTTCGAAGGCCCGCTCGGCCAGCTCGATCAACCCTGCCGTCTCAAGGCGTGCTCCGGACTGTCCGACCCGACCCTCCACGATGCCGTCGGTGAAGGCCACCAAGGTCCACTCGTCTCCCAACTCGAGCTGATTCGACGACCACGGCGCGGCCCCGTTGAGGCCGAGGGCCGGCCTCCGCACCGACACCGGTGCCTCGGCCACCGCGAGTCCGTCGAAAAGCAGCGGCCCTGGGTGGCCGCCGAGCCGGAGAGTGGCTATCTGTAGGCCCGGCGCAATCTCGATGTCGCAGACAGTGGCAAAGATTTCGACGCCAACCCGCTCCACCTCGAGGACCCGTTCGAGCGCCCGGAGCGTTCGCTCCGGGGTCTGGTCTGCCAACACCAGCGCCCGCCATGCGACCCGGAGGGCCACTCCGAGGGCGGCCTCATCGGGGCCGTGGCCGCACACGTCGCCGATCACAACCCGGACAGTGCCGTCCTCGAGCTCGATTGCGTCGAAGAAGTCGCCTCCCAGCAGTGCCCCGCCTCCACCCGGTGCGTACCGGGTGGACCACGAGAGTCGGGGATTGAGAACGAGCGGGCGGGGTAGGAGTCCCCGCTCAAGGCGTGAGTTTTCCGCTCCCAACAGCTCCGCTTCCCTGAGCTGTTGGGACGCCTCCTCGGCATGCTGCCGGGTGATGGCGTAGCGGAGCGAGCGCGAAAGTGTCTCGTCGTCGAGGGAATCCTTGCTCAGGTAGTCCTGGGCACCCAGTGCCACTGACCGGGCACCGTTCTCGCGATCGTGCAGACCCGTGAGGACTACGACCGGCGGGGAGCCTGCCACCTCGAGGATCTGGCGAAGCCCCTCCAGGCCGACAGCGTCGGGAAGACCGAGATCGAGCAGGATGCAGTCGATGCTGGGACCGATCTTCTCAAGTGCGTCGACCAGTGTCCGGACCCAGATCAGCTCGAACTCGCCCCCGTGGTTGTTGAGTAGTTCCTCCACAAGCACGGCATCACCCGAGTCGTCCTCGACGAGAAGAACCTGTGCGTGGCCTCTACCATCGGCCTGCCGCGAGCCGGGATTCATGGCGAAACTCTACTGGGGGGCGGTAGTCGCGGCCGACGTGAACGAAAATGCGCTGAAACTGTGGAAGCAACCGACGGGGCGCCGCTGATTGGCACACAGTTCCAAGTTGTCCGCCCTGTTGTGCGCCCCATGTCGTTCCTCTGGACGCTACGAGTCAGCAGCATCGCCTGCCATAAGTCTCAATCCGGCATATCGGGGATGCCCTCTATTGCCAAGCAATCCCGACTGACTCAGCACTACCTCGGTCGCAGGTACCGCCAAGCTGGATCTGTTCGACATCGGTGTGGCTCGGGCATACCGGAATCGAATCGGGAGTCTCCAACTTCGGTATCGCTCTAGTTCAAGCGCCGCTCTGTTCTTTCAACCCAGTCAGCACCGTCTTTGTCTGGGCAAACACTAGAGTCGGGATTCTTTGTTTGGATGAAGTGTCCGCCATCGGTGTTTCGATCTGCTTGCCACCAGGCTGCGGGTCAGCGGGATTCGGGCACTCTTCGGAGCCCGCGGGTACTGTCGCCGGTGCTACGACGGACGAACAAGGAGAAGAACCCAATGGCGGTGTTCAATGGTGTGTTCCCTATCCTTCCCGGTAAAGAACAAGGAGGTAGGGATTTCGCGGCCGCGTGCGTGGGGGAGCGCCGCAAGGGGTTCGAGGCCCAACTGGCTAGGTCGGGAATTTCCCGGGAGACTTGGGCTCTGCAGGAGACCCCAATGGGGAGCTTCATGTTGGTGTGGTTCGAGGGTCCCGACATCGAGGAGGTGTTCACGGAACTCGCCACCTCCGGCGACGAGTTCACCATCTGGTTTCGTGGCCAAGTCAAGGATGTGACCGGCGTCGACCTGGGCGCTCCACCCGAAAGCCCGCTCCCCGACGTACTGGTCGACTTGACCTCCTGAAGAACGACCTATCTGCTGTTGGGGCATCACCAGCAGCGAGGGGTTCTCCGGGGCAGGAGGCCCTTCGCCATACGTCCCTTCGGCTGGGCCTTGTGATCGCCAGAGAGTCCGGCAACGGCGTCCCCGAACGCCGGTGAAATAGGTGATCCGCCGTGGCCGATCGGCACCTTGGCGATACCCAGTCGGGGGAAATCGGAAGGTGTGACTAAGTGCACCGGACAGCCCAAATCCCCGCAGCTTATATGGAGGTAACGGAGTCATACCTCTGACAAGCTTTGCCGATGAGTGGACCCCCTGATCGTAAAGCGGAAGGGGTCAAAATCTCCTTTCCCAGTGAAATGCGAGTACTACGGCGGCCTTGAAGCACTCGGCACACATGGTCGCCACTTTTGGATCGAGAACGGCAGGCTCGGGCACGGAAACCTGAGGCTGACTCACGGTATCCCCCTTGCTGACGTGCTGAGCGTCGAAGTCTCTGAGCGAGAAGGCGGCGGATCGGAAGGCGACACCTTCACTCTTACCGCGCTTCGGGGTGCTTCCCTCGGTATCAGCCCGACTGACCCGTTCGTGATCACGGATATCAAAGTTCACACCAAGACCGGCACGAGCGGGCTGTGGTTCGTTGAGAAGAAGGATGCCAGTTGGGTCCGCTCAAAGCTCAACGCCGCACTCCAAGAGGCGTCGATTCCCTACTACAACGAGCAATTATCCTGAACTGAGGCGGGTATCACCTACTGCCGGTTACGCTCCACGTCCTGAAGAAGCGAGATTCAGGAACGATGGGACATCACATGCCCATTCTGACTGTTCGCTCCAAGATTCCGAGCGTGGAGCGAAGGGCCGACTCGGGCACGATCGGGAAGCGTTCTTTGTGCTCGCCCACTTTCGACCAGTCGTAGTAGGACGTGACATTAGTGATTCCGTCCTCACCGCTAGCCAGACGGTACCCATAGAAGTGCGGAACCCGAGCAGTTGGTCCGAGATCCCACGCGATCTCCTTGTCGCGCTCAAAGACAATGATGTGAACGGTCACGTCGTACTTACCCATCGGGATGTCATTGAGTGACTCACGATCCATGTGGATGACGAACGTGTCACCCACCTTTTCTGCTGGCTCGCCTGTGAAGTCCTGCAGCATGCCAGAGGCGTCGATGGCCACATGGCCCGCTGGGTTGCGCAAGATGTCGAAGATGGCGGCTGGAGACGCCGGGATGGGCCGAGTTACCTCGATGCGGTCAGACGTGACGATGGAATCGGGCATTAGGGCTCCTTTTTTGGGCGCGAGCAGTTCATAGGCCACGCCCGGCGTGTTCACTGCGACCAGCATCGCGCGCCATCGGGGTCGGGCGCCCGATCCGCCAAACCAACGAGACTCCGGGAATTCCAAAACGTCGCCTAGTTCTTGCCTCTGAGTGTCTTCTGGATTGCATCTGGGTGCGTGTCACAGAAAGGGGGAGCCCGGAGATCCCTAAGTCCATGCGGCGATCTCGCCGTTCGTCGTTGGTCACTCTGCCCGGCGGCCAGTGCTGTAAAGGAACCTCGTCGGCGCCGGCAGCCGAGCTTCCTCTCATACAGAAGATCCCCTTCGGGACCACGGCCTGGCGGACGCCGATGGACGGGCGTCAAGTGGTCGAGTCGGCTGTCAATGGCCAATTCGGCCTCGACAGAACGGCTTCGCCGACCTGTCGAGGGGTTCTTCCGGGTCTTCGGCCAAACGAAGATGTCGATCCTGCTGGGATTTACCATTGCTGCCTACAACCTCGATCGGATCCGGGGCTTCCGGGCCAAGCGGGAAGCCGAGAAGGCTGCCCCTCACTGTCGAGCCAGGCATCGACAGGGGACACTCGGCTCCCTCCTGGATTCAGCTGAGGAGCCGGTGCCGGCTTCGACCATTCCACCGGACTAACGGGCTCTATCGATCAGCGAAATCGTGCCAGCGGGTGTATCTGTGGCTCCCGGAGCGAGGCCGCCCGCCTACGGTCGTGTGCGGATCGAGCACCCCTTGGAGAAATGGCAGTTTCATGGGGACGCTGGATAGGAGGTCTCGTGCCTTATCGGCGGAGTCGGTGAGCCTGCGCCGTCAGGTGCCTCGTGGTGCGAACCGCTGGGGCTCCCTTTTCGCACCATAGGTTGGAGGGCACGCCGGCACAGGGATTGGGCATGGATGCCAGCTTGGGCAGAGCATGCATGACGACCGCCGTGGCCTTGGGATAGTCAGCCGAGGAGCACGCGGAACCGCTTAGCAGTCCGGCGTCGCATTCGAGCTGGACTAGCAGGGTCTTGTCGGTGTTGCTGCCCAGTAAGCCGGTGGCTGGGGTCCGAGTCCCGCAGGTCGAAGCGGTCTGCTGGGGAAACCCGTCTTGGGCATTGCCGCTCGTGGCCGGCCTGATCCGGTGCGTCAACGAGGCGTTCCAGCGGGTATTCCCCGAGAAGCAGTTCACAGGTCGGTTGCCGGAGACCAGAAGATTGGCAAAGTCGGCATTGCCAGGGTTGCCGAAGGTGCCGTTGCCCGAGAATTTATTGTTGGACAACTTGCCGCCCCACGGGTCGTAGACACAGGCGAGGCCGGAGACCCCAAGGGATGTCGCCACCACTCCTTCAGTTCCCGTGCAGGTTCTTCCATCAGAGGTGGTGTTGCTGTCGGGGTACGGGATGAAGGCCATGCCCCAGGCGCCGTTATCGATGAAGACGTTGTTTGTGATGGTGTCGTAGCGCCCTCCAGACACCGTCATTCCCGTTCCTGTTGGTCCAAGCCCGGCGGTCCCCGAGATTGGGACATTGGGGTTGTTGTTGCTTTTGATGACGT
>PLSY01000260.1 GCA_003164275.1 Acidimicrobiaceae bacterium | reverse complement strand
GCAGAGGTTCGAACATAGTCCCATCACCTCCCCGGCGACCTTCGTGGGCGCAGACGTCCGTCGGCGCTCCGGCAGGGGTTCGAACATAGTCCCATCACTTCCGATGCCGACCAGGCGGCGATCCCCTGAGTACCCGAATTCCGCTTTCGCTGGGACCTTCACGCTGCATTACCCCAGGTCAGGTGGCCAGGAGGGGTTCGAACATACGAGATGGGTCGGCGAACGCGCGCCCGACTTCCGCAGGAGGCTCTCGATGTGCTTCTCCACCGTCCGCGGGGAGACACCCAACCGGGTGGCGATCCCCTTGTTCGCCAGACCCTCAGCCACGAGGGAGAGCACTTCTGCCTCGCGGTCGGTGAAGCCCAGCACGTGCCTCTCACCCGTGAGGGACGATGACAGGTGAATGCTCTCTTCGGGCCACCCATCACCCGATGGCGAATCACCCGCGTCGGGAATAGACGTACGGGTCCAACTGGCGACTTTGGCGCTGCAATCCGGCACGATTGCAGGTCAACCGCGAACGAACGTTGCCTTGATGGTGACCGAGTTGTGGAGGCCCGCTCCCATCTTGGTCCAACCCAGGCCCCACTCACTCCGATCAATATTGGTGTGTACGTCAAGGGTGACAGCTTCGTCACTCTCCGTCCGGAGAGCAGCTTGAAACTCGATGGGTCGGCTCATACCGTGGATGGAGAGCGTTCCCTTCAACGTGCTTTGTCCCGGAGCACCAAGATAGACGTCGGTCATGTCGAAAACCATGCTCGGGTACTTCTTTACGTCGAAGAAGTCGGCATTGCGCAGGTGTTCGTCACGCTTCTTGTTCTTTGTATCGATCGAGTTAGCGTCGACGACAATGCGGCCGTTGACGCTCCCATCGGCTGCAACGGTGCCGGTACCTTCGGTCGCACGCAGCGTGCCGTTGACCGTCGTTATCCATAGCGCCTTTGTTGTGAACTGAATCGTCGTCCGTTGCGGATCGAGGTTCCAGGAACCCGTCAGATCCGAGACGGCCTGGGGTGATGCGTTTGCGTTTTCCGGCATTTGATTCTCCTCTTGTCGGTAGTCGTCATTAGTGAAGGGGGGTTAGCAGCCTTACTACGTTGCAAACTTGGGGCGATCGGGGTCACAAAATGGGCGTCGACCTCGACAGAAGCACTTCATTCGCTGGCGAAGCGATGGACATCCGTCGGCGTGTTGCAGTCGACTCAGACAGCCTCCGGGTCGGGGACACTGGGCTGTCTGCGAAGACCTCGGTCGTCGGGTCAACCGCGGCAGGCCCGTCGCCGGTCTGAGACCTCAGGACTCGGTTTGGGGGCCGGCATCCACTTCATCTGGCGCTGCGATCGGATAGATATCGATATCGAAGAATGGATTGAACGGCAGCGTTGCCAACGTCTCCATAACGTGCTCCTCATCGGAGGCGAATACCTCGAGAAATGCCGTCGCTCGGGAGGGGGCAACGTGATCGGCCCCGATCCTCCCTTCCGCTTGCAACACTTCGATCTGCTTCTGTTCGTCAGCTCTCAGCGCCATCATGTCGGCAAAGTTCGTGTCGTCGCGAATGGTGGCGACCACGACGAACCTCGGGAGTGCGGTGGAATTGGAGGCAGTTGACATGGTGTGTCCTTCCATTGGTGGTTGAGCGGGTCATTGATGATTGAGGGGGTCGTCAAGCGGCGGCAGACTCAGCCGGGGGTATCAATCAGCTCGTCGAGGAACTGCCCCGTGACGGTCTCTCGTGCGAGTGCACGTGTCATCGGACAACGTCATTGGGGGACCGAACTGGTCGTTGAATTTGGTCCAACCAGGGAGATAGCCCCTTCGGGGCAGGCAACGACGCAGAGCCCACAGGCGCGGCATGCGTCGGCGTTCGGCGTGTAGGCCGTCTGGCGGCGAGGGCGATGACTCGCACCTTGGCAAGCGTGGACAACTGCTTGAAGTCGCTGTCGTCGATTCGTCGTATTTCGAACACGTCGTGAGGGCACACGACGACGCAATCCCGTTTCCCTTCACACTGTCCGTGATCGACGATCGGAGTCCATGCGCCTTCGTCGGCGTTGCACCGCTCACCGGGGCGGTTGGGGTGCTGAGCCGCCCGGCGCTTCTTGGCTAGTTCCAGCTGCTGGGTTGCAGGTGACGGTGTCATCTGAAGTAACATACCTTCAAGATGACAATGTCAACTGAAATCTCGTGAACCATCATGGCTAGTCGTGTGGAATCAGCAGCCCAGACCCGACGCGCCCTGCTCGATGCTGCCGCCAGGCTCCTCGACGCTGGCGGTCCAGAGGCAGTTACCTTGCGCGAAGTGGGTACCCGCGCCGGCGTGTCTCGGGGCGCGCCGTACCGGCACTTTGCCGACAAGGAGGGGCTGCTGACGGCGATTGTCGTTGAAAGCTGGGACCGGATGGCCGACGCCGTGAAGGCCATCGGCGCCATGGATTCAGCGCCTGCCATACGGCTGCAGGAAGTATTGATGGCATTCGTGGAGCTGAGTAGGGAACGTCCGCACCTGTACCAGCTGATGTTCGTCATATCCAAGAGCGACCCCGGAGCAGGAACTCGCGCCGCTCTCCGGGCACTAGATGAGTTCCTCTCCATCGTGGCTGCATTGGTCGGCGAGACGGATGCACCGCACTATGGCGCCTTGCTGTTCAGCGGCGCACACGGTATTGCCGAGCTGGAGATCAGCGGGCACCTGACCGAAGAAAAGTGGCGTACAACTGCAGAGGATCTCATTGCGACCTTGGTGGCCATGACTGGCGACTATCACCCGGCGACGCGCCGGCGATCCGCCGGCTCTACTAAACGACGACGTCGCACGACGTCGGATCTGAACGGGGATGGGTTCGAGGGTTAGCACGACCTGTTGGAGTCGGGCGTCCGAGCATCCTTCGAAATACTGAAGAGATGGGCGCCGAGTTCCGAGTCGCCGGACTCTCAACAGGCCCGAGGGCGAATGAATAGACCACAAAGCCTCGGCGTGCCGGACACCCGACTTCATCAGTCGGAACAAGGACGCGTCCAGGGTGAGCGAACGGTTCGTATTGTGTGACTCAAGGTTTTCCGGTCTGCGGCAGGTCCGCTGCCCTATTGACAACGGCTAGGGGCACGGACAACGCCGAATCGTTCCCCTAAGAGGACCGGGATCCATTTCCGGCACAGGCGGCTACGGTCGGAGGTAATCCCACTTCCCAGGAGAACCATGGACCCGACCACCGAAATCAACCGATTCGTCCTGCCCATCCACGAGCCGGCAACGGTCGGGATCACCACCTATGACGCCAAGGATCCGGACACGTCGTACCCGCCGATCACCGAGCCCCGACCACCGGCCGGGGCACCCAATGTGCTCATCGTTCTGCTGGACGACATCGGATTCGGTGCCTCCTCGGCCTTCGGGGGCGTGATCAACACCCCGGCGGCTGACCGCCTGGCCGCCGGGGGCCTCAAACTCAGCCGGTTCCACACCACCGCCCTGTGCGCCCCGACCCGGGCGGCTCTCCTGACCGGTCGGAACCATCACACGGTGGGCATGGGGTCCATCACCGAGACGGCCACGTCGGCACCCGGCTACACGTCGATCCGACCCAAGTCCACGGCCCCACTGGCGGAGATCCTGAAGCAGAACGGCTACTCGACCGCCCAGTTCGGCAAGTGCCACGAGGTCCCGGTGTGGAAGACCAGTCCTGTCGGGCCGTTCGACCTCTGGCCCACCGGGAGTGGCTTCGACTACTTCTACGGCTTCCTCGGCGGCGAGACCAACCAGTACTACCCCGCCATCTACGAAGGCACCACTCCGGTGGAACCTCCGTCCACCCCGGCCGAGGGCTACCACTTCACTGATGACATGACCGACAAGGCCATCGCCTGGTTCCGCCAGCAGAGGGCCCTTCAAGCCGACAAGCCCTTCTTCGCCTACTACGCCCCCGGGGCCACCCATGCCCCCCACCATGTCGCTCCGGAGTGGTCGGACAAGTACAGGGGCCAGTTCGATGCCGGCTGGGACGCACTCCGAGAGGAGATCTTCGCCAGACAGAAGGAGCAGGGGGTGATCCCCGCCGACGCTGATCTCACAGCTCGTCCGGACGAGATCCAAGCCTGGGACGAAGTGCCCGAGATCTTGAAGCCGGTCCTGGCCCGTCAGATGGAGGTCTACGCCGGGTTCCTGGAGCACACCGACCATGCCGTCGGGCGGGTCATCGACGAGCTGGAAGAACTCGGTGTCCTCGACGACACATTGATCTACTACATCATCGGGGACAACGGAGCGAGTGCCGAGGGAACACCCAACGGGACCTTCAACGAGCTGTTCTCCCTCAACGGGGCCGCTGCCTTCGAGACCGCCGAGTTCATGGCGGCCAACATCGACAAGTTCGGCACACCCGAGGCCTACAACCACTACGCCGTGGGCTGGGCCAACGCCATGTGCACCCCCTACCAATGGACCAAGCAGGTGGCTTCCCACTTCGGAGGGACCCGCAACGGCACCATCGTCCACTGGCCGAACGGCTTCGACGCCAAGGGCGAGGTCCGAGACCAGTTCCATCACGTGATCGACGTGGCCTCCACCGTCCTCGACGTCGCCCACCTTCCCGAGCCCACCCTGGTCAACGGCTTCGAACAGCAGCCGCTCCAGGGCGTGTCCATGGCCTACCTGTTCGACGATGCCGAAGCACCTGAGGGCCGTGAGTCCCAATACTTCGAGATGCTCTGCAACCGTGGGATGTACCACAAGGGATGGATGGCGGTCACCCGGCACAGCACCCCGTGGCTATTCGGGGCTGTGCTCCCACCCCTGGACGACGACGTGTGGGAGCTGTACGACACCACCACCGACTGGACCCAGGCCCACGACCTGGCCGGTGAGCACCCCCACAAGCTGGCCGAGTTGCAACGTCTTTTCCTGATCGAGGCAGTCAAGCATCAGGTTCTGCCCTTGGACGACCGCAGGGTCGAGCGCTTCAACTCTGAGCTTGCCGGACGGCCCTCGCTGATCACCGGGCCGTCTCAGCTTCTGTTCGGGGGCATGGGCCGTCTCACCGAGAACACCGTCCTCAACCTGAAAAACAAGTCCTACTCGGTGACCGCCGACATCGAGATCCCCGACGGGGACGCCAACGGGGTAATCGTGGCCCAGGGCGGAGCATTCGGGGGTTGGTCGCTCTACCTCAACGACGGTGTGCCTGCCCACTGCTACAACTTGCTGGGCCTCAACCTGATCAAAGCCACAGCCACCGAGCCGCTCAGTCCTGGCAATCACCAGGTGAGGGTCGAGTTCACCTACGACGGGGACGGCCTGGCAAAAGGGGGCGACACCACGCTCTACGTGGACGGGTCTCCGGTGGGGTCGGCTCGCCAGGAGGCGAGCATCCCGATGCTGTTCTCCGGGGACGAGACGCTCGATGTGGGGGTGGACTACGGCACATCGGTCAGTGACGACTACACCCCGAACACCAGCCGGTTCACCGGTACCGTCAACTGGGTGCAGCTCGACCAGGGATCGGACGACCAGTCGCACCTGATCAGCCCAGAGGACCGGCTTTCGGTGGCGATGGCGAAGCAGTAGACAGACTTTCCATACGTATACAGCTGTCGTTCCACGGGTAGTGCAATGACCTGATCTGATCTGATCTGATCTGCATCCTGCCTCGGAATGCTCCTTCGGCAGGGGTTCGAACATAGTCCCATCACTTCCCTTGCCCACCTCGAGGCGAGCCAGTCTCCAGCAGAATTCCGCCCCGATTCAGGGTTTCGTGCCGCATTTCCCCAGTTCAGCGCGCAAGAGGGGTTCGAAGCTAGTCCCGTTACCTCCACACCGTCGTTCACAGCGCACGCTGTCGTCTGTGGTCGACTGTGGGAGCCAATCCTCCCGTCAGGGGCTCGGGCGACTATGGATCAGCCGGCGTCGACGCGATGCGGTCGACGCTCCCGATTGGTGAGTGCACTAGATTCGCCGATCGGACGGATCCACCGCTCTTCCACAGGGAAGGATCGCGGTACCCGAGCGGAGGCTTGAACGATGGCTCCCACATTCGCAGTGCGCTTCGACATGAGGCGCGCCCCGTTCTCGACAGTCACCGAGTCCGAGCAGTATTCCGAGGCCCTGCAGATGGCCCGATGGTCGGGTCAGCGGGGGGTTGGGGTCATCACGGTGTCCGAACACCACGGGGTCGACTTCATCTCAGCGCCCCTGACGCTTGCCGGGGCCATCCTCGGTGCCACGGAGCAGGCGAGGGTGATGGTCAACGCCCTGCTCGTCACGCTTCACGACCCAGTTCGCCTGGCCGAGCAACTGGCCACTCTCGATCTGGTGAGCGGGGGCCGGGTCTCGATCGTGGCAGGTTTGGGTTACCGACCCGAGGAGTTCGAGATGGCCGGACTCGACCGCTCGGCGCGAGGTAAATTGATCGACGAGAACCTTGGCGTCATTCGCCAGGCCTGGACGGGCGAACCGTTCGAGTGGCGGGGACGAACGATAAGGGTCACCCCGACACCCATCTCGGCTCCCGAACACCTCCTCTTCGTCGGTGGATCGGTGCGTCGTTCGGCGGAACGGGCTGCCAGGCTGAACCTTTCGTTCTTTCCCATGTCGATGGACCCGTTGCTGGAGGAGGCCTACAGGACCGAGTGTGCCAAGGTCGGATTCGACTCAGGCATCTACCTCGCCCCGAACGGCCCGTCGTTCGTCCATGTCACCGACGACCCCGATCGCACTCGGGCGGAGATTGCCGCCTTCGCCCTCTACGATGCGAAGTCCTATGCCAGCTGGCAGACCGGTGACCACGACAATCCGATCGCTGTCGAAGGAGCCACCATGGCAGACCTCGAAGCGACCGGGATGTGGAAGGTGGTCACGCCGGACGAGTGCGCACAGCTGGCACGTCGGTTCGGGTCGGTGGCGCTCCATCCCCTCATGGGCGGTATTCCCCCCGCGCTCGGATGGCAAAGCCTCGAGCTCTTCGTCGACAAAGTCCTGCCTGCCCTTTGATCCCCACCTGCCAACCACCACGGTCACCGGGCGCGCATGGCCCCACAGTGCCGGCCGCAACTGATCCAAGCCTCCGGTCGACTGAGGGCTGAGCTGCGTTCTATGGCGTCGGCCTCGCCAGTCGGTTGGCACCCCACTGGACGGCAGGCAACCATCTGGACATCGACCTGCTTGATTGGGAGTAGCAGCTAATTCGTTGTCCTTGCTAAGGAACCACTGGGATTGGCGTCCCTGCCCCTTGAACATCCCGTTCCCTCTATTTCGGCAGACCAAGCATCCGTTCACTGAGTATGTTGCGTTGGATTTGAGAGGTACCAGCAAAGATGCTCAGGGCGACGCCACGAAGCCAGTCCTCCCCGATCGCCTCGCCCGGAATTCGACCACGTCCGTCGCCGCCTTCAATGGTGTCGAAGCTGAGTCCGGCTCGCCCCAACATCGCCAAGGAGAACTCGCCAAGTTTCTGTCGAGCATCGGTGTATCCCAGCTTGAACACCGACCCTCCGAGTTCGGGCGCTGATCCCCGCGCCGAGGTCGAGACGTTGCGCTTCACCAGTGCCCAGAGGGCGTCGAGCTCCGCCCACAAGTGACCAGCCTGCCGTCGGACACCAGCGTCATTCCACAGGCCCGTCCGCTGGGCCAGTGAAACACACTCGACGAGCAGCTCTCGAGCTTCCAAGAGGTCGCCGACAAAGGCAGTGCCGCGTTCGAAGCTGAAGGTGACCATGGCCACCCGCCAACCGTCATTCTCTTCCCCGACCCGATTGTCCACCGGTATGCGGACCTCTTCCAAAAACAGCTCAGCGAACTCGCTGTGTCCTCCCATCGTGTCGAGCGGTCGAATGTCAATGCCGGGACTGTCCATCGGCAGCACGATCCACGTGATCCCCTTGTGGCGGCTCTCCTCTGTCCCTGTGCGGACAAGGAGCTCGCACTGGTCGGCGACTCCGGCGTTCGATGTCCAGATCTTGGATCCCGTGACGACGTATTCATCGCCATCGCGGACAGCTCTCGTCCGGAGGGAGGCAAGGTCACTTCCGGCATTTGGCTCGGAGAAGCCCTGACACCAGATCTCCTCGCCCTTCAAGATGGCCGGAAGGTACCGCTGACGCTGTTCCGGCGTGCCTTCGGCGATGATCGTCGGACCGGCATGCAGGGTCCCAACAAAATTGACACCGACGTAGGGGGCGTGAGCCAAGGCGAGCTCCTCGAGAAAGATGAGGCTCTCGGCCGGCGTCGCCCCTCGACCGCCTCCGTCTTTCGGCCAGTCGACACCGGCATAGCCGCCGTCGAAGAGCAAGCGTTGCCAGCCGGTGTCGTAGGCACGCCGCTGTGCCCAATCATCGAGTGGAGGCCTCGGAGGCAACGTCGCCAGAACCTCTGACAACCAGGATCTCAGCTGTTGTCGGAACTCGTCTTCTGCCTCAGTGAATCGAAGATCCATGGATTCAGCCTGCCCAGGATGTGCTCATAGACGACACCGCATACCTCCTAGGGCCTTTGAACTCGGGGTCAGCGCCCTAGCTGTCCGTAGGCCGGCCTGTTGCCGCACTTCCCAACTATTCGGCACCGACGGCCTCGCCGAACCACAGCACGGAACGGTCACCGGTAGGTGGCAGGGCTGCCCAGATCTGGCGCGCGCATTCGTCTGCTTCAAGAACGCCTTCCCCCGTACTCAACGACTCTGCGGTCGCCTGGGCCCATGGCATGTCGACAGGAGATACGCCGGCCATGTCCCTGGCCGCCGGAGTGTCGACGAACCCTGGCCGTACGGCTATCACCCAGGGACCCTTTCCTCGACGGGCGATCTCGGCGCGGACATTTCTCACCCACTGCTCCATGGCGGCCTTGGCTGCCCCGTAGCAGGCCATCCCGGGATAGATCAGCCGGGCCGAGCCCGAGGACATCTGCAGCAGCCCCACATCCGCTCCTGCGTCGACAGCTGCATGAGAGGCACGCAGGAAGGCCTCGCCCAGAACGAGGGGCGACGCCACGTTGGCCATCACCTCTCGGAACTGACCATCGGCATCGCCCTCGCCGGCGTAGGACCACCGATGCCAAAAGGCGTTGTGGATGAAGATGGCCCGCTTGCCTTTGAAGTCCTTGAGTCGACGCTCGAAGTCGTCAGCGACATTCGACCAAGTGGAGGGATCGGTGAGATCGATGACAATCGACTCGAAGTCTGGATGTTGCCTACGCGAGATATTGATGATCTTCGCCCCCTCGTAGGGGCATTCCCGGGCCAGTGACTCACCGATCCCTTGGGTGGCGCCACTGATCCAGATGACCGTTTCTTCCATTATCGGGGATCTCGTCCAATGAGGGCAGCGAACTCCTTGGGCTTCGTAACGGCGGGAACGTCCTTGCCCAACCATGACGGCTTCGGGGCAGCCTCGGTCCGCGCCCACGATGGCCCGTCCGTCGGCCAGTGCTTCCGGGTCATGCGTTGAGCCGGCTCGTTGGCGCCCGCCCGGTTGCAGGCCGCGGAGTAGTCAGCACTGGTCTTGCGTGCGCCGATCACGTCCCAGAAGTCCTCTTCGGACGCCCACGCCCCATCCCCGGCGTACCGCAGGACCGATAGTCCCGGGAAATCCCAGTAGTCGGGTCCGTCATCGCTCGGGTTGTCCCGTCGATTCTGGCAGTGGAACACGACGGTGCCGCCATCGATGGTGTACCAGTCGAGCACCGTGTAGATCTCTGGGACACCCTTCATGACCACATCGATCCACAGTTGGATCTCCTCACGCCCGTGCATGGTGCCCCAGAAATGGTCCCGGTACGACAGGTCCGGTACGAAGAGGTTGACCCAGGCCTCCCAATCCTCATCGACCGGTCCGACCTTCCAGTAGTGGGCGAACGCCTCTTCGACCTCTTCTCGACTTGCATTGAGGGGCTTGGCGTCTTCGAATCCAATATCACTCATTGTGCGTCCTTAGATAGGTAAGCGTCGGTCTGACAAAGCAGCTGGTTGGTGTGGATCGAAGGGACTTAAGAGCTCAGCGTGGCGACCTTTGTACTGTTGTAGAAGGTGAACTTCTGAGACGGCTTGTACGTCGTGCCCGCCCCTTGCACCGTCGCGTTGCACGGCTGGGTTGGTTGACGAACATCGGCCATTTCAACGGACCGCTACCCCCCCTCAAGCGTGGGTGTGATGGTGATCCCCTTCGACACGGTAGCCACGAAGTTGGCCGGCGTCACGAGAACCCTGCGATCCTTCGTCGCCTGAAAGAGCTCAATGACCAGGTCGGCACTCCAGTCTGCTGGCTGTCCCGTATATGTGACACTTATACTGTATATGAGACACGGAACCTATCCGGGCGGGAGCGTCACGTCAACACAATCAGGCCGGGCGCCAAGCCGATCGTGGACGTCGATCTCCCGTCTCAGCAGATGAGGCTCCAGTCGGCGGCGACCGTTGGCATGATCCATTTCCTCGTAATCCCCCTGGATCGGCCTACTGTTGGCCCGTGGTTCAGCCCGCCCCTGCAGTACTGAGAGCAATGCGAATTGTCGGGTTCCTGGGGGACCACCCCCGATCGGAGTTCAGCCTCTCGGAAGTCGCCCGCAAGACGAGTTGTCAGAGCATCCTCGCCGCGCTCTGTGAGTCCGGAATCATCTCGAAGGACTTGAGACTCTGCGGTACTCGGTCGGGCCAGCGGTCATCGGGCTCGGCATAGCTGCGGCCGAGCGCTTCGACTTTCTCGGAGTTGCCCGAGTCGAACTCGAGGAGCTCTGCGCCCCTATCGGGCTCGACTGGACGGTGGGCGCACTCGTCGGGCAGGACTCGGTGGTGCTGGCTGCCTCGAAGCGGGGTTCACTCGGGGTTGTCCCCGGTCAGCGCATCGCTCTCACCCCGCCGATTGGCCTTGTGCTCCTCGGATGGTCGTCTCCGGAGTTCGTAACCCGTTGGTTGATGGAATCCGCAGACTTCGAAGATCCGGTCCTGCGGGGAAAGTACCGGGCGGCGATCGAGGTAACGCGAAAGCGTGGCTTCTCTGTTGGCAAGAAGTCAGAGGCCCAGTCTCGATTCGTTCGGGCACTCGGGTCCCTCGTCAACAACGTCGAGCGGGCCGAGCTGGCCGAGACCGCTCGCACCCTATTGGCCGAACTCACCCTCGAGGAGTACTTCCAAGAGATTGTGAACTCCGAACAAGAGTGCGCCATCGAGTTTCTGTCGGTTCCCATGTTCAACCGACTGGGAGACCTGCTCGGTGCCATCACCGTAGGGGGTTTCCAGAGACCCCTTTCTGGCCGTGAGGTTCTTGAGATGGCCGGCCGCCTGTCGGAACGCGGCAAGAGGATATCCAACACGCACTCGGGCGGGCCGGTGGCCGTCTAGGGCATCGGACGTCGCAGCCACACCTGGGGATCGCGGCCGATGGGCGGCAAGGCATGACGGATGACCGACGTCAGCTACACCGTTACCAGGTTGTCCCAGCCGATGGCCGTGTCCCTGTGCGCGGCACGCGGACGGGTCCGCTGCCAAGATCGCTCGCCCGAGGAGATCAGTCCGGCAAGCATCGAGCGGCCGTCGAATGACACCTCCAGGGTCGACAGCTGCCGGTCGAGATCGCCGGCGAGCATGTGAGTGATGATCCGGAACCTCCATGTCGGAAGTAGCGATTCCAGGGCAGACGAAACAGCTTGTTCCTCGGCCTGACCTATCTCCCGGAACTGGGCGTACAGATCCCAGAAGGGATGCAGGATGGCGACGAGATCCTCGATCGGGCTGACGAGTTCGGACTGCTCGATCGTTGTGTGGGTCTGAGCCTGTGTCGTCACACCTCACTATCGGCCCAATCCGCTGCCTTCCTTGAGCGGAGACCGTGTCGCAGGGGCGCTCTCAGGCGAAGCGGGACGGTGGAGGTCGACGGGTCTCCCCTACCATGCCCGTCGTGGACGTTCGCTCGCTCGGATTTTGCACCGATCTGATGGTGCGAAGGCTCGCCGGCTCGGAGATCGTCGACCGCGGGGACTACCTCCTCGTCCGGTCATCGGACTTCCCGGACTACTACTGGGGAAACTTCATCCTCGTCTCCGAGTCCTCGTCCGACGACGCCGAGCGATGCTTGGGCATGTTTGCCACTTGGTTCCCCAACGCTGAGCATGTGGCCATCGGTGTCGATGGAACCGATGGACGGGTGGGCGATGCTGCCGGATTCAGCGCCCTGGGCGTGACCACCGAGGTCGGTTCAGTTCTCACCACGGACGCAACACCACGGGTTCGACGCCCGAACACAACGGCGCTCTTTCGGCCGCTGAGGAGCTCCGACGACTGGCTCCAGTTGGCAGAACTGCACCAGAGGGTCGACATCGATGCGGGACAGGATTCGCCCGAGCATCTGAGCTTCATCGATCGCAAGGCAGAGGAGTCGAGGATGCTGTCACTCACCGGCCGGGCCGAGTACTTCGGTGCCTTCGTCGGCGAGCGTTTGACCTCGAGCCTCGGCATCGTGTCGGACGGGAACGGCACGGCCCGCTTTCAGGTCGTCGTGACCCACCCCGAGAGCCGCCGCCAAGGACTGGCCGGAACGCTGGTGGCCATGGCCGGAATCTTCGGACTCGACCAGATGGGCTGTCGTCGCCTGGTGATTCTGGCCGATCCGGACGGACCCGCCGTGGGCCTCTACCGGGCCCTGGGATTCTCTGGGGACGAGCTGGCCGTCCAGCTCCTGCGACCCCCTTCGGCGACATGGTCCCGTCAGAGACAGCCGGGCTCCTAGCCGTTGTGGCCGGTCAGGCGACTGCCCCCTCGATCCTCAAGAGCGCCTGCTTGACCGGCAGACCGCCGGCGTAGCCACCCATGCCATTGCCGGCCACAACCCGGTGGCAGGGCACGATGATCGGGATCGGGTTCTTCCCATTGGCCTGGCCCACCGCTCTGGGACCGGTGGGCCGCCCCACACGCCGGGCCAGCTCTCCGTAGGAGATCGCCTGGCCATAGGGGATACGACTCAGCTCGGCCCAGACCTCCTTTTGGAACGGCGTGCCGGCGAGATCCATGGGCACGTCGAACTCTGTTCGGTCACCGGCGAAGTACTCCTCGAGCTGGGTGGCCGCCTCCCGCAGAACGGGCGGGGTGGCCGTGGCACCGGTCGGGACATCACGGAGATCGTTCGGCAACCAGATGCCGGTCAGTTCGTCGCCGGTGCTCTCGAGGACGAGGCGGCCCACAGGGGTGACCAGGGACAGATGCAACGGGGAAGTGGTCATGCTGCAGTACGTCCTTTCGATGGCGGTACGGATGAGGTTCCTGGCGGAAGGGACGACCACAGGTGGACCGTGGCATAGCTGCGCCACGGTCGCCACCTTTCGCTCAAAGCGGACAGTTCGACCGGTCCCGCAGCACATCCGATCGACCGGGACGCACGGAGGATTCCGAGGTCGGTCGGCATGAAGGCGTCGGGGTCACGCAGACCCCGCATGGCGACATACTCCGCCGTCCACGGTCCAATGCCGGGTAGGGACAGCATCGCCGCTCGCAGCTCACCGGGGTCAGTGCCCGGATCGATGATGATCCTTCGATCCTGCACCGATTCGGCCAGCGCCACCAGGGCACGCCGACGGCTGGCCGGCATGGGGAAGGCCGCCGGTTCGTCCTCGGCCAAAGCCAACAGGGCCGCCGGTGTCGGGAACAGGTGGGTGATGTCGCCCTCGGGCGTCGACAACGTCTCGCCGGACATCGCCACCAAGCGGCCGGTGACGGTCCGGGCCCCGGCCACCGACACCTGTTGGCCGATCACTGCCCGCACGGCCAGCTCAAACCCGTCGACGGCACCGGGCACACGCAGGCCCGGGCATACGGTGACGAGTGCTCCGATCGACGGGCAGGTCCCGAGGGCTTGGAGGACGGCGACTGGGTCTGCGTCGAGGTCGAGCAACTGGCGACAGCGAGCAACGGCGGTGGTCAGGTCGCGCTGGTCGGAGAGGTGCAGGTCGGCCTCGACGAAGACGGGGCCCGATTCACCGGACTCGGCAGCCGTGAGCCCGACGACGGCGTGACCGTGAGGAAGGCGGAGGCTGCGTCGATAGGTCGCGCCGTCGAACGACTCGACGCCGGGGACGGCCCGCGACCCGAGGAAGCCCAGTACCGCGTGGGGATCGCAGGGACGACGACTGGGAAGCCGGAGGCGGATCCCTTGGGTGCCTGCCGAGCGACCATGCCGGGACACCGCCCCTGGTGCCCTCGCCCGCAGGCCGCTCGGCGTGTCGGCGAAGACCTGGCTCATGGTCTCATTGCATTGGCGCACGCTGGAGAATCCGGCGGCGAAGGCCACACGGGCGATAGGCAGATCGGTCGTCTCCAATAACACCCGCGCGGACTGGCTCCGCTGAGCTCTGGATACGGCCAGTGGTCCCGCCCCGACCTCTGCGGTGATCAATCGGTTGAGCTGCCTGGTGGAATACCCGAGCCGGCCGGCTAGCCCCTCGACGCCCTCCCGGTCGACGATGCCGTCGCGGATGAGGCGCATGGCTCGGGCCACCACGTCGGCTCTCATGTTCCACTCGGGTGATCCGGGAGTAGCGTCTGGGCGGCATCGAAGGCAGGCTCGGAACCCGGCCTGCTGAGCGGCGGCGGCGGTCGGGTAGAAGCGCACGTTCTGCCGCTTCGGCGTCCGGGCGGGACAGCTCGGACGACAGTAGATCCCCGTCGATGTCACCCCGATGAAGAACCATCCGTCGAAGCGGGCGTCCTTGCTCTGGGCTGCCTGATAGCAGCGCTCGGGATCCTCGATCATGTCTCCATGGTCTCATGGCCATCGAGTACTTTCTGGCGGAAATCGGACATGACGGTGGGACTCCGTGGGAGAGCCGGGAAGGATGCGTGTGCCGGCCCGCGAGAGTGGACGAAGGGACGGCACTTCTACGGCTTCAGTTCTCCCTGATAAGGGTCGTCACAACCAATCGAGCGGTCTGGACGCCCGTTGCGAGAGGTTTGCCGGCCCGCTTGGCAACGGCGCACGCCTCCGCTGCGGTCAGTTGTCCGGGGAAGCGACCGTCACCAGCGATCGCTCCATACGTCCGAGGGCCTCCTCTGGCACCCCTGCATCCAAGGCCCATTTGCGTGCTCCTCCGTGCTCACGGTCGAGCCGGTCCAAGAACATCTCCATGGTCTCGGCCTCGGCTCGGAGCAAGAACTGGGGGATGGAGTCCACGACCTCTTTGGCATTGGGCAGCTCGCTCATCCGGCCGATGATGAGGTCCATCCGAGAGGCGGTGAGCACATAGTCCTCCACGATGGTCGGACGTTCGACCCCCAGGATCTCGAGCACCAGAGCGGCTAGGACCCCAGTTCGGTCTTTTCCGGCCGCACAGTGGAAGACAAGCGGTCGACGATCGGGGTCGCTCACCATCAAGAGGGACTCGACCAGGGACTGCTTGCCCACCTCCAGGTACCAGAGGTAACGGTCGACGAGGTTCTCCTGCGCCTCGGGAGGCGCTCCCTGGTCGGCACTGCTCTTTTGGACCAGCGGCAGGTGCGAGTAGCCGACCGACTCGTCGGCCAGGAGACCCCGCCCCGAGTGCTCCAACTCGACTGGCGTGCGGAGGTCGATCACGCTCGACAGGCCCATCTCGAGCAGAACGGCGATGTCGTCCTCCGTGAGCTCGGTCAAAGTGTCGCTGCGGAAGAGCTGGCCCCACTCTGTGGTGGCCCCACTCGACGTGGGATAACCGCCGAGGTCTCGAAAATTGTACGCACCGATGAGCGGGAGCAGGCGATTGACAGTGTCCATAGGATCATCATGGCCCGAAAGCCACGCCCTCACTCGGCACAACTCTGGGTCATCGGGAGCTTTGCATGAACCTTGCGCGAACTCCTGGTGACATCCGCTTCTTCGGCCGACCTAGACGGCGAACGGCTGCGGCGACATGGCACCCGGGACTCACGGCAACACATCGGATTGGCCCCTAATCTCTTGTCTGATCCCACGAGTTGGTTCGTGGCAAGCAGCCCCCCCACGCAGGTGGGGGCCGACAACGGGGGTGGGCAATGTCGCTTAGCTACGAAGACGCTCTCTTAG
>PLSY01000082.1 GCA_003164275.1 Acidimicrobiaceae bacterium | reverse complement strand
CGGCAAGTCTTGCGAACTTCACTGGCACCTGGTCGATGCACGACGGTGGCCTTGTGATAGCTGCTAGCGGAGCCGGAACAGTTACCGTCCCCGGTCTGATGTACGGAGGATGCGGTCAGACGGCTCAGATCCAAGTGTCACCAGCTTCCTCCAACACCGCTCTGGCAACGATCACCTCGATTGAGCCGCCTACGTGCCAAGGCGTTGCGGGAGGCTTCAACCCAAGCGGAGGCGGAGGCATCAACCAGGATCTGAGTGCCGGTGCCACGTTCACCATCACCGTTGCTCCGCCAGGTGTTGAAACCTCGTGGGGTATCAACTACTGCGATCAGACACATGCTGCCCAGCAGGTCTGTGGTGCGTGAGACCGAGGGCACCTTGGCGCTTCGCAACTACCCCTGATCCAGGTCCTTGAGTCGCTGCACCCACCAGGCGACGATGGCTCACTTCAACTGTTCAGTGAGTACTCCGTCTGCCAGCAGGGCCTTGTGGTCGACCTGGCCCAGGTTCACGGTACCGATCTCATCCTCCATCCACTCGCCGCACTGGCCGACAATGTCAGGGTGGTCGTTGGCGATCCGGTCGGAGAACCAGACCTCGTAACCGTTGGCCGTGATCTCGAAGTTGACGTCGTGGCGGAGCGGTGGCGGATCAAGTGTGTACTCCATGGGCCGAGCCTACGGAACCACCGGTGCGGCAGGGCTCGGTGGGTTATCAGACTTCTGGCGAATCTCGGGCACATACGGCACCTGCCGGAGTCCCTTGAGAGAGCCGATTCGTTAATGATGGGGGGTCACCGCCGCAGCGAGGCAGATGATCACGTTCGGCTCGCCACGACGCCATCGACAGCTGCTTCATAAAGTCGGTTGACCGAGAGAACACCGTCTTCATCCCAGCGGTGAGGAACACGGGCCTGAAGGAGCTTGACCGTGACGCTGGCACGTTCACTATTGGTCCATCCGGGTGTCTCCCAGTAGACGAGCCACCCACCTCTGACCGCGTTGTACGCCTCGGTCACCACTTGCAGGCGACGGTTGGCTTGCGCCAAGACCATATCTGAGGACTCCGCCAAGCGGTCAGGGTGATAGATCTGGACCAACGCTAGGTAGGCGCCCTTGATCTCCTCAGGAGTCGCATCTGGGGCGACCCCGAGAACTTCGTACGGATCCTGCAACCCCGCCCTCCTTTCCGATCCCCTCTTATCTTGCCTGGCCAAGCTACATGGAGCCATTTTCCACAGGGCTGGACCCGCTGGTTGATACTATTCGGTCATTTAGTATAAGCTTGGTGGATGGCGAAAACTACTCAGCGTGGTGATCGCACTCAGGTGATCGGGTATGCCCGGGTGTCGACCAATGAACAGGCCAACAGCGGTCTCGGGCTTGAGGCCCAGCGGGCCGCCATCCAGGCCGAGATCGACCGGCGAGGCTGGACGCTCGTGGAGATGGTGGAGGAAGCTGGCGTGTCGGCCAAGACCTTGGAGCGCCCGGGGATCGCCCATGCACTTCAGCTGCTCCAGCAAGGGGCGGCTGGCACCCTGCTCGTCGCCAAGTTGGACCGGGCCACCCGGAGCACCATCGACGCCGCAAAACTGCTTGAGCGCTCCCAACGTGAGGGATGGGCCCTTGTGGCTCTGGACCTGGGGCTAGACCCCACCACGCCTACGGGCGAGCTTGTGGCCACGATCATGGCCGCTGTGGCTCAGTGGGAGAGGCGGGCCATCGGGACACGCACCAAGGACGCTCTCGCAGCCAAACGGGCCCAGGGAGTCCGGCTGGGCCGACCTACCGTGCTCCCGGCAGACGTGACTGAGCGAATCGTGGCCGCACATCAGGCCGGTGCGTCGTGGTCGGCCATTGCCCGTCAACTCGATGCCGATGCCGTTCCCACGGCCCATGGAGGTGTTCGGTGGTACCCGGCAACGGTGAGGAAGATCGTGCTCGGCTTATCAGCGGCTTAGCCCCTGGTACCGAATAGCTCCTCAACCGTTGGGCAACGGCCTTCGGCGAGGGCGGTGAGAGCGAGGAAGGCACCTTCAAGCCTGTCAATGACGCCTTGAGGTGCGGTCATCTCTCCATTGTGGAGCATCACGACAAGCCCTCCGACCGATGCGGCGGCTTCCGAGATGTCAATCGTCGAGTGCTCCAATGCCATGTCGACAATCCTGCCAGATCAGCCTGACAGACAAGGGACGCAGGGAACTTTCCGCCTTCTGCTCCAGACCCACGTCATGAACTTTCGACGCTGTACCTTGATGAGATGCGAAGTGGCCCACAGCCGAGGCAGGCAGACCATGTTCAGATGACGGCCACACTCTGCACTCCGCTGTTCACCCGTGAAACCGAAGTGAGGAAGACCACCCCGCAAACATGACAATGCTCATCCCATGCCCGAAATGCAACGTCAGGTACTCGTGCGACGAGAACTGGACTGCTACAGCCTGCCCGGCATGCGGGACCAAGATCCAGGGTCGGCAGTGCCCCGCCTGTGACACCTCGCTCGTGGGCATAGGGCTTGGGCCATGCACATGTCCCAACTGCAACCAGGTTGTGACTTACGACGGCCATCGACCACGCCTAGGAGATGCTCCCGGACTCAGAGCGATCAGTGAGGTTCCGGCTGAGGGCGCCGATGTCTCCAGTTTCGTCTGCCCACAATGTGGGCGATGGACCCATGTCGAACCAGACGCCACCGAAGTCACCTGTTACTGCGGAGCTGTTCGTCACTTTGCTCAATGCGTCTACTGCAGCCGATCTCAGTCGGTCACGGAGAAGGGATCGGTACCGTGTGCGGGCTGCGGCAGGAAGATCCGACTCGGGGGGAGCACTCAGACATCACCCTTTTCCAAGGTTCTAGCGGCTGAAGATCCATGCTCTTCAAATACTTGGCCAGCGGCTGAAGAGGTCCCTGAGGCCTCCCTCGGACCATTTGAGATCTTGGACGGCGCAGGTTGGGCACCCAAGATCGGGAGCACGGCGAATCTCGTTATATATGGCGACAGAGTGATTGTCGAGGAGCGTCACCGCCGGACGACGATTGACCTATCTACAGTCACTGACGTTCGCATAGAGGGACGGTCGGTGACCACAGGTGGTGGCTTCATTGGGGGAGGGTTCGGAGTGAAAGGTGCCGCAGAAGGCATTCTCATCAGCTCGGCACTGAATGCCATGACAACTAAAACGCATAAGTGGGTCACAATGGGTCTCGTAACATACGATGGTTGGGCCGATTTGAAACTTGCCGATTATGAGGCCATCGATTTCAGGAATGCCGTACGGATGCTCTCGGATCATGCCTTCTCCAACCGAGCAGGACCGTCATCTCCTATGACCACGCCGCCCGTGGAAGCACCAGGCAGTACGCGGGACTCAGGGAACGACGACGACCTCGTGTCCAAGCTTGAGAGGCTGGCTTCACTTCGAGCAGCTGGCGCCCTGAGCGAGGAGGAGTTCAACCTGGCCAAGCAGCAGCTCCTTCCAACTCGTGGATGATCTCATGTCTGGAGGTGAGAATGGCAGCGAGCGAACCCCACCCTGTTCTTCATGCGGCGCCCAGACGTTGCCGGGTGCGGCATTCTGCCCAGCGTGTGGTGCTGCGATTGCGAACTTCAGCGTGCCGACCTCAGTCACTGGAAGCGGCCCAAGACCGGTCCCTAACCCTCTCGGCTCATCCCATGATCTCAGCGGTGGAAACTCTTTCCGGGGCCGTCTGTGGTTGGCCGTAGCAGCAGGTGTTGTCGTCGTGATTGCCGCTGTCGGCATCGCAGTGGCAGTGACCCACAAACCCAAAACCACGAAGAGCGCCGAGACAACTCAGCCGTCCGTGTCGCCAACGAACAGCTCTGAACCCGTGTCACTTCAAGTGAAGGAATGCCCGACGACGCAAGGGACACCGAGCACAACTACCTCATCGTACCCGGCGACCATCGCCATCTCGCTACCTCCCTCCGTGGCGCGGGCCGTTGCGTACTACAGCGACAGCACCCGATCTATTCCACCGATCATGGGCCCGAAGGGCTGGGATTGCTCAGTCCTGGAGGCCGTCGACGGAGGAATCAACGTGGCGATCTATCCACCGTCCGAATCTTCCGACTTCACCAGCAANNGTCGCCGATCTCGCTTGCCCTTTGATCCCTTTTGTGATTGCGCAGACCGGATCGGGCACTCCTTGTGGGAACACCCAGCCCGCTACTGAGGTCGTCAAGTGGCTCAATGGATCTCCTTCCCTAGGTAGCGCCACGACGGCGGACGACACCGTTTCGTTTGAGGACCCAACGGGCGTCGCCGGGGACGGTGTGCCATCTGGCGGGAAGAATCCAG
>PLSY01000144.1 GCA_003164275.1 Acidimicrobiaceae bacterium | reverse complement strand
CACTCACCGCTTGAATTCGCCGACCTTCAGCGATTGTCAGGCTGTAGACCGGATGGTCCAACACCTCATGACTCAGGTGAAGCCCTATGAGCGAGAGGACCGCAAGGCCGGTGGTGTTCTGTGGGCATCACCAGATCACCAGGACTACTACCGAGCCAAGAGAGCCTACGAAGAAGCGCTGAAGACGTACATGGTCCACAAGCAAGGTTGGTACTGACATGTTGCAGGATCAACTCATCTTGCTCGCTGTGAGAGAGGTCTATGCCCTGTACGGCAGTCCGGCCACCGAGGACGATGACTACCTCATTACTGAGGTAGCGCAGATCCTCGCCGTCGATCCTGATAGCGAGATCAACAGGAAGAAGACCAAGCGAGCGCTCGATACCTTCCGTGTTGAGCATGACCCGGCCCGCCGTGATGTCGAGAGCCTCGAAGCGGCATGGTGCCTCATCACCAACAACAACGCTCCGTTGCTGAACCGTCTCGTAAGCCACTACGCCGTCAGCAACCAGTACGTGACCATCACTCCTCGGAAGAAGGCGTCGTAGGATGCAACTGAACACCATCCTGCCGAAGAAGCACCCTCTCGGGAAGACCTTCGCAGTCGGCCCGAACGCCAACCCGGAGACGCAACGGCTGGCCGCTGAGGTCGTCGGCTTCGAGCTTGGTGAGACCGTCACCGTGAAGCTGCCGGACCCTCACCGAGGCACATCGCCTCGCTACCACGGTCGCTCCGGTGCCGTCGCCGTTATCAATCCCGCCGACATCGAAGTCGGCGTCGACCTTACGGGCACCGTGACTTGGTTCCGCACTGACGAAGTCGTGAGTCTCTGATGCCCGATACACACGCCAGGAAGGGTCTACAAGCCCCGCAATGCCCCGATGAGGTGCCACGTAGCTGGGAAGGGTCCAAGCGGCCTGTAGGAGCGACTTCATGAGTACGGCCATCACCCACTGGTGCAGTGATTGCGAGGCTCCGATTGAAGAAGTCAACCCGACAATGATGTGGGACGACAACAACGCACTGTGTTGCATGTGTGCGGACTTCGCCATGGGGAGTGACCCCGAAGGAATATCTGCTCCTGATCCGACCACTTTCGTAGCTGACTTCGAAGCTCGCCTGGCAGCGTCATGAGCCCTATCCCTTTTCCGGCTGCAGGGTACCCATGGGGGGCCGGGGATGACGATGCCTTCACTAACGCAGCCGACCATAGCGATGGCATCGTGCCCATCTGCCTGGCCGCTTCAACGAGACCTACCAGATCTACTACATGTTCGAGGAGGGCATGATCAGCACGACATCACATAACGGATAGTTCAGCATCGTTTTCTTCCAAGTTGGACATGACCACCCGAGGCAAGCAGGAGGATCCTGCGAAAAGTTTGTAGTACCGGTCAACCAATCAAGGAGAAGACAGCATGCAAGACAACCATCAAACCCAACCCGAAGTGGATCTTGAGTTCGATCTCATGTGTGAGGTCGAGCGTCATGGATAACGCCCAATCTGCCGTCCCGGAGTCCATCGAGCGCTTGGGCTATACCGTCGCTGAAGCCTGCAAGCTGATCCCTTGCTCCAGGTCTCACCTGCATCGTGCAATCAAGAAGGGTCGCCTGCGAGCAGCCCGTGACGGAACGAAAGTCTTGATCTCCCGAGAGGCCATCGTCGAATACCTGAACCATGGTGACGGCACCGACCTCGATGTAGCCACGTAGTCCGTGGTGGCAGCGCAATGTGGCCGCCGTGCCAGCAACCCACCACGATCCTCAGATCCGCCGAAGGCTGAAGCTGGGCCGACCCGTTGCCTAGCTTCGACCCATGCTCATGGGCGGTGTTGGCACACCCATGGCCGAAGATGGCAGCGGAAAACTAGGAGGAACTAGTGGCGTACATCGAGATCAGGGTCAGTGGCCGATCCAAGGGCGGCAGATCCGAAGCGACGAAGCCCAAGCGTATGCGGGGGGTCTTCCGCAACAACAGGGAGGGCATCCTGGATAAGAACACATTCGTTGATGGTATGGCTGACGTGGAAACGAAGTATGACGTTCGATACAAGGTCAATGACCGGCTGGTTTCCGAGACCTACGACACCAAGCGGGAGGCGGAGGCTCGTGTTACAGAAGTTGAGTCAGCACAAGACAGGGGTTACTCCGTGGACCCTGCGGGTGGACGGATAACCGTCGACGAACTGGCAGAGAAGTGGTTGGCGTCGGACCCTGGCAAGAGAGGGAGCACCGTGGGGCGGGATCGCTCGGCGTTGCGTGCCCACATCAGCCCCGCTATTGGTAACCGTCAGTTGTGCACAGTCCACCAAGGTGACGTTCAACAACTGGTCAACGGGTGGGTCGAGAAGCTGGCTCCGAAGACGGTTGATCGAACATACGGCACCCTACGAGCGGCATTCGCCTATGCCGTTTCCGCTGGACTGATTGGTCGTTCGCCTTGCCACGATGTGAACTTGCCCAAGGCTGTCAAACGCAAGCGCCCTGTGGTTGCTCCCGACGACGTAGTGAAGCTGGCCAATGCAATGGACCGTCGATACACGCCGATGGTCTGGGTGGGAGCGCTTCTCGGCCTGAGATGGGGTGAAGTTGCGGGTCTCCGCATCGGGAGCCTCGATCTGTTGGCCCGCACGCTTACGGTGACCGAGACCGTCACCAGGGACGAGCATGGCCGACCGTTCCTCGGACCCCCGAAGTCCGAAGCCGGTCTTCGCACTTTGTCCATGCCCCAGGTTCTGGTGACCATTCTGGCCGGACACCTGGCTCACATGGGCCTGACAGGCGCAGACACCGACTGTCTTGTATTTCCCGCCCCTGGTGGCAGCCACTGGTCCTATGCGAACTACCGACGCCGGATATGGCAACCGGCCACTTCCAAGGCAGGTCTGGATGGCGTCGGATTCCACGATCTGCGGCGGACAGCCTCGACCCAACTTGTACTCGGCAATGTCGACTTGAAGACGGCTGGAACTCGCTTGGGGCACTCCGATCCCCGGCTGACACTGGCCGTCTACGCACAGGCGACAACCGAGGCAGATCGGGCCGCAGCCGACACGGTCGGAGAGCGGTTCGCCGCCGCCATGGGATTTGGCGATCTCGACAAAATCTCGACAGAAGCTTCAAGATGCGAGTCGACCGGGGCGTGAACCCCGGTCGACCTGCGGTTTTATGGTCGGGCTGCCCGGATTTGAACCGAGGACCTCTGCGTCCCGAACGCAGCGCGCTACCAAACTGCGCCACAGCCC
>PLSY01000096.1 GCA_003164275.1 Acidimicrobiaceae bacterium | reverse complement strand
AAGAGGAGGTGTTCTCGTCAGGGTCCGACCTGGGGCGGAGCTTACCGGCGTGCACCGATTCGATTCGCTCGGAGCCGGATTGTCATACGGAGGGACACAAGCCCAGTTGAGAGCGAGCTATGGCGGCCCCGGACCAGTCAACTCGGGGTCACAGCGGGTCAACCGAGGACCGACCTGCTGCGGCCACGTGTGGGCCCCACGAGGCGCCATCCCAGTATCGGAGCTCGTAGCGACCCGTGGGGTCTGCTTGCCAACTCGGTGGAGCGCCTTGTGGGGTAGGTAGGACCGGCTCGGCGGCGGCAGTCGACTTCATGGGCAATCCGGAGAGGATGAGGAGCAATCCGGCGGTGCCAATGCCGGCGAGTCCGCGCAAGAGCCCGAACAGTGAGAAGAGCATCAGCATCCCGCCGCCGCAGATGGCGGCGACCCCGACGGCATCCATCCGGCGCACCAATCGCACCACGAGGTCGAGGGTGCCAATCCCGACAGCGAGCACAAGCGCGATGGTCACAATCTCGGCTGAGACATGGTCGCGCTGGGCGAGCGTCTGGGCGGGAAAATGTGTGTAGAACGTGTGGCCGTTGTAGGTGGCCCATGGAGTCGACGGTTGGGAGAAGTGGTACCCGTAGAAGAAGGTCACCACTGCCCCGGCCCAGAGCCAGGCTGCCACGAGAATCACGGTGCGCCAGACCACTGATCGCCGCCGCAGCGGTGGCGACGTCGAGCGCGTCATGGTGTCGACTCCCCCAACGGACCGGAGGGCCCACCACCCAGGCTGGCGAGAAGAGTGGCGAGCTGCAATGCCTGGTCGAACAGCGCGGTGGCCGGGGCCCGGTCCCCATCCAGGTGGGTCAGCATCTCCATGCCGAGGTAGAGGGCGACAACGGCGAATCCCACGGACTCGGCTGGCACCAGTGAGCCAAGCGGTGAGTCGGAGAGCACCCCAGAGACCGCGTCACGGGCAAAGCCGGTCCACGGGGCGATGCGCTTGGCCACCTCCTCACCGAGGCCGGGCGTGGTGGCGGCCCCGGCAATCATGGCCACCAGCACGGCGACGTGTCCCGCGTCCAGGTCCTCGCGGAAGATGGACGACGCCACACCCACCAGCTCGGTTGGCGAATCCACACCATCGACTGCGGCGCCATAGCGGGCTTGGCGCATGTCACTCACTGCATCCAGTGCCGCCAACAACAGACCGGTCACCGAGTCGAAGTGGTAGAAGATCAGGCCCTGATTGACCCCGGCCCGCTCGGCGATGACTCGAGCACTCGCCCCGGCGTAGCCATGGTCTTTGAGCGTCTCGATGGCTGCATCGATGAGCTGGCGGCGAGTCGCTTCACCCCTGGCCGTCTTCGTGGCCGATTCTGCGGCGACTCCGGTCTTGACCATTTGGACACCTCCAAGTTGAGCGACTGCTCAACTACTGTATCGCGTCCACGCTCAACGGCACGCTGCATACGGGTGGACAAACGGCGACCTACCAGGACAATCATGTGTGTAGTAGAGTGTGAAGCAGAGAAGGAGGGCCTTGTGACCAGTCCATTTACCGACGAGTCGCCAGTAGAAGTCCCCCTGAGCCGAGCGCCCCTCGTCAAGGTCCTGGCCCAGATCAAGTTTCCCGTCAATGCCAAGATCGACACCGTCGAGGGTGTGGCTGGGTTTCAGGAGGCGCTGCGCGGCGACTATCCCGTCATGCGTCAGGAACAGCAGATGCCCCCCGCCATCGCACCAGGCCTGCCATTCGCAATCGGCTTCGGTCTGGTTTGGCGGCTGTCAACGATGGATGACGGCTGGACCGTTGTACTCGCTCGCGACTTCGTGGCCCTGGAGACGAGCGAATACACAACCAGGGTTGATTTTCTGCATCGCCTCGGTACCGTCTTGGAGGCCCTGGTGGCTGCGGACCTTGCCCCCGTAGTTACAGATCGCCTTGGCGTCCGATACATCGATCGAATCGAGGGTGACGACATGCTTGAAGACCTCTCACTGCTCGTTCGCCCCGAGGTGCTTGGCGTTGGAGAGGTCGAACTGCCTGAGGGTTCCGAGATGATCGTCAGCGCAGCGCAGACGCATCTTCGCGTTGATGGCATGGAGATTCGTGCCAACTGGGGCCAACTCCCCCCGAACGCAGCCATGCTTCCTGGCCTCGATGTTGTCGATGTCCCCAGCTGNNCCTACGCCGACACGGAGGTGAGGTGTGACGGCCCTCATGGACCACCCCACGCTTACTCAGGCTGCTCCTCCGCGGCCGGCCGAGGAGCAGCGCCGCCGTTATCCCGCAACCTTGGTCATGGTGGTCGGAATCAGCGCGGCCACCAGCTTCACGCTTAGCAGCCCTCCTGCAGCCGAAGCGGCACCTGTGGTCACTACCGTCCCCGCATCCACAGCTCTCGGAGCGCACTTGGCGCCCACCCGGGAACGCGGCGTGGCAGCTCAAGTGCGTGCACTCAAAATGGACAGTGGGTTGACCTGGGCACAGTTCGCCGGACTCTTCGGGGTGACACCGCGGGCCGTTCACTTCTGGGTAGAGGGAGGTCGACTGTCCGACGACCACATCGATCGGCTCGAGCGGGTCCGCCAGGTGATCAGCTCCATTGATGCCGCCACTCCGGCCGCTGCCAGAGAGGCACTCTTCTCGATTGCCCCCCAAGGCCGGACCACATATTCACTTCTCGTTGCCGAGCTCGAACCCTCCAGCAGCCGGGCCGCGTTCGACTCGTCTCCGCTGGGATTCGAAGAGTTCGAATCGGGGGTGGGTGCTNNGGACATGCCCGGAATCAAGCTGCGGTCGTGGTGACCAGCAGATGGCTGCCGTGTGGTGCCCCGACCCAGAGGACGTGGTCAAGGTCGATGCAGTCATGTCGACCTTGCGCCAAGGCGATGTGCTTGGCCCTGTTGCCCTTCCCTGGATAGCCGACCGCGCCCACCCACTCACTCGCCAGACCGCCGCACTGGGCGACTCTGGTGCTGGAGCTACCTGGTCAAGGACCAACCAGGTCGCCGTCGTCAGTCAGACATGCGACATCGTCAGGACCTGTTTCGACCCCGACCCAAAGCGCGGATCGTGGCCCTTCATCCAGGTCGCTCCGGTGGTCGTTCTTGAAGATCCGGATCGGTCTGCTGCCTCCCGGGGACACTCCACCCGATTCGTCCCACTGCCGGCCCTGGGCGGTGACCTATTCGTTGACCTTACGGTGTGCTCCACGATAGAGAAGGCATACCTGCTCGGTCTGGATCCACCGAAGCATGGCTGCACGACCGACGAACAGATCGAGATCTTCGCGGCCGCCATCGCCCGCAATCGCAGCCGGTTCGCTTTCCCCGACGGAATGGACACGGTGCTCAACCCACTTCGAGATCGGTTCCGCAGCAAGCGGAATAAGGACAGCGCCGAGGGGCGACGGATCAAGGAAGTCTGGGAGATTCGAGTTCGGCGTTCAGTAAAGACTCCGTGGGACGGAAGTCGCGGCCAAGTGCGTGTGGATCTCATATTCATCACCGCGCCTTCAGCACTTCCCGCGCTCAGCGTGGACGAGACACCACAGCAGGTGAGCCCGGCAATCCACCAGTGGATAGCGGATCACAAGGGGATCCACGAGCTCGCCGGAAAAATCGAGACGGTCAGGGACCCGGTGGATAACTCGTTCCTGTGGCTGCAGCTTGCGCTCGCGTGGGTGGATCTCTGCGCCACCGACCATCGTGTGGTCGTCATAAGTGCGGAGGTCGAAAGCGCTGCTACGTACTCATTGGAACGAATGCGGAAAGAGCCGAAGCTCGAGCTCGACCATCTCTCACACTACTGATTCAGCGCGTCGACACACTGTGGCTCTGCTATGAGAGTCACTCCATCGGTCACCGTCAGATGGACCCGTTGCCCTCGCCACCAGCATCAGTGGTCATAGCACCCACCGTTGAACGGACACTGGTGAGCCGGCCTCAGTCCAGGAAGTAGCTGTCGTCCATTTCTGCCGACGTGGATAGGTGCTCCCTGACGATCACCAGCCCTCCTTCTGCCTCCCGCTCAGCTCGTTCAGCCCCGATCGCCTCGTTCACCCGGTGACACTGCTCTTCCGACAGGTAGAACGCATAGGACCTCACGCCCTC
>PLSY01000427.1 GCA_003164275.1 Acidimicrobiaceae bacterium | reverse complement strand
GTCGACCACGGCGACGGCATGGACGACGAGTGCATCGAACGGCTCCTGGCCACCGATACGCCGGTTGTGCCGTCGATGCTGTTCCCGGCACGGTTCCTGGCCGCCATGGGCGGGGGCGGGCTCGGGTTCACCGACGGGATGCGTCACGACATCGACGCCATGTCGGCCATCCTCCCCGTCGCCAACGCCGCCGGTGTCCGGCTGGTGCTGGGCGACGACTNNTCGACGTGCTGACCTGGGCCACCCGTAACGGGGCCGAGGTGCTCGGACGGGGCGACGAGCTGGGTACCGTCACCGCCGGCAAGCTCGCCGACCTGCTCGTCGTGGACGGTGATCCGGTCACCGACGTGAACGTCCTGCGCACACCGGACGCCCTACTCGCCATCATGAAGGACGGACGACTGGTCACCGACCGGCTGCCCGCCGACCCGGTCACGAACTGTGGATCTCCATGGACACCTTCGACCTGATCGCCGCCGANNCCGCCGAGCGCCTGCGCCTCGCCGATGCCCTCGAACGGCTCGGACCCGACGACTGGGAGGCGCCGTCGTTGTGCGCCGGCTGGTCGGTGCACACCGTGGCCGCCCACCTCAACGCACCGTGGTCGGTGTCACTGCCGAAGATGCTGGCCGCCATCGCCCGGTCCTTCAGCCTCGACGGTGGATTCGACCGCATCGCCCGGGACCTCGCCGGACGCCTCGACGCCGAGGCGTGTGTGGCCGGACTCCGCGCCCACGCCGACTCGCACTTCACCCCACCCGGATCAGGCCCCGAGGCGCCGCTCACCGACGTACTCGTCCACGGCGCGGACATGCTCCAGCCGCTCGGACGGTCGGTCGACGCCGCGCCCGGGGCCCTGACCACGTCCCTCCGGTGGCTGGCGGCCGGCCGGGCGAAGGGGTTCGTCCCCCGGGGTCGGGTCGACGGGCTGGTGGTCGAGGGGACGGACGTCGATGTCACCGCGGGAGCCGGCCCCGCCGTCGTGCGTGGCCCGGCACTGGCGATCTGCGCCGCACTGTGCGGGCGTCCGGCGATGCTCGGCCAGCTGTCCGGTGACGGGGTCACCGTGCTGGCGTCGCGCATCTGAGGGGCGGCTCCCCACCCCGGACCTCCGTCGACGGACACCTGTGGGCGTCGCCTCCGGCAGTCACCCCGAGGGGCCACCGGCGGCCACCGGCGGGCATCAGCAGGTGGTCGACGGTGCCGACGTGCCGGGCCCGGCCTCGGGGTCGAGCACCTGGCCCCCTCCCTGGGGGCGGAGGATCGCCCCCAGGTGCACCACGTACCACTCGCCCCTCCACGAGATGAGCGAGGCGATGCCGAAGGACCGCGTCTGGCCGGCCAGCGAGTACACCATCCTGGAGTTGGCCACCTCGAAGTAACCGACCGAGTTGTCGCAGACCCCCGGGGGGACCCAGTGCGCATACTGCATGGGCACCTGGACCGACACCAGAGTGGCCGACGCAGCGTCCGTCCCCAGTTCGGCGGTGGCGGCGGCGATGTCCTCGTCGTATTCGGCGAGGAGCCGGTCCTGGTAGTCCCCTGCAGGGTCACCGATGGTCTTCAGCTGCACGTAGGCCGCCTCGGGAAAGAACGCACCGGTGGCGGCCTGCGGGGTCCCGTCGGCGATGGCCCCGAACAACTCCGTCATCGCCGCCTGGAACTGGGGCGTGGTGGCCGACGGGAAGCCCTCCGTCTGCGGGAGGGACCCGGCCGCCGATGTCGTGGTGGTGACGGGCACCGTCGTCGGAGTCGCAGGCGTGGTCGTCGTCGTCCGGACCACGGGCGACGAGGCGGGAACGGTCGTGGTGCGCGGGGCCGACCGGCCACCCAACAGCGTCGCCACCAGCCCACCGGCCACGACGGCGGCCACGACCAGTGGCACGAAGCGCCGCAGCAGGCGTTGGCGACGGGTGCGGGGTGTCGGGTGCCGGGCCATGTCGCCGACAGGCTACGGGACCTCCTGACACGCCTGTCGGCTCGCCGTAGCGGCCGGCCGTCCCGGGTCGCGGATCATCTGCCCGGGCATGCCGTATCCACCGCCTCCGGTCAGCTCGGGCCGGTGACGGACACGAGGGCCACAGCCGCCGCCATGGCCAGCGGGACGCTGACCAGACCCAGCAGCACCGCCCGGGACGTCGGGGGTCGTGCTCCCGTCTGCCTGGTCGTGCGCCACCACAGGACCCACGCCAGGGAACCGGTCACGAAGAGGTTCGGACCGACATCCAGTCCGATCAGCAGGGCGAAGGGGTGTGGAGGCGTCCTGGCCGCCAGCAACGAGGCGGCAGGGAGGTTGTTCACCAGGATGCTCAGCCCGGCGCCGAGGACGGCGGTACCGGCGGCATCCAGCTGGCCGAGCAGGGAGGTCGGCCAGTGCCACTGTCGGCCGAGCGTACCGAATGCGACAGCGATCCCGAAGAGGGCAACCAGGACACGGGCGCCGAGGACCCCGGCCACCCGACCCGGGTCCAGCTCACGCGACGACAGGCGCAGGGCGACGGCGACCACTCCGACGGCAGCGACCGGGACCGCCGGGGAGCGCAGGACCACCACGAGCGCGGTGGCGACGACCACGGAGACGAGCCCGACGCCCAGGACCGCCCGGTCGTGCGAACGGGTGGTCGGGGCCGACGACCGCAGGTGGCGGCGCTCGAGCACCCCGATCACCGCCGTGGTGACCACTACCGAGGCGACCCACGGCAGCGCCATCCGATGGAGGAACTGGCCGCCCGACAGGTGCAGATGACCGAGCACGATCAGATTCGTGAGGTTCGAGCCGGGCAGCAGGAGGCTTCCGGCGTTGGCCAACAGCAGGCAGCTGACCACGAAAGGTGTCGGGTCCGCCCTTCGGCTCCGGGCGGCATTGACGAGCACCGGGGTCAGGAACACCACGGCGGTGTCGAGGTTCAGTACCGCCGTGACGGTGGCAGTCAGTGCGGCCGCCCCGACGAACAGGACGGTCCCGTTGGGGGCGAGGACCGCCAACCGGTGACCGACGAGGGAGAACAGTCCATCCCCGTCAGCCACCAGCCCGACGAGGATGAGGCCGGCCACCAGGACGAACGGGGCGTAGACCTGGGCGGCCGCCGATCGCGCCGAGGTGGGTGCGAGGCCCAGGGCGACGACCATGGCGCCCACACCCGCTCCCACCGGGAGCCAGCCCGTCAACCAGCTCGGCGGCAGGTGACCATCGCCCTGCAGCTCGAGGTGGGGCTGGGTGTCGGGCATCCGCCCCATCGTGACCCGAAACGCACCGGCGCACACCTGGCGCCCTCCCGAGTCGCCCGGCGCTCACTCCCTCGGTCGCCGTTGGAGCCCGGAGGCACACCACGGGTGCCCCTGGTGTCGCCCGGCACCAGCCATCTCGAGCAGCGCGATCGGCCCGGCCGGTCCACGGTTGTGGGATGGGACGGTGCCCCCGGCGGCTCATCCGGTCGTGGCGCCGGTTGCCCTCCCACGGTGAGGTGATCTCCTTCGTTCCGTGGCCCACCTCCACCAGGAACCCCGCGGGCTCGTCGTGCAGAAGGTGAACGCGCCTTCGTCGGGGCGCGAGACTTCACCGATGGCTGCGGAACCACGGCGGATGACGGATGACGTCAGCGGGGCGGTCGATCGGGGTCAGGATCAGCGACCGTGGGGCACGCCTCCGCTGGGCGGGACGGTCCCGACGGGGACCGGACTGCGGAGCCGTCGTCTGGTCCACGAGGCCCACGCCCTCGACCGGGCCGTCTACGACGCCGTGGCGAACACGTCGACACCGACCTGGGACGTGCCGATCACCTGGATCTCGAATGCGGCGAACTACGGGCAGCTGTGGGTGACGATTGCCGGAGGGATCGCCATCGTCGGTGGGTCGCGGGGCCGCCGAACGGCGATCCGGTCGCTGGCGGTCGTGGGCGTCACGTCCATCGCCACGAACTTCGCCCTCAAGCAGGTGATCCGCCGACGACGCCCCCAGCGCGCCGCCATCACGCCGGCGCGTGAGGCGCGCATGCCCACGTCGAGCTCGTTTCCCTCGGGGCACACGGCATCCGCCTTCGCCTTCGCCACAGCCGTCACGGCCGATGTTCCCATCCTCGCGGTTCCCCTGTTCGGACTGGCGACGGCTGTCGGCTACAGCCGGGTCCACACCGGCGTGCACTACCCCGCCGACGTGATGGCCGGCGCCATTCTCGGCGTCGCCGTGGGATCGATCGCCAGTGCCGCGGGCCACCAGGCGCGTGGCGACACCGCGTAGGGGGCAACACGCCACCATTCCGGCTCGGACCAGGACCGGCACCGTTGACCTCCGGTGAACCGTCGACACGGGAACCTCCCTCCGCCCGAAGCGGATGCCACCGCACCGGAGCCCGAGATGCCCTTCCGCTGCCCCGTGTCGCCTCGTTGCCCACGAGTGCCAGGCGCGCCTGGGGGACACCTGGTCAGCGGGTGTCCGCTGAAGGGTGGATCGTGGATTCGCACGGCCACTCGGCGATCACCACGGCGACGGCCCGTGGACGACCAGGCCGGTCCCGCGGCCAGACATCGATCCAGGCTTCGACCGCCCCCGGTGGTACGAATTGAGCGTGAGATGGCGACCCGTGATCGGTGCGATGTCGGCAGTCGCCCTACTGCTCGTCCCCGGCTGTGGTGGCTCACCGGCAACCGTTCGGCCCCCGGCCAGTTCGGCGGTGCACCCGGCCACCACGTCGGTCCCCCCATCCACCGGTAAGCCGGGCGCTCCCACGACGGCTCCGCCCCAGGAACCACCGGCACCGAACCTGCCCACCCTCACGATCGCCGGTTGGACCGGTCGGGAGCCGGTCAGGATCTACTTCTCGGGGGATGCCGGAAATGTGGCCACCGGGCTCACATGGTCACTGTGGAACCAGAGCGAGGCGGTCGGCCATGGTGTGCGCGACGAGCTGGGCTGCGTACCGGACTGCGCCCAGGGAACGGCGACCCCGTACGGGCTGACACTGACGCTGTCGGATCCGGTCGGGGGCGCGTTCACGTCGTTGGTCGAGCAGACGGCGGACGTCGACGGGACGGTCGACCGGTTCACGGCCCCGAACCTGGCCCAGGGCGTCTGTCCGACCTCGGACCAGGACAGTTGCGTGTTCGCAGGACAGAACCCGTCCTGAGCGGGCCGTGTCCGTCGGTCGTCGGCGTGACCCCGTACGCCCGCCTCGACGGTGATCGGTGCATCATCGGCCATGCTGGGAGCCACACCAGGTGCGGCCCATGGGCCCGCCCGTGGCCTCCCACCGCCAGCGGTGTGTCCCTTCCATCCAGGAGTCCCATGCCAGCCCTCACCCAGGAGTTCACCCCGTCCGAGCTCGATGACCTCCTCGCCCGGGCGGATGCGGTCGGTCGGCAGATGCTGCGCGACGTGGCGGACTTCCCGAAGCCCGGGGTGGTCTTCAAGGACATCACCAGCCTGCTGGCCGACGCGGCGGCGTTCGACCTCATCGTCACGGCCCTGGTCGCCCCGTTCCTCGGCCAGGTGGACAAGGTGGCCGCCATCGAAGCCCGCGGCTTCATCCTCGGCGCGCCGGCAGCCATCGCCCTCGGCGCCGGCCTGGTCCCGCTACGCAAGCCCGGCAAGCTGCCCTGGGAGATACTGAGCGAGTCCTACGAGCTGGAGTACGGCATCGACGCGCTCGAGATCCATACCGATGCCCTGGCCCCCGGCGACCGCGTCCTGCTGGTCGACGACGTCATCGCCACCGGTGGCACCGCCCGTGCGGCCGCGGCGCTCGTCGCCACCGCCGGCGCCCAGCTGGTGGGCCTGGCGGCACTGCTCGAGCTCGAGCACCTCGGCGGCCGCGACCTGCTCCCCGGGATCCGGCTCCACGTGGTCGCCCACTGAACGGGCAGCATCTCGTCCGGGACCGAGCCGCGGCGCGGCGGCATGGCGGGCGGCCCACCGGAGGTCACGTGGATCGGCCGCGCTGGGAGAGCCGAACCTCCAGGGTGGAGCGTCGCCCTGGAAGACTGCGACGATGATCGATCTCTCGTTGATTGACCTGGCCGACGGACGTCAGTTGGAGCTGTACGTCAGCGGCCCGGACGGTGGGGTACCCCTCGTGTTCCACCACGGGACGCCCGGATCAGCGCTTCCGGTCCGACTGTTGGAACGGGCGATCCACGCGCGGGGCCTGCGATTGGTGACTGGCTCCCGTCCCGCCTACGGACGGTCCACGGCTCGGCCCGGCCGTCGGGTGATCGACGTGGTCGACGCCACGGCGGCGGTGCTCGACCACCTCGGGGCCGACCGCTGCCTCGTGGCCGGGTGGTCGGGCGGCGGACCCCACCGCGTTGGCCTGTGCCGCACAGCTGCCCCGGGCGGTCGCTGCGCTGGTGATCGCCGGTGTGGCTCCGTTCGAGGCGGACGGGCTCGACTGGCTCGACGGGATGGGGGAGGACAACCTCGAAGAGTTCGCCGTCACGGTGCAAGGCGAGGAGCCAACGAGGACCTACCTCCTGGAGCAGAGGGATGCCATGGACGACATGACCGTCGAGGGCGCGGTCGTCTCGCTCGAGTCGCTCCTGCCCGACGTGGACAAGGCCGTCACCTCGGGTGGATTCGGAGAGGACCTGGTGGCCGGCTTCGCCCAGGCACTCCTCGTGGGCGTGGAGGGCTGGCTGGGTGATGACCTCGCCTTCGTCGAGCCGTGGGGCTTCGATCTGTCGGGGATCACGGTCCCGACGATGCTCTGGCAGGGTTCCGAGGATCTCATGGTGCCGTTCGCCCACGGCCGTTGGCTCGCATCGCAGCTGCCCCGAGCCACAGTTCACCTGGAGGAGGGCGAGGGCCACCTCTCGATCGGCCTCGGCGCCTTCGACCGCATGCTCGACGAACTCGCCGCCGAACTCGACGGATAGCTTCGGGTAGGTCGTCGCTCCCTCACGGTGAGCCGTTCGCACGATGCTCCGCGCAGGGGAGCCGGAGGTATGGGGGGCGGGCTCTCCGAACCTGGTCCGGTGTCACCGTTGCGCGATCACGTGACACGTGCGGCCAACCACCGCTGACACCGGAGTCGTGTTCACATCAGCTGTGAAGTGACGTCCGAGATGCAGTCCGAGTGACATCCGACTTTCAGTACTCTGCCCGTTCCTGCTGCTCAGTGAACAATCAAGACTGCACATGGCGAGTGATCTAGGCGAGGGCCGACGAGCACGGCGCAGGCGGCCCGGGGCGTGCGCTTCGCTCCACAGCCTGCGCAACTCATGGACACCTAACAGCGGCACAGCAGTTCCACGTATCCCCCGAAGCCAATGTGCCACCGTCCGATGCCACTTGAGGGATGCTGAAGTTGATGGAAGTCGACCCGAAACCACCTCTACACGCCGGCGAAACTCCACTGAAGGCCTTCGTCAGCAGTGTTATGCGCCCTGAGCTGGATTGGGCAAGGGCTGCGACCGTCGAGGCGCTATCCATAGGTCCCACCCTGGTTCCGTGGGCTTTTGAATACACGCCAGCGAGCTCCGATGCAGCAGACTCGACCTATCTAGCGAAGGTGCGCGAGGCCGACATCTGCATCTGGCTCGTCGGTGATGCAACGACAGAACCGGTCCGGAACGAGGTTGCAGAGGCGCTTGCCGCCAGCAAGCGGATTTGGGCCATCACGTTGCCGGCTGCAACTCGCGACGCCGAGACCATCCAGCTGCTGCATGACGTCCGTGACAGGGCAAAGACTGCCGCAGCCAGCAACGCCGGAGAGCTTCGCGAACTGCTCGAGTTGACCTTCAGCGACGAGGTCGTCCGTGCGCTGCGAGACGCGCCCGGAATGACTCGACTGGCTCAGCTCGAATACCTGGCTCGTCGCTCTCGCGAGCGGATGGTTTCCCGCTGGGTAGCCGCTGGCCTCACCCGGTCTGAGGCGATCGCGCTAGCCGACGATGAGAAAGTCGGAAGTTCGGCGCTGGCCGTCATTGAAGACACCACAGGTCCTCTAGGGATCGTCGTTGGCGATGTCGGCACGGGGAAGTCCGTGACCGGCGAACGGTTCTTCCAAAAGGCCCTTCACAATGCCCGCAGCCGCGCCAGTGCTCCGATCCCCATGTGGATTCCCATCCACAAGGCTGATGTCGGCCTCGATGAGGCGATGCGTCAACAATGCGAAGGTATCGGGGATTACCGAATCCAAGGCGCATGGGCAGTTGTGGATGGAGCGGACGAGGTGGATGCCGCATTGGCGTCCCGAGTAATCAGCGAAGCACGGGAGCTGGCACACGTCCTACCTGCGACTCGGATCTTGATCACCTCCCGCCCTGTCCCAGTCATCAGTCACGGCATTCCCGAAAGAGTGGATCAGCCTCTGCTGACGGACCAGGAGGCGCGCGAGCTCATTGAACGAGTGAGTGGAAGTGCTGTGGACCTCGGGATCTACAGCGGATGGCCATCGTCCGTCAGCGACGCCGTTCATCGGCCACTATTTGCGATCCTGATGGGCATCGAGCGCCGGTCGGGCGTCACGCCACGGTCCCCAGGCGAACTCCTTGGCGCACTGGCCGCACGATCCGTCGAGCCGAATGTCAGCGGCAATGATCTTCCAGTACTAAGACACCTCGCTCAGCTTCTCACCGATGGACAACGACCAGCAGAGCGAAGAGAGCTAGGAGATGCCTCGCAAAGGCAACTGGCGGAGACATCACGCTTCGTCCGGGAAGAAGATGGCCGACTCGACTTCGGGCTTCCTCTGCTGACTCAGTGGTTCGCGGCGGACGCGATTCTGGCCGGGGACATCACAATCGCAAGTATCGCCGAGAGCGGTCAGAGGTTGGACCGATGGCGCTACGCATTGGCAATTGCACTGTCAATCGGGCCGCGTCATCTTGTCGATGAAATGATGTCGGCGCTCGTTGCAGCTGACCCAGCTTTCGCCGCAGAAGTCATACGCGAGAGCTTCAGGCAATGGGGATCGATGCCAGATGCGCCTAACGCCGGATCCAACACGACAGCCGTGGAGGCAGGACGCGCGCTTCGGCTCGCTCTGACCTCATGGGACGAGTCTGTAGGTCCGATCGGCCGGCTCCTGCTGCCGCATAGTGATGATGGGCCCCTCCGACCAATTGGCGTGTCAGTCAGCCACGGATGGCTGAACTTCGGCTGGTACTTCGGCCCCGCAGCGAAACCCGGAGTATCTGAACTCCCGACTGGCGTCGGCCCCTTCAATAACGACCACGGCTGGCTAATCCAAAGAGGCGGACGTTGGGATGACGAAGCAGGTTGGCCTTGGAGATGGGCGCTCGAACTTCTTCGCGGTGGTGTCAACAGAGTTCTGAGTGCCCGCTCACTGGTGACCTCGGTCCCTGAATTGATCCAGGAAGATGTCTGGCTCGCGGCACTCGATGCTGCAGGTCGCAGGGGTGGCGCGGATCCAAGACCGGTTCCCCTGGACCTTTTGGAGGAGGCGCTTGTAGGACTGGATCCAGTTGCGCTCTTGGTCCTCGCTGGTCGACAAGTCAGCACGGAGCGGATTGTCGAGCAGGTACGTGCACTTCGCGATCAGGGAGCCACCGAGATTGCGGCGCCGTTGCCGCAGCCAGACCAGATTGAGAATCCGACAGGAGGAGCCATCTGGGACCTCTATTCCCCGGAGCGGCTCCGCCAACGGACTGAAGCGGTCTATGCCGCCGCAATTCGGGCGTACGAGGGACTTGTCTCGGAGTGGTTCGCGCCTTTCCGGCCCCGCCTGCGGACGGCGGCGACACTTCCTGCCGTCTTGCGAGGCACCCTCAACGTCAGTCCACCAGCCGAGTCAGGGACTCCATCAGTCTGGCGCCAGGCGACGATCATCTGGCGGTTCGATCCTCTACCTCGCCCAGGGGAGTCTCGCGCTGAGATTGTCCTCGGCTCTGCAGATCAAGAGCAGCCGAGCGATTGGGACGACTGGAGGGAGCAGGGAAAGACCCGCTACACGAAACTCCTCGAGCTTCGACCCGAAGCTTCTGAGTGGATCACGTCGTCAGAGCACCACAGCGTTCTTGACGTATTCGGTCCGGCGCCCGTCGGCGGCCTCGCCTACAAGTGGCTTGCGAACGACTTGGGTGCGATCAACTGGGCATAGTGAGTCGGCGAGTGGGTTGAATCGATCAAGTCAGTACCGGAAGTTCTCCCTCAATTCCACTCTCGGATCAAGCGATTTCGGCACCTCATGTGCACGTGAATCGGGCACGTCGCTTGGAGTCAGGTGGGCAGCAGGGGACTTGGCGCCTATCCCCCGGGGCGCTACACAGGGACAATGCCTTACGCCTACCCTCCCCTTACCGATCGCCAGGTTGAGGTTCTGTCGTGGATCGCCAGCAACTGCCCAGAAGGGGTCATGCAGGGGTATTCCTACAAGACAACTGCGATCGCACTCCAGAACCGCCGACTGGTTTCCGTCTCGAAGAAGGGCGGAGTATGGCGAGCGGTGGCCACTGAAGCCGGCTCCTACTACCTCGAGCACGGCAGCTACCTTGAACTTGCCCCCAACTCCAGAAGGCCTCCGATCGCCGCCGCACGCTCAGGTCAAGCATCCCAGCAACGCACCGATGGGCCCGGGAAGCGGCCTCAACTGGTTCGCCGGACAAAGTCCCTCTCTCCCACGGAGAAGCTCATCGCCGACCTTGTGGCGCATGGCCAAGTCTCCGTCTCAGGCCCTTACCGCGCAAAGTATGAGGCACGGGTGGCGGCAGCATTGCGGTTCGGAAAGGTCCCGGAAGGGAAAGTGATGGTCACGGAGGGCACGCGTTGGTCGCGCGAGTACGTCATCCGACTGCAAGACGCTCCAGAATGGTTGACCACGGCCCTTGCGCCGGTCCCGGTACCTACGACACTTCGAGGCGCCCATCCAGCTGTGAAGGCGTTGGACGTCGAAAAGCTACTGGTAGGGCTCGATCGATCCGTGAAGCATCGCGCGCTCCTCCTCATACAAGCCCTCGCGGCAGAGGCACAGCGACGCGGGTACGACGTCCAAGCGACGAAAGTCACCACGGATGCCTACGGCTACCAGCGACGAGAGACAAAGGACCAGCTAACCATTTCGGCCGGGCAGCACAGTGTCGGCATTCGGCTCTACCAGCTCAACAATCGAACCCGCCACGAGCCCACACCGGCCGAGGAGGCCAAGGCGGCATCTGACCGTTGGTACCGGATTCCCAAATTCGACGTCTCCCCAAGCGAACGACTCAGCATTGAACTGTCAGGCCGCTTCGAGCACCGCCAGTCCAAGTGGACCGATGGGTCATCTGGTCGGCTCGAGGGATCGCTGGCCCAGATACTTCAGGAAATCGAGCTTCGATCAGAAGCCGCTGCGGCGGAACGATTGAAGGCACTCGCCGATGCGGAGCAGCGTCGCCATGCGTGGGAAGGCGCCATGATGCAGGCCAAGGCCGACTATGCCGAGGCCTATCGGGCCGGCATCCTGTCGCGCCAGGTGGACGGGTGGCTGCGGGCATCCCAAGTGCGCGACTACCTCGACGCGATGCAAGCGCGCCTTGGCGAGGCTGTCGATGAGAGCAGCAACTCGGCCGTGAGGTGGTTCCGGTGGGCCCAGAAGTGGGTCGACTCTGCTGATCCTCTCTCCAATCCGTTGGAGATGCCTGCGGTTCCCGAACCCACCCCCGAGGAGCTGCAGCCGCATCTTCATGGATGGAGTCCGTACGGTCCGGACCGCATGAGGTGGTGAGCGGATTGCAGTCACCGAGGCGGGATTCAGCTTCGGGCTCAGGTACACAGGCAGCCACCTGAAGCTGACTTGATCACGAAGCAGACCGGGCACGTCTCTGGCGATTTCCGTCGGACGACCCCTTTCGGGCAGCTCGCGTGCACCCAGCCGACGCCCTCGGACCGTTGGATTGCCACTCCCGCCTTGTACTTCCGACCGCATCGACTGCAAGTTCCCTCGAATCGAGCTCGGATGGCGGAGGGCCCGATCTCATCGGGCCGCCATGCTCTTCGGGTGGTCGGATCACGATGCGGGTCATCCCAACGCATTCCCCCCGCCATCAGCTACCTCCTACCTCTCGGTGACGCCGGCAGCCGCACGGAGGACATCGCCGCCATACCGACAGGCCCACCAGACCTGATCAAACAACTCGATTCGCGTGAAGGGCGGGTTCGCCTTCTCGAGACTCAGCCATCCCACCTTGTTCGCTGGGTCGGAAACAGCTACATGCACTCGGTTCAGTGCTTGGAGGATGCGGTCGCGGCGCTTCACCGTACCTCCACCCTTGGCCCGACCCCATGGCTCCCAGTTCGCATGGTCGAAGCTGCCAAAGATGGCCGAGTTGTCGAGGACTGGCACGGATTCGCGTCGCTTGGGATGGAGCATCTTCGATGCGATTGGGCACCCGACGCCCCTGCCGCAGACCGCTTCGAGGGCCTCCGCGATTACACGTCGATCGGCTGGATTCAGAAGGTGGAGCGGCTTGTTTGAAATCGCACTGATGTCGACCGGCTGCATCTTCAGCAGATGGAGAGCTCCATCCCCCCTTGGCTGACCATCAAGCAACACGGCCCAGGGCAGATCGTCAAACCCAAGCTCATCCGGGTCCCCGGTGATCCGCTTCGATGCGTAGTAGTCAGGTCCGTGCATCACGTTCGGCACACCCGGCTCGTTCAGCTTGTCTCCGTTGTACCAGTCGATTAGGACCTGGGGCTCCTCGATCGAGATGACGTTCTTTCGAGTTCCCGCCGTGCTGAAACAAAGGGACACTCCGCCACACCTCGTTCCGATCTTTGTCTCACAGCCAGTCTATGGGGCAAGCTATTCCGATCGCCGGGGCGAGACTGGAAATCAGAGCTGTGTCGATGAGGACCGGTCATGGTCGGAGACGAGTGCAATCGGTGCCACGCGGGATGCCTGTCCAGACAAGGGGTTAGCTATGGATGAACGAGTCAAGAGAGTGCTGATTGAAAGTCTGGCTGACCCCAGTGAGAAGGTCCGGTACGAGGCTGCCACTGCCCTCGCGCAGGAGAACGATCCGTCCGCACTCCATGAACTCACCTCGATTCTCGCCGATACCACTAGCAAGAAGCGCAAGATTGCAGCGATGTTCCTCGGATCAATGATCCAGAAGGGGAACACTGACGCTATCGATATTCTCCTCGCATATGCCAAAGATCCCGATGACGACGTTCGAGCGGCGGTCATCGACGCCCTCGGCAATGCTTAGGTGAGGCAAGTCAGATGGGACCTCACAGGCAAATGCTTGGATGATGTTGACAGTCGTTTAGGCGAGGGAGTTCAAAGTAGGCGAAGTTGTGGATCCAACACGATCTGTCGATTGGCGACCAGCTCATCCACCGCAAGTTCGAATGCGCTTTCGATGTCAGGGCCCACTCGTCGCCACCCAAACAGGCGGGCCCACCTCGCGCGGAACTGATCCGGCTCAGACGGGCCGGCGTCGCCCAAGAGCTTCAGAATGGCAAGTTGCAGCTCGGCCTGCGAAACATGTCTGACCTCTCGAGGGGCAACGCCCTCGCTCTTCGGGACACGCACTCGGACCTCTCCACCCTGCGCAGAAAGGAATCCTCCGCTGGATCTGTGCACTCCCGGGGCCATGCCACGGACGATTGCCCGCAGTGAGTCCTTCATACGTTCACTGAATCGTCCGATGTTCCATGCTTTGCGCAACGCGACGATGACCTCGTCCTCGTGAATTGGTCCGTACCCTTCCACAAGATGCCGCACTTGGCGCCTGATCGCCTCTTGCGCATGCAGCTCACCGAAGTCCTTTGAGGAATACGGAACTCGAGGCACTCGCGGTTCCTCATAGGCCCAGGTCCAGTCCGGAAGCCCGTCGAAGTCAACCTCCTCGACGACGATCTCAATGGCAACCGGAGCCTGCGCGACGGGTTGGGATCTTGCAGGACCGGAGATCGCCGATTGGATAGCCAGGTGCAGTCGCTGTTCCTCGAGCTTCCGATCCGAGAA
>PLSY01000367.1 GCA_003164275.1 Acidimicrobiaceae bacterium | reverse complement strand
ACGTGGCATGAGAAACCCAAACAACTGAGTCTCCATCAGACCCAGGCCGGTTCAGAGTCCTTTGGCGGGCTCTCGCCCGACCACTGCCGAAAGAACACGGCGGAGAACTGCAAGTCGCTCTACGCATTTACGTGATCGACTTGCCCAGAGGCAACCTCAGCATGCGAAGCCGAGGTTCCATTCGCTGCTCGGCCTCGTTCAGGGCCATCCGTTCCCGGACGAGCTTCAAGGCCTTGGCTGATCTAACGGATCACCCAATTGGCGATCAACGGACACCTCGGCATCCAAATAACGAGATGAGTAGCGTTGAGGGTTGGAGACCAATCCAACCATTTCGAAGGAGAAAATCATATGCCTGAGTTCTCTTCGTACGACGCCGGAACGCCATCCTGGGTGGATCACGGGACAAAGGACCTTGACGCCTCCAACGCCTTTTACAGTGGCCTTTTTGGCTGGGAGACCGACGATCAGGGTGAAGAAATGGGCCACTACACCCTGATGAGCAAAGGTGGGAAGACAGTGGCGGGCAACATGCCGGCTATGGGCGAAGGTCAGCCCAGCGTGTGGCTCTCGTATGTCTCGGTGGCCAGCGCTGATGCGACCATCGAGCTCGCGAAGGAGGAAGGAGCCATGGTGTTCGTCGAGCCGATGGATGTCTCAGACATCGGCCGCATGGCTGTGTTCGCAGATCCCACAGGAGCTGCGATTGGCATCTGGCAGCCAAAGTCCTTCATTGGTGCCGAACTTGCCAATGAGCCGGGGGCATTCGTATGGAACGAGCTGAACACTCGCGATGTGCCGGCGTCCAAGGAGTTCTATTCGAAGGTGTTCGATTGGAATCCCGGCGATGTCGACGTGGAGGGAATGAGCTACACCGAGTGGAAGCTAGGCGACAAGACGATTGCGGGAATGTTGCCGATGCCAGAGATGGTCCCAGCAGAGGTCCCGGCACACTGGCTTGTCTATTTCGCAGTAGAAGACACCGACGCCATGGTTGCCAAGGCGGCTGACCTAGGTGCCACAACGCTTGTTCCGCCAACCGATATCCCACCTGGCCGCTTTGCAGTGTTGACGGACCCCGATGGAGCAACCTTTGCCGTAATCAAAATGGCGGATCAAGCTCCGGGTTGAGACGACACGGGGGCGGTCGCATTGATCGACCCCGAGAGCCTGACCCCCGAGGACCGCCAACGGCTGTCTCAGTCGGGTACCCCCTGGCCGTCATGGCGGATGCCAAGGCGCCAGAGGAGGCGCTTGCCCAATATCAGGACCTTGATTCCCGAAGTAGATGGAGTTGCTAGCCATGTTCATGCGAGTTAAGGACGGCCAGCGGGGGAACTGAGTAGCGCCACCAAAAGGGCGCCGTTACAACCGAACGCCAGATGAAGACGAACGTATGTGCGACTAGCATCGGTCGAGTGCGGGCAACAAGCTCAGCGACGATTCTCCACGCCGACCTGGACGCGTTTTACGCGTCGGTCGAGCAGCTCCTCGACCCCACGCTGTCTGGCCAGCCGATCGCTGTTGGTGGAGGCGTGGTCCTTGCCGCTTCCTATGAGGCACGGGCACACGGGGTCCGAGGCGGCATGTCGAGCTGGAGGGCCCGGCAACTTTGCCCATCGATCGAGTTCGTCTCCGGACACTTCCATGAATATCAGCGTCTGGGCGATGCGGTTATGGCAGTGTTCTACGACTTCACGCCACTTGTTGAACGGATCTCTATCGACGAGGGATTCCTTGATGTCGCGGGAGCGGTCCATCTGTTTGGCTCCCCACGCTCCATCGCCGTCAGTATCCGAGAACGGGTTCGGGACGAGATTGGCCTGCCGGTGTCGGTCGGCGTTGCTAGAACCAAGCACCTGGCAAAAGTGGCATCTCAGGTCGCCAAGCCGGACGGTTTGGTCGTGGTCGAACCTGAAGACGAGCGAGCGTTCCTCGACCCGTTGCCGGTGGGATTGATCTGGGGTGTGGGACGGGTGACGGAGGAGATACTTCACCAAGCCGGTATCGACACCATTGGGCAGCTCTCCGCTACAGACAGCTCCATCCTTGAGCATCTGGTCGGCAAGGCATCAGGAGCGAAGCTCGGCTCCTTGTCAGTCAACATTGATCCCCGCCGGGTGGGTCGGCCTGAGGGAGCGAAGTCGGTGGGGGCTCAATCGGCACTTGGTCCCCGTCTGCCCACGCCAGGATTGGTTCGGGAGACCCTCGGCTACTTGGCCGATCGGGTGGCTGCGCGCCTCCGCGCCGCCAACCAAGCCGGGAAGACCATCACCGTCCGAGTCCGGTTTGCCCACCTCCGATCGGTGACGCGGTCCCTCACGTTGCCGGCACCTGTCTCTGCCACCTTGAGGTTGGCCGAAGTGGCAACCCAGCTGGCCGACGCGGCAATCAGCGATCACCCAAACGAGCGGGAAATCACACTGCTCGCAGTCTCTGTTTCGAACTTGAGCAATGAGAACTCGCTGCAGCTGGAGTTGCCGCTTTGCCCCGATGGGGATGATGCCGAGCGCCGCCCGGGTTCTGAGACCGGAGCGGCACGGTGGGGTGCGGATCGGTCAGTTGACGCAATCAGAAAGAAATTCGATCGGGCGGCAGTCGGATACGCAGGCATCCTGCTTTCAGACGCGCACCGAGTCCCGGAGGAGTTTCGTGAGCTGGCCGAGCACCCGCTCCCGGAGTAGGGCGGTGGATCACGCCCGTCGATCGATCTAAATGAGAGTGGTTGGGTGACCTCAGCTCGCGAAGCTGAGGACGGCAAAGTGCCA
>PLSY01000414.1 GCA_003164275.1 Acidimicrobiaceae bacterium | reverse complement strand
AGCATCTGCTGCTCGCCGCCACTCAGCACACCCGCCAGATTGCGGGAGCGCTCGCGAAGGATCGGGAACCGGTCCATCGCCTCATCCACTGCAGGGTTCGGAAGTCGCAGAGTCTCGGCCATGACCTGGAGGTTGTCGTGGACATTCAGCCTCGGAAAGATCTGGCGACCCTGAGGCACGATCGCCACCCCAGAACGGGCCCGCACGATCGACTTCAGCCGGGTCATGTCCTCACCGTCGACTGAAACTCGTCCCGACGAGCCGACCGATCCATAGATGGCCAGGAGAAGACTCGACTTACCGGCTCCGTTCGGGCCGACAACGGCCGTCACCGAACCCCTCGGCGCAGTGACGCTCACATCCGTCAGGGCCGTGGCCCTGCCGTAGTGCACCGTCAGACCCTCGACAACAAGCCCTCTGTTCGGGTCAGGGGACATGGCGAAAGTCCTGACTGACTTCACTGCCATCCGCTGCGAGCGGGTCTTCGGCGGCTCCTTCTTCAAGATCGTCGTCGAGATCGGCGGCACCGAAGTACACCCGCTGCATCTGAGGACTGGCGATGCACTCCTTCGGATCGCCGTCGAAGACAACTTTTCCCTGATCCAGCAGCATGATGCGATCGGCCATGGAAGACACGAGGTCCACGTTGTGGTCCACCAGGATGATCCCGTGGCCCCGCTTTTGGATCGTTCGAATGACTTCGATGATCCCAGCCACACCATTGGCATCCGATCCGGCAAACGGTTCGTCAAGGAGCAGCACCACCGGATCCTGGCCGAGCGCACGGCCCACTTCCAGCAGGCGCTGCTCACCTAGAGTCAGATCGCCGGCGAGCCGGTCGAGTCGGGTGATCTGGAGCTCGTCGGCAATCCCTTGCACGACTGTGGCGTCCGAAGTCGAACCGACCCAGAATGCCCCGATGACGGCCTGCCAGATCATGCGCCACCATGAACTGTGACGCATGGCCACCCTGCCCAGTAGGAGGTTCTCCCCAACGGTGAGGTCTTGGGCCAGTTGCGGATATTGGAAGGTGCGGGCGAGGCCGAGTTTCGCCCGCTTCGATGCCGGACCCGAGAGCTTCACGCCACGCAGTCGCAGGTCACCCGAGTTAGCGGATTGAGTTCCCGAAATACAGTCCACAAGCGTGGTCTTGCCGGCCCCGTTGGGGCCGACGAGGCCCAGGATCTCCCCTGCCGACAGTCGGATGGACACATCGCTCAAGGCAACCACTCCGCCGTAGCGCTTTCCGAGGCCCACCCCTTCGAGAAGAAGGGCCTCGTCACTCATGGGGTGGCGTCTTCGTCGAGAAGGCACGCATGATTTCCTTGCGTCCGGTATCCAGGTAGCCCAGAACCCCTTGTGGGGCGACCAGCATGATCACCAGCACTCCCGCAGAAACCAACAAGGTGCCGCTGGTGTGCAGTGAGGGGAGGTTCAATGTCAGTTCCACAACTATGACGGCGCCGAGGGCAGCACCCCAAGGTGTACCGGTGCCTCCGATGATCGGCATGAAGATGGCCAAGAAGACCAGATTCAGCGTGAACGTGGTCGGCTGAACCGATCCCGACATCTGCGTGAAGAGACAACCCCCGAGTGCACCCACCGAGGCGCCGATGGCCAGGGCGATCAGATTCGCCACCGGGACCCGTGCCCCGGCGGCCTCCACGGCCGCTGGTACCTCGCGCATCGAACGAACGACGATGCCCCAAGGACTCAGGCGAAGGCGATTAAGAAAGAAGGCCGTGACGACCACAACGGCGGTCGTGGCGATGATCAGCTGATTTGTCGAGGGATGCCAACCGAAGACATCAAGTGAGCGAAAACTGGCCAGGCCCGCGTTACCTCCCGTGTAGGAGGCATTACTTAAGTATTCCTGAAAGGCCTCACTGAACAGGAGGGTGACGGCGACGAGGTAGAACCCCGACAGACGTCGCGTGGCCATGCCGAGGATGGCCGCCGCCACCGCAGCGATGATTGGGCCGATCACCCATCCGAACCACAGCGGGAGGTGGGTCTCCGTCGAAATCAGGGCGACCGCATACCCCCCAATGCTGGCATAGGCGCCGTAGGCCAATGACAGAGAACCTGCCAGTACGAACGGGATGTACATGCCAAGGGCGATCAATGCGTACGCAGCAGCGGTCACGAGCAGCGTCTGCTTGTACCCGTTCGTTCCGACCCAGACGAGTATGCCGATGGCAGCGATGATCCCGAGACCTAGGGAGCCGTTTGCCTGAAGTCCGCTTGGCCACGGTGGACGCCGACCACCCCTCGGCTCTGAACCATCTGGTTTGAGGTCCACCACGGGCTCGGTGGTCATACGCGTACCCGTCGAACAAAGATCCCCTGGGGGCGGAAGGCGAAGAACACGATGGCCAGAATGAGAAGCAAATAGGAGAGGGACGGACCACCAAAGTAGAAGGGGATGAAGATCTGAAGCGCCCCAAGAATGAGTCCTCCGATGAGAGGAGCCCACACGGTGGCGGTCCCCCCGACGACCAGTGCCAGGAATCCGCTCAGCGCCCAATCCAATCCGCTCGTTGAACTGACTCCCGCCTTGGGGGCGAACAGCAGACCGGCGATCCCAGCCAAGAGACCAGAAAGTATGAAGGCGACCAGACGGATCCTGTTGACGGGAAGACCGAGAAGTTGGGCCGCGTCGCGGCCGTCGCCGATAGCCCTGAGCAAACGGCCGGTCCGTGCATATCTGACCCAGAGGGCCATTGCCACGAACACGACGACCGTCACAATCACCAGCAGAAGGTCCGATGGGGCGATCACCGAAGAACCGATCAAGATCGGAGCGAAGTTAACCAGCTGCTGTCCTGGCAGCGTCGTGTAACCGAAGATCACGCCGGCAAGCTGCTCGATGGCGAAGAGGACGGCCGTTACAGCGACGAGTGGGGGTAACTCACTCCTCCCCGATCGTCGCTGCACCGGTCTAACAACAGCGAGCTCTGTGGCTGCGGCAAGCACCATCGTCGCCACAATGGCGATAGCCACAGCACCCCAAACTTCAAAGCCGTGATTGATCACCAGCCATGTCGCACACAGCCCCGCAACCATGGCGTACGGGCCGACAGCAAAGTTGAAGAACCCCGTGCCGGCCAGTACGACATAGTACGAGAGGGCCAGGAGCCCGAAGAAGCATCCGAGCTCAGCCGCTGATATCCATAATTGCGGATCCGTCATTGCGCGCTTCCTATCGACAGGCGATCCATTGAAACGGCCCGGTTAGGAACCCGTACAGGATGGCTGATAGGCAGCAAACGCCTTGGTGGGCTTGTTGTTTGCACCGAACTGCTGCAACACGAGTCCGCAAAGCCCGGTTGCCCCTGCGTGCTTCGTAGCCGAGTACGTCAGGTCGTATCCTGGCTGGCCAAACGAAGCGAGGTACTTCGTGATGGCCTGCATCTGAGTGTTGGTCGCTGCCGGGTTGTTGCCTCCGCCGGCCGCGACCATTGCCGTCTTCATCAGCTGCACGGCATCCCAGGCGTCGGCATCGAAAGCGGTCATCGGGTAGCTGGGCCCGTCGTGCTCAGCAAGGAACGCCTTCAACTTCACCGTCTGCGGATTCTTCGGGTTCAGCGATCCCATGGAAATGACGCCATTCAGCGATCCCGCAGAGGCCAACGACCAGGTCGCCGGCTCATTCACAATGGTGGCAAGCGAGTAACGAGGCGTGCTCGGCATCAGCTGGTGCACGCCTTCCTGGGCGAGAATCTCAAAGCTTCCACCCAGATCTGCCACGAGAACCGCATCGGGGTTGTGGCTCTTCAGCCGGGCGACCTGTGCCGTAACATCCGAGGTGGTTCCGGACGCCGTCTCGACATCCACGATCTTCACGCACTTCTGGAGAGCGGGAAAAAGAATGTCATCCAGAGAAGCTGTGGTGGTCGAATCGTCGCGGAGCACACCGATCGTCTTGATCCCCGTCTTCTTCCAGGCGCCGCAGTAGACCGAGGCCCAGTCGCCCAACGGGCTTGACAGCAGGTAGGTGTAGCTGTTGTCGGGTGCCACCGCGAACGTCGGGATAACGTCGGTCACGCCGATCGACGGGATTCCCAACTTCTGGATGGTCGGTTTGGCCGTGGCGTCGGTTCCGGTGTTGAACAAGATGAACTTGGCGCCCTCGCTGGCCAGCTGCTCAGTGACAGCCGGTGTCTTCGTCGGGTCACTCTCGTCGTTGCCGATGACCAGCTTGATCGGGTGACCCTTGATCCCACCCGTCTTGTTCAACTGGGTGATCGCCAGTCCGATTGACTTGCCCGTTACGTCGGTGAACGAAGCGCTGGCACTGGTTGAGTCCCAGTCCTCGCCGACGATGATCGGCGTCCCCGTGGCGTTCGTGCCTGGCTTACCGGCGGAGGCGGCGCCTGCCGAGCTGGCGGCCCCAGTTCCCGCCAGAACGGTGGCTACGAGAATGACTACTCCGAGCGCGGCAACGAGCAGTCCCTGTTTTGAAGATCGCTGACGCGAAGGTAGAGCATCAGAATGCGACATGTTTCCCCCTATTTCGTTTTCATCCGGTTACAAGCGGACAGTGACTCGCCAAAGTTATAACATTAATAACGAAGGTCGGAAAGTGAGTTTCGGCACTTTCCGGGGCCATGGTTTCTGCAGATCAGGGCGCGGCTCTAACTCGCTCAGCGATTGGCTGAAGCTAGAACGCATCCGGTGAGTCTTGGACAGCTTGTGGAACCGGATGGCGGTAAAGCTTGGAGGCGTTCTCCCAGGTCATCTTCTTGATGTCCTCAGCAGGAAGTCCGCCGATCTCCTCGTGAATCACCCGCTGGGTCTCCGGCCAAGTGGAGTCGCTGTGGGGATAGTCGGACTCGAGAAGAATGTTGTCGACCCCGATGCGGTCCCGTAGGGCAAAGGTTGACTGATCCTCTACGGCACAGAACCAAAAGTTCCGCTTCAGGACATCGGAGGGAGACAGGGGATCCTGCCACGTTCCGTACATGGAGTTGTAGCGGTTCATGTGATCAAGCCGATCGAGCAACGCGGGCACCCAACCGATCCCGCCCTCTGACAGGCAGATCTTCAGATCGGGAAAACGGACGGGGGCCAACGAGTACAACCAGTCCACTGCGGCTGAGATGGCGTAGGCAAAGAAGAGGACACCAGCAACATCCGGTGGCGCATCGGCTGTCGTCGCCGGTGACGAGCCTGAAGAGCCGATGTGGAGGTTGATGACAGTGCCGGTCTCAGCGCACGCCTGGAAGAAGGGCTCCCAGTAGCCAGAGTGGATGCTGGGAAATCCGAGCTTGCTCGGCTCTTCGCTGAAAGTGACCGCTTTGAATCCCCGTTCGGCATTCTGGCGAATCATCTCGGCTCCGACCTCGGCATCGAGAAGCCAAGGAATCTGACACGGGATGATGCGTTCGGGGTAGGACCCAGCCCATTCTTCTAGATGCCAATCGTTCCAGGCTCGTACCGACGCCATCGCCAGCTCGGTATCCTTAGTCACTCGCTGCAGCCGCTGCCCAGCAAAGCCCGGCAGAAAGGAGGGGAAGTTCAACGAGGCGTAAATGCCGTTGAGATCCATGTCTTCGATGCGCTTGTGGATGTCCCAGGCCCCACGGCGCATCTCATCGAAGCGGGTCGGCTCCATTCTCCATTCGCTCACGGGTCGGCCAACGACCGCGTTGAACCCCACGTTCGGAAGCTCGACTCCGTCGTAGACCCATGTCTCGGTCCCGTCGTCCTTCTCGATGATCCGGGGAGCCCGCTCGGCGTAGCGTCTGGGCACTCTCCCTTCGAAGACCGTCGGTGGCTCCACGATGTGATCATCGGCGGAGATGACCGTGTAGAGCCGCTCGGCTCGGGGTGGCTCTGGCAGGAACGTGACAGATTTGTCTCCCGCACGGCCAGACGCCGTGAACTCGGAGTTGGCTAGTAGATCGTCAAGGGAAAGCACTGGAAGTACTCCTCAGATGGCAAACGGATGGACCGAGGCGGACTCACCTAGAGAAGGACGTCCGGTTCCTCACGGATCAGCCGTCGGGCCGCTCCCGCGAAGTAGACATCAGATCCTCGCTCGAGGATTGACGCCTTCATACCCAGCGCCGGACCCTTGGGAATTTGAATAGGTGCTTCGCCCATCAACAGCACGTCGTAGGCCATGCGACAGGCACGGTCGAACGTGGCGGCACGGAATGTCGCCTCTTCGATGGTGGGCCCAGTAACGACTACGCCGTGGTTGGCTAGGACAGCCACGCTGGCATCACCGATCTGCTCTGCCAGCTCTGATCCCAACTGCGGTGAGTCGATCTCACCGGCATATTCACGAACCATCACCAGGTCATCGAGATACACGGTCCCACTCTGATGGTGGATGTCGGGCAGCTTCCCGACGGCAGCAAGCACGCATGCGTGATACGGATGATTGTGAATGACCACTCTGGCATCCGGCCTCCGGCGGTGAAGCTCGGTATGGATATGCACGGCCGGAGTTACATCCCACTTGCCGGCGACCACTTTGGCGTCGAAGTCCACGGCGCAGATGTCAGATGCAGAGATCTCTCGCCACCAGAGTCCCCAGGGATTGATCAGCAGTGACTCGTCGCCTGATCGCTGCCACGTGATGTGGCCCGAAATGTTCTCGGAGAAGCTCTCTCGAGCCAACCACCGGAACGAACAGGCAAGCTTCTGCTGATCGGTGAGATCAACCCCAATGGGCGGGACGATCGATGGGGACCAGACCTTGAGACCGCCCTCCCGAACCACTTCACTGGTGACTGCCATGGCTTTATTATCTAGAAGTTAGGACTTAACTGTCAAGTTGGTTCAATGGACCGCGTGGATCAGCGTGCATCTTCAAGAGCGATGCAATCAATCCTAGGGGTGTATCCGAGATGAGTAGCCTGAGCTAACAACACAAGGCAGTCCACAAACAGGAGAAAGGAGAGTCGCACATGAGCGAAGTACCACTTGCCAACTTGAAGTGGCAGCGAGTGGCTGCATCGGTCGCAGATCATCTTCGGGATCAGATTCTGACCGGCGACTTGAAAGATGGTGACCTCCTGCCCAAAGAGGACGTCTTACGGGCCACCTATCCGATCAGCAAGCCCTCGCTCCGGGAGGCTATGCGCATCCTAGAGACGGAGGGCCTCATCAGCATCCGGCGGGGAAACATGGGCGGAGCCGTCGTCCATCGTCCCTCGGCCTCCAACGTCGCCTACACGCTGGCCTTGGTGCTTCGCTCCCAGGGCACCGGCACTCTGGCGGTGGCAAAGGCTCTCCAAGAGTGCGAGCCGGCCTGTGCGGCGCTGTGCGCCGAGCGTAAAGACCGCAAGCGAGCGGTGCTGCCAAAGCTTCGAGCTATCCAAAAGGAGTCCTTGGCGAGTGTCTCCGACCTCGTCTTAGCCACTACGACTTCCCGGCGATTTCACGAAGCCATCGTCGAGCTCTGCGGCAATGAGCCTCTCAAGGTCATTGTCGGGGCGCTCGAGGTTCTCTGGTCCAGCCACGAGACTGATTGGGCCAATCACATGAGAGACCCCGGATTGGTGCCTATTGAAGAGCGCCAGAACGCTCTGGACATCCATACAGAAATCATCCAGCTGATCGCCGACGGGGACTCAGTCCAGGTCCGAGAGCTGTGCTCCAAACATCTCGAGTTCGCCCAGCGCTATCCATCCGAGGTGGCGCGATCGACCGCCACTAGCCGAAAGGCCGGCGCCCCCATCGACCCGCTCCTGGTCCATCAGGAACTCAATTCGATCTAGCAGCCCAGCGTCACACTTGTGCCGCTCAGCCCAAGATCGCCCTCAGGTGTTGACAGCGGCAAGCTTGGCCGCCTCAGAGGTCAGCACCCCTTTGGCAACCTTTCCTCCCGACGAACGGGGCAGTTCATCAAGTACGACCAGCCGCTCGGGGTAGTTCTCCTTCGAAGCATCGCTAGTCGAGAGAAACTCGAGCAAGCCAGCCAGGTCCACCGTCGTGCCGGGACGAAGTTCCACGAATACGCAGACCTTTTCCCCGAAAACTGGGTCAGGCATAGGGACTGCGGCGGCGAGCGCCACGGCGGGATGCGTTGACACAAGGTCTTCGACCACTGCGGCGCTGATGTTCTTGCCGCCGCGAATGATGATTTCAGACTTCCTTCCCACGACCGTCAGAAAGCCCTCGTCGTCAAGAGTCACGATGTCGGCGTGCAGTAGATAGCCGTCGGGAGTGAACAGTTGGGCATTTGCCTCTGGGTCGTCGTAGTAGCCAAGGCAAAGTGACGGTCCACGGCTTCCGGGCTGTCCTCGCCCTAAGTCGGTCACATCCAAACCCTCGTCGAACAGACGGACGTCGGTGCCGGCGAGTTTGGAGCCCCCGGTGCGGAGCCGATGCTCGGGACTGTCAGTCACTCGGGTTCCGGTGGCAAACCCACTCTCATTCGAGCCATAGAAGTTCAAGACGATCGAACCCGTAACCTTCTCGAAGTTTCGGGCCGCGTCGTAGGGAATCATCTCGCCACCGGTGAACATAACTCGCAGCGAAGAGACGCCCCTCTCCAAGATCTCCGGCGAGTTCAGCATCATCTTGAACTGGGTGCTGACGCACACCAAGACGGTCACCTTCTCGCGTTCGATCACCTCGATTGCCGAGTCGGCAGAGAACCGCTCCAGAACTACGGTGGCCGCTCCCAACAAAGCCGTGACGAAATGCGTAGTGAACAGACCGAACCCGAAGGGCACTGGCGCCAGTCCGAGGAGAACCTCGTCTCCTCGCAATTGTCCCGCCTCGCATGCCTGGTGGGCCATGTACAACTTCGAGTTCTGGGTGTGCATGACGCACTTCGGCAATCCGGTGGTGCCTGAAGTTGAGTTGATCATGAACAGGTCATCCGGGCCAAGATGCCGATCCAGGAACTGGGCCCCATCGACCGTCTCGTAGGGGAATTTGATCCCGTCGATGACGATCGGCGAGTCAAGACCGGCCTCGAAAATAGGGACGACGATGTGTTTTCGCACAGCGATTCCCTCCGAGCGAAGGGTGTCGACCAGGCAGGTCATGTCCTCTTGCCGGTGCTCGCTCAAGGTGATGATGGCGACTGCCCCGGTCCTTCGAAGGAGGTGACGGATCTCCTCATGTCCAGATCGGGCTCCGATACCGACCGTGATGGCGCCGGCCTTTTCGTTGGCCAGAAACGCCACATGAACGCTCGCGCCGTCCGGCAGGAACACGGCCACCTTTTCGCCCGGATCGATTCCAGCGGCTACGAGACATTGAGCCAGCCAGTTGGAGGCATCCCGGTACCCGCGCCAGCTCATTCGATCGGTGAGCGTAACTATGGCATCTCCGTCTGGTTTCTCGTCTGCCCATCGATCGACCAAGTCGGCAACGGTCACGTCACCCCACCAGCCCTTTCGCCGATAGAGCTGAGCCAACTCGGGGTTAGCCATGTTCCGAAAAGTCTCCTCTTCGACCTTCACGATTTCGACTCCTTCTGTAGCCGTTGTTGACCCTCACTCGGAGGCCACAGCAACATCCTCGGACGGCCCCGAATACCGAACCGCGACTGCCCAATCTAGAATTGGCAAAAGTGACTACGTAGTACCTAGTCCGGCACCCGAGCCGCAGATGAAGTGGGGTGTTGACCAGCACTCCAATTCAGCCCTGGGTCCCCACTGAGATTTCCGGCTCTGTTGTCTCTCCGGTGTTGTTGTGGCCCGACCCGAGCAGCAGAGACAGGGTGCCTTAGTAGCCCGATGGGACCAGGGCGTTTTCCTCGCCGAACACTTCAAGACGAGGCTTCCGAGCGAAAACTTCGTTGACGGTCGGCATAAATGTCTCAAGGGGCAGGGTGTCATAGTTCGGATCGAATGAGCGCTGGTCCCATGCTTCGCAGAAGCGAGCGGTGCTATCGAAGTAAGGATTCCCAAGGTAACGGTCACGGGCATTGCGATTTCCGCCCATCTTGTGCCAGTAGTGATATCCCTGGAACACCCCGTGGTGGCGAACGACCCACGTACTCTCGTCGTCGAGATAGGGCTCGAGGACAGCTGCTGCCAACTCACTGTGGTTCGCCGGAGCGATCCCATCCCCGATGTCGTGGAACAGGGCAGCCATCAACATATCTGGACTCGCCTCGTCTCGATATGCCCGCGTGGCCGTCTGGAGCGAATGCTCGTAGCGGTCAACCTGATAGCCGAGCGTGGGACCGCGAAGACTCTCCAGCATCTCGAGAAGATTGTTGAGCATATGCCCTTGGAGGTACGGGGCAGCAATGCCCATGACCTCTTTAATCTCTGCCTCGGTGCCGTCGTCCATGCAGGTGAAGCTCGCTACAACGTCGTACTCGGTCGCCATACGACCTCCCCCTCGTTCAACTCTTATTATTCAGATAATACGCCGGATGGGATGCCTGTCAACAATCAGCGGGCGCCGCCTTGACCCACAGTGCCGCGTCCTGGGCAAGGAGCACTTGGGAGTGGGTAGTACGTTCGGTCCAGATCTCCAACAGGACCTAAGCCATTCACTTGGGATCTATGGCATCGAAGACTCCCGACGACAAGTTCGTGCCTGGTGATCGGGTCCGCTGTTTGGAGACTCCGGTCAAACTTCGCATCGGGACCATCATCCGGCGGGGCCGCATCCTCCATTTAAGAATCTGGGTTGTTCAGCTCGACCAACCGACCGGCCGTGGCGGAGAAAACGTCAGGATTAGGAAACTCGAGAAGGTGTGACGGCGGGCTCAGTCGAACTCGTCTGGTGCGCCCAGGAGATTGTCTGATCGATCGAGACGATGGCGCCCCCCAAGAACTGCTCAGAAGTTGCACCGTAGATGTTGGCCTGGGTGGGCCAACACATGCCAGCTGAGTCGGGGACCAGGCAGTTCAATAGCCTCAGCTTCATAAGCTGAGTGAGATCAGACTGCCGGTCAGGCGCCGCTATCGAGGTGCCCAAAGGTTTTAGGCATCAACCGGACGGTTTGTCCACCGACGATTTGGGCGGTGGACTGTGGGGTACCAACCTGCGGCTGCGGCCGTGCCACCATCCGTATTCAGGGTTTGGCCAACCATGAAGTCCGACAATTCGCTAGCAAGGAACAATATGACTCGTGCCTGGTCGACCGGTAGGCCCATCCGGCCCAGTGGAAGCCATTTGGACCACATGTCCGCCCACTCTGGAGGGTCCCATGCCACGAAGTCTGACTGCACGCTGTTGGTCAGATCGGGAGCGATGGCGTTGACCTTGACCCCCCGGCCCGCCACGTCGACACCGAGGGAACGAGTGAAGTGAAGCACCGCGGCCTTGAATGCCGAATAGACCGGATCCTGCGGGTAGCCGCGCACCCCCTCAATTGAACTGACATTGATGATCGAACCGCTTCTTTGCTCCAGCATGGACGGGAGAAAGGCATGAGTCACCCGGAACACATGGAGCAAGTTGATTTCGTAGAGCGCCTGCCAGTGGTCGGGTCCCCCGCTGACAAGATCATTCACTGCCACCCAGTGGCCAGCGTTGTTAACCAGAACATCAATCCGGCCGCCTCCCAATACCTCGTCGCGAAGGCGTTCGACGTCTCCTGGGTCCCGGACATCCATTGTGATGGCGGTCGCAGTTCCGCCGTTGTCGACGATGCCTTGGGCNNCGAGGCAGCACCGTCACCGTCAATGTCGGCGACAAAGACGGCAGCGCCGTGTTCGGCCAAAAGCTCGGCTGTTGCAGCACCGATGCCATTACCTCCTCCCGTGATCACCACGGTCTTGTCGTGCATCAACTCGTGCGAGGCCATATCTACTCCTGTCATTTGGGCGGTATTTCTGTTCGAAGGTATTGGGACCATCATGCGGGGTGGCCCCTTGCAGTCCAGTCATCGATCAGTGCGGTGAGACAGCGGTCAGCGCACCATGAGTGCACCGCCGTCGATGGGGAAAATCTGGCCCGTCATGTACCGGGCCTCGTCGCTGCACAAAAAGAGGATGATGGGAGCAAGGTCCCGGTCGGGGTCGCCGAGTTTGCCACCGATGCGAACGAGTTGGGCCATCCGGGCATCGTGGTCGCGCAGCTCGTCGGGCGTCAGTCGAGCGCGATGTTCGTCGTACATGGGCGTCCACACCGCGGGGCAGATGCAGTTGACGGTGATCTCATACTGGCCCCAGGCCTGCGCTACGGAGCGCGTCCAAGCTGCCACTGCCCCCTTCGATGCGGCGTAGGCGGCAATGTCGGGCAATCCGGTGATCCCCGCACCAGCTCCAAAATTGAGAATGCGACCTCCCTTTTGTTTGAGATAAGGGAAGGCCTCTTGGTTGGTGATGAATGTTCCTTTGGCGTTGATGTTGAACATGCGGTCCCATTGCTCGTCAGACTCGTCTTCCGGCTTGGCCGCGGCCTCGACGCCAGCTACGTGAACAAGTGCATCAAGGCCACCCATGTCCGCCACTGCGGCAGCGAAAGCGTCCTTGACCTCTGAGCGAACTGAAACATCACATTGGTAGAAGCTGACTGGGCCCTTGTTCTTCAACGAGAGCTCTGCGACTTGCTGTCTTCCCAGTTCGGCACCGCGCGCCATCACAGACACTGAAGCGTTGGCATCAACGAGGGCGCTCACGATGCTCGCTCCCATCCCGTAAGACCCACCGGTGACAATCACTTTCTTGTCGAGCATCGCGTCTCCTACGGGCTTTTCGGCCTTATGGTTTGTCTGACAGGCTAGACAGGCGTCAATCCTGCTCGACAAGACATATCACGGGCAGCACTCGGCCGCCATGCTCGTCTCCGTCAACGCCAAACCCCTGCTCGCAATCTCCGATTGGCGCGCCGAATATTGCCTCGAGTTCGTCGGACTCAATCGATGTTTTGGTGGAGCGGGCGAGGGACGCTTCGCTGGTCCACTCCTGGCGCCAGATGGCACCTCAGGGTGCGGGCCGTACTCCCTTGACATCCGCTCCGTCTCGCAGTGCGCGCTCCACCTTCTCAGCTTCACAAGCTGATTCCCTATAGAAGCTTCGGCGTCAAACAGCCCGTTTGACGCCGATCTCCGGCGAGGCTGAAGTAGTGGTCGGGGAAGGTCGCCTCGTTCTGTCCGCGCCCTAGGCGTGTGACTTCAACTGTCCCGTGAGGACTTTTTGAGGGGCCTTCCCCCTTTGTTGCTCCGGCGCCGTTGGCGGATCAGTTCGGTGACGTTGTAGCGCTCGGCGATGGTGGCCTTTGCCTCTTCTTCAGCGACCGGAGTGCCGTCGATGTCGCGCACCACGTAAGGCGTGCCGCGGCGCATTACCAGCCAGGCCCGCTCGGCCAGGTGGGCCACCACCACGCAGTTGGCTCCCAAGTGGTTCTTTCCTCGTTCGGCCATCTGGACGTGATAGATCCGGGCCAACTGCGGGTCCTGCTTTCGAGCCACATCGGCGGCCTGGACAAGCATGGTCCGCAGCAAGTTGTTGCCGGCCTTCGACATGGGCTGACCCTTTCGATCGGTGTTCCCGGTCTCGGATGCCTTTGGGGCCAGGCCGGTGAATGATCGAAAGTGGGCGGCACTCGGGAACCGCTGCGCCCGACCCATGGTGGCAACGAGCACCGGGCCGCTGACCTGCTTGATGCCGGGGAGGCTGCGAGCCAACCCTTCGGGGTCGACCGATTGATAGCTCACCTCCCGAGCCTCTTCGTGTTGAGCCAACTCGGCTTGGATGGCCTGGAGGAGCCGGACCTCGGTCTTCACCTCGGCGGCCAGCTCGGCGAAGGCGACGGCCGGATGGTCGCCATAGAGCTCGAGAGACAAGGTGGCTGCAGTCAGCCACTCGGCCACCCGGGGCGCCTTCTGCTGTCCTCGAGAGGCGGTGGCGACGACCTTGGTGATGCGAGCTTTCCCGGCTTTCACCAGGTCACGGGGGTCGGCCCACCGCTCCAGGACGGCGAGGTCGGCAGCGCCGAGGAAGCCAGTGAGCGGCGTCATGGGATAGAGCTGTTGCACCAGGTTCTTGATCCGCACCTTGTGTCGGCCAGCCTGCTCGGTCAGGCGACTACAGGCCCGCACCCTTCGGTCGAGGGCCGCCTCGTCGGCGGTGCGGAGCTCCAGAGGATGAAGTCCCAGTCGATCGATGATGGCCAATCGGGCCAAGGCGTCGGCATCGATGCCATTGGACTTGGCGTTCTTGGAGAGAACCTTCCGCAGAGCCGATGCCTTGGCCGAGGAGACCCGGAAGACCTGGTGCCCGCGGGAGAGGAAGAACACGGCGATGGGGAGCCAGGCCGGGCCGGTCGGCTCCATCACCACTTCGATGACCGTGCCTGGTTCGGCGCCCTCCAGTGCTGCCTGTTCGAGTCTCTCCAGACTCTCAACGGTGGGGACGGCCTTTCGTTTGGCCACCAGTGTCCCGTTTGAAGTCAGGATCCGGGCTGTGTGCTCACTGGCGATGCCCAAATCCAAACCGATGATTCGACGCTCATGCATGTCCAACCTCCTGTCTCGTTTGCCTGTCCGGCAGACTCAGGTGGTCAGCACCATCTCGCCACGGTCCCAAGGTCGCCCGCCTGACGGCGGCTCCCACTCATGTGCTGCAATCGGCTCCGGCCTCGTGGACCGAACCACTTCCCTCATCCGGGTCATCCGTGGCCAGGCTGAAGATGGCAGTCAGCTTGGCGAGGCGAAAGGACTGTCCTTTCCCTCAGAGAACGTCATCGCCACCCCCGAGCCAGCCGGGATGCTTATGCAACCTCGGGACAGCCGCTCGATGGTGGATGCACCGCTCGGAGTCACTTACATGAGCACGCACTCCAGAGGTAGCGACCCTGTCATCACCCAAGCGGGATCGCCCGCCCGTGCCTGTCCGAAGCCGCTCAGCCACCCATGCCCACGACCGGGGCGTTGAGTGCGATCCCCCCCGCTGATCCCTGGAAGCTCGCTGAGCCGAAGCTAAAGATGCCGCCGTCAGAGGCCACCAACCGATAGCCGCCCCCGTCGGGGGTGGCGGCCATGCCCACGATGGGTCGGTTGAGATGGATGGCACCGGTCGAACCATGGAACTGGGCGTCGCCGAACGAGAAGATCCCTCCGTCAGCGGCCACCAGCCAGTAGCCGTTGCCCGACGGGGTGGCGGCCATGCCCACGATGGGTGGATGATACGCGGCACCCGCATGGAGCTCCTGATACGACCTCCACTGTGGCGGAATTTGCTCAAACGTGGCTTGAAGCGAGGGTCGACCTCGCCGATAGAACGGTAGAGCTATACGGCTGGCTGTTGAGGCGGCACATTGAACCAGGGCTTGGATCCATTGAGATCAGCGCCTTAACGCCAGTTTCGGTGCGCTCCTGGTACGGGAATCAGGCAAAGCAGCATCCAACGACGGCCGCAAAGGCCTACAGATTGTTGTCTGCCGTCATGCGTACCGCGGTGGATGACGAACTGATTGCTCGAAATCCATGCCAAGTTAGGGGTGCAGCTACCGAGCGAGCTCCAGAGCGACCGATTGCCGCGATGCAGGAAGTGGACGAGATGGCTGGCGCCATGCCGGAGCGGCTTCGGATCGCGGTCTACCTAGCGGCGTGGTGCCAACTGCGGAGAGCTGAGGTTCGAGGGCTTCGCCGCCAAGATGTCGATCTTGCCTCGGGAACTCTTAGCGTTAGTGAGACTCGGACAACTGCGATGTCCGGACGCACAGTTGTCAAACCGCCAAAGACAAGGGCTGGAAGACGAGTCGTTGCAATCCCGCCCAATGTGACAGATCTACTTGCGTGGCACCTTGAGCACTTTGTTGAACAAGCACCAGATTCGTTGGTCGTCTGCGCGACGGACAGGTCCCTGGGAACGGCATGGAGAAAGGCGCGCATCGCCGCAGGACGACCGGACCTACGATTCCACGACCTCCGGCATTCCGGCCTCACCTGGGCAGCGGAGTCTGGGGCAAGCCTGGCCGAGCTCATGAGGAGGGCTGGCCACTCATCGCAAGCAGCTGCCGTGCGATATCAACATGCCACCGATCGGCGCGATCGAGCCCTCGCAGATGCAATGGCTGGCCTAGCTGAAAGAGATAGTAGAGCTCGTACTGATCTGCTCTCAGCTCATCGGGCTGAAACGCAGTCGTAAGTGACCTCAGCTGCTGTCGCTGAGGATCAGGATCGGTACTCAGCTCAGTGGGCTGAGACTCGGTCGTCCCGCCCTCAGCTCAGTTAGTGAGCTCGGAGTCCCTCAGGCCAGTGACAGCTGAGCTACGAAAAGGGGCAACTCAAGAGGGTACATGGCTAATTCAACAGAATTTAGCGTGCAGCGACTGCTCCTAGGCGCTCCGTTCGAAGCGCTCTTTGAAGCTACGAAGACCAAAGTCGCTATTGACAACCGTGACGAATGCGCTTCGATTGACCCGATCACCCTTTACCCGAGTTAGACCCACGTAAGCGAGCCGGCGAGCTTCGCTACCCCAGCCGACGGACATCAGCACAGCTCGTGACTCCCAGCCCTTGAAACTGTGGACAGTGCAGCCCTTCACTCCGGCGGCTGAACCCCAGAAGTTCACTTTGCGCTCGCGCTTCTCCGAATTCGTGGCGCCGAACACATGCTGGACTTCGTAGCCGGCGTCGGTGATCACCTTCACCGCTTCAAGACCTTCCCGGTGATTGGCGAGGAAAACCACATCTGATGGCGCAAGGTCGGGATTTTCGTTCAGCAACTGAACTACCTCAGCTCCGAGTCGTTTCCCGCACGACTCGCCCCGATTCGTATTCACCCATCTTTTGACCGTCGGCTTGTAATGGCCAACCTGTTGCGGGTGATCACTGGGTACGACAGGGCTTACGGCCCCATCGCTCAGGTGCAATTGGGCGAACTCAGCGACTAGCGGCGTGAGGTCGGGCGGCATGCGATACGAGCCATGGAGCTCCGTCCACGGGCCACTGAAACCTGCTCCAAGCATGCGGTCTTCGTCGGTCCATGCGCGTTTGCCATACACGTCCTGTGTCGGGTCAGCCACGAGCAGTAGCTCGCCCTCTGGTCGACAGACCTCCTGGCGCAGCATGTTCCACCACTTAAGGCTGAAGTCCTGCCCCTCGTCCACCAGGACCGCATCGAAGCGCGGACCATATCCAAGACGGTACGCCTCGATGCCTTGATCGATCTTTGCTTCCCAATCGGTGAGAACTGCTGGGAGTGGGCTGATGGCAGGTCCGGCGCCGGCAATACGAGCATCGTCAATAGCCCGGCGGCAAAGCTCGTGAAGATGAGTAAAGGTGATGCGGTTCAGACTGGATCCGATGCCACGACAACGGCGCGCAGCGAGGTCGCGCAGATAGTGTGGCAGTGTCGAATTAAATGTAAGGACCAGCACCTCCTTGCCTTCGAGCGACAGCTGCGCTGCCCGAGCGGCGAGACCGAGGGACTTACCACAACCCGCCGATCCGCGGACTCGGCGAATCCGTGCATCTCTTGGATTCGCTTCAATGTTGCTGGCTGCCGCGCTTAGCGCAAGTGGCAACCTTGAATCGCTGCGTGCTTCGGGTTCGGCAAGGCTGCGCCTTAGAGCGTTAAGGCACCCCGGCGAGATGCATCGTGCGGCCGGCTGGCGCGACCCCGTGAGCACCAAGGTCGGATCGTGCTGGAGATCGTCGTATCCGTACACGTCGATCCACTTTTCGCTGTCAACCACCGTGCACCGAGCGAACGCCACCCTGGCCTGGCTGGTCGTGCATCGAGGCATTATGACGACTCCGCGAATCTGACTGAATTCTGGAACATCCTCAGTGAATTCCTTGAGGCGGTCGTGGATAGCTCCCCGGTATCGGTGAGCTTGATAGCGCGGAGCCTCATCGGTGCGCGCCCAGCCTCCTTGACGTCGCATCTGGATGCGGCCTTCGGAATCCTGGCGGTAGGCGTCGATCGACCAGTCCTTCACTTCCACGACACATAGACCGAAGGCCGGATGAGCCGTGACGAAGTCAGGCTGATCAAGGCCGAGCCGGGGCTGGACGTAGATGATCCACTCATCGTCCATCGACGAAAGGCAATCGAGAACTCTTTGCTCGCCAGTATTGAGTGGCGTCGGGAGACATGCCAACTCGGTCCAGTCAGGATATACGTGTGCCATTCCCCGTCCTTCGTGCAGCCACAGCATCGGCATATGCCGGCTTTACCTTGAGCTGGTGCAAGACAGTAGGTATCCATCGGGATTGACGAGCGCTGAGGACCGGATCAGATCGTCAGCTGTGCAAGCCGAGCTAGTGGTTCTCAGCTCGATCGGCTGAGGACCGTCGGTACATTCTCAGCTCAGCTGGCTGAGTTCCAAACCTCGGCATCCAGCTCGAAACACCCGGGAGCTGACTCTCACGACGGCGACTCCCCCTGCTTGTCGTCGGTGGTGCCATCGGGACTACCTGGATTCGTCGTCACGACCCCTTGTCGCCACAAATTCGGCCATGGTTCAAATGTCACGCAAAGAGGAGGTCCTATGTCAAAGGCTGGCGATTCAGCCGATCGATGGCTTTCCGAGGCGGCCAGCGTGCTCGGAAAGCAACAGAGTCTCAGCTCGCCATCAAATGGCGCTCGACTCTTTATGCATGTTGACCCGGCGGCCACAGATCAGGAGTTGCTCGAAGCCGCCAGATCAGCCCTGGATCGCCTATTCGGCCCGCTTGACGAAGATGCTGACGAGGCCTGGCGATCGGAACCGCTACCCCAGCTAGTCGATCCATATGGGGGTCCTGATGAACCGGATCCTGACATATTTGGCCCTGACCCTGAGGTTGGCCCAGATGAATGCAATGGACCTTGGGACAACTGGCCCGTGGACTGAGCGAATTAAGCCGACGTAACGCGCTTGAGGTGGTGCACCTGGGTTTCGGTAACACCCGCTCGCAGTCCAACTATCCCATCGATTTGTCTGGGACACTTTTTGAGCAGTCAGATATCGGACCTCTCGACGCTGGTGGTGACCATGACCAATCTAAATATTCCTCACAATGACGGTAACTATTCAGGCCCCAGCGGGC
>PLSY01000207.1 GCA_003164275.1 Acidimicrobiaceae bacterium | reverse complement strand
CCGAAGCGCTCTTGGAAGAGAGCGCCTGGAGCCGGTTGGCGACAATCTCGACGGTGCGTCGAGTGCTGCCATCGGTGGCCTGCCACTGGCGGCTCTGGAGTCGTCCCTCGATGTAGACGAGGCGACCCTTGCCGAGGTAGCTGCAAGCGAAGCTGGCGAGCTGGCCCCAGAGGNNGGGCGACTGCCGAGCGGAACAGGTCAGACACGAAGGGTGGCACCCGAAGGGTCTCTCGCTCTTGGGCCTTGCAGCGGATGGGCAGCGCTCTGCTACCGGAGAGGCCCAGCCTCTCGTATGGCGTTCGTAAACGGTCCACATGACGTCAAGGAGGGGCGTGCTCAGCATCAAGCTCAGCGAAGAGCGTCACCAGGCAACCAGTACCGAGGGGTTCCCACCCGAGTGAGACCAGGCTCTCAGCGGGGCACGACGATTGTGAACTCAGGCACGAACATGCGTTCGTCTCATCACGGTAAGATGGGGCCCAGACTGGACTTTCTGCGTGCTGGAGGCCGCCAACGATGCCCAACGATCGTCAACTGGCTGTCCTCATCTGGCTGGGGGTCGCTGCGGTCTTCATGTTGGTAAACGGCGACCTCCGCAGGAGTCTCCGGTCCATGATCCGAGCAGTGCTGGCACGCAAGGTCGCAATCGTGTTTGTGGCGATGATGCTCTGGGTTGCTGGTGAACTCGTGATCGCACGACGACTCTCGTGGTGGGACACGAGCATGACGACGAGCACGGTGTTCTGGCTGGTGGGTTCCGGCTTCGTGCTCTTCATCAACACGCCAAAGTCCGCCGAGGAAGAGCACTTCTTCAGACGGAGCTTCCTTACGGCCATCAAGCTCTCCGTGTTTCTCGGCGTCTTCATGAACCTTTTCGTATTGAATCTTCCAGCCGAGCTACTGCTACAGATTGCTCTCTTCCTCCTCTTTGCGATGTCGGCGGTTGCCAGTCAGAAGGACGAGTTCCAGCACGTGAAGAAGCTCGTCGATGTGGTCATCGGCATCACGCTGGACGGACTTGTGACGTACGAGATCACCTCGATTGCGACACACTGGAGCACCATCAGCCACAGTGGCCTTGCATGGCAGTTCTTCCTTCCCGTGTGGCTGACGCTGGGACTTCTGCCCTTCATCTACGTGGCAGGGGTGTACTCGCAATACGAGCTTGCCTTCCTGCGAGCCGAGTGGACGACGGGACTGCGATGGGGTCGGCGGTGGGCACTGGTTGCAAGCTTTGGCTTGCAGTCCCACAAACTCCACTCGTACATCACGTCCTCGGCGTACCGCCTTTTGAACACGTCGTCCTTCTCTGACGCTCGCAGAGCGATCAGGGAGACACCAGAGGATGACAGTGTGGACGAGGACGTCGACGAGGCCTCGTCCGTGTAGTTGGCTCATGCCGCCACCTCCTCTCGTGCGGGCTCGAAGGCCCGCAGGATGGCCTGTAAGCGTCCCCGGCGGTACTGGAAGTAGCAAGACAACGGTGAGATGGCCAACGCCCTCTAGCAAATCAGGAAAGTCACAGGCTCGTCCGGCAGCGAGCCCGATCCGACACTCGTGAATTTGTCCTCAACTCAGTCAGCTGAGGCGAAATCCAGCCCAGTGGGTCACATCTAAGCCGTCCGAGTGGAGTCATGAGAAGAGCACCTGGCTGACCTCATCCCGCCCGTGCCGGTGGAAGCCTGAGGCCTGGTATCGCAACCCGGGATCGGATGACTGCTCCATCCCCCGCCATCGGCGAACGGGTCGTGAGAAGTGTTGGTTCAGTCGGACTCACAATCGCGACTCATTTTCCAGCTTGGTCTATATCTTGGTCTATATTTTCGGGTCCCTTGCTGTCCGCCCCCGTCGAATCGTGCCTGGCAGGCGACTTGCGTGTCCGCGGATTCGTGCCTGAGTCCCGCATTTCGCTGGTTAGCAGTGAGTCCGATNNATTCGGCCGCTCTCGCACCTCTCCTTGCCTCTTGGGCTATCAGTTGGTCCATTCTTCCAAGGGTGGAAGGAAAGACCAAGTCCTCGGGACGGGCCAAGGCTACAGGAACGATTCAGCAACGAGGCACGGGGAAGGGGCGGCTCTACGACCTCGCCGGGACCGACCCCGTCACCGGCACTACCCGGCGCTTGATGCACGATTTCCGAATGTGGTCGAGGATTGGTCCTCGGCCATCGGAGCTGAGGGCATGACCGGCTGTCAGGGATACCGTGGGCATGGCTCGATTCGGCTAGGCGCGGGCCTCGCGCCGGAGGGGCATCATCGTTTCGGAATGCGGGTTGGACGTGAAGTCCAGCACGAGTCGATTGAAGAGATCGGGCTTCTCCATCGGGGCAAGATGAGATGTGCCGGGGATCACCGCCAGTTGACCGTTGTCGACCAGTCGGGAGAACTGCTCTGCGTGGTCCACCCTGATGTAGTCGTCGTCGCCCACGATGACGAGCGTAGGAGCTGAGATCTTCCGCACCTCTCTCGTCCAGTCAAAAGGCTCGGCCCACATTGTGCGTATCTTCTCCCAAACCACTGGGAAATGATCGGGACCATCCGGAGAGACCTCGGCGTACATGGCGGCGAACATCGCCATGTCCTCATCTTCTGGCGATAAGGCCAGAAGGGCCTCCATCCCGCCTTCGACGTAGCCGGCGCTTGAGAAGCCGGACCCGGCAACGGTGAGCGTCCGGACGAGTTCGGGGTGCCCTGCCGCCAAGAGGGTCCCCACCATGCCCCCGTCGCTCCATCCCACGAGATCGACTGGCCCCAGGCCGAGCTCGACGAGGAGGCTGACGGTCTGGTCCGTCATCGCCTGATAGGTCAACGGGCCAGGCCGGTCAGGAGTGTGGCCCTGTGCCTGGCGCTCAGGCGCGAGCACGCGGCGGTGTGGTGACATCCCTGAGAACTGCGCAGCCCATGTGGAGTTGTCTGCCATGGCGAGGTCCGATCTTCCGGGTCCATCGGCCCTACCTCGGGATTCTCGAGGGTGGAACCATGATGGTTGTCGAGCCATTCGACCGGTTGGAACGTGTGTTCCCTCCGGCTCAGGCCCGCTTCCGGTAGGGGCGGCCCTGTGGATGCAGCGCCGAATGGGAGTTGATTCACCATGGCCAACCGCGTGACCCGAGTGATTGCCGGCCCACGCACGAAGTACCTCATCCTGGCGTTCTGGTTGGCCGTCGTGGTGGTGGCCGCGCCGTTCGCCGGCAAGCTGTCGGGCGCAGAGCGGAACGACACCCAAGCCTGGCTGCCGGGAAACGCGGAGTCGACCAAGGTCATCGACCTCCAAGGAGCTTTCGAGTCTCCCAACGTGCTTCCCGCAGTCGTCGTCTACGACCGTCCCGGCGGCCTCACCGCCGAGGACAAGGCCAAGATCGCCTCCGACGCCGGTCGACTGGCGCTGGTGGCTCGGACCGACGGACCGATGGGCGGGCCGGTCTTCTCGGGCGACGGTCAGGCGGCGGAGACGATGGTGCCGATCGACCTCGGGCCGAACGGGTGGAAGCTGGCAAGCGGCGTCGTGTCCCGAATGGACGTCATCGGCCGGGGCGATCCCGGGCTCACTGTCCATGTGACCGGTCCGGCAGGGTTTGCTGCCGCTTCCGCGGACGTCTTCAAGGGAATCGACACCACGCTCCTCTACGGGACGATGTTGATCGTGATCCTCATCCTGCTGTTCACCTATCGAAGTCCGACGCTGTGGCTGCTCCCGATCCTGTCGGCCGGAGTGGCGCTGACTGCCGCCGAAGCTGTCATCTACGAATCCACGAAACTCGGACTCACCGTCAACGCCTTGGGTGCCGGCATACTCACCGTGCTCGTCTTCGGCGCGGGCACCGACTACGCCCTGCTCCTCGTCGCCCGTTACCGGGAACAGCTCCGGCTGCAGGAAGACCGGCACCAGGCAATGCAGATCGCGCTCCGCCGTGCGGCGCCGGCGCTGATCGCAAGTGCGAGCACGGTGATCCTCGGCCTCCTGTGCCTCACCTTCGCCGAGACCAACTCGACTGCGAGTCTCGGGCCGGTGGCGGCAATCGGCGTCGCGATCGCCCTCACCGTCATGCTCACGCTGCTGCCGGCCCTGCTGGTGACCGTCGGCCGCTGGATCTTCTGGCCGAAGCACCCCGACTTCGGCTCACCCGAACCCACCGCGGTGGGCGCCTGGTCCCGCGTGGGACAGCGCATCGCCCGTCACCCCCGGCGCGTGTGGATCATCACGGCGCTCTGCCTGGGTGTCCTCGCCCTGGGGGTCACCGACCTCCACGCAAACGGTCTCACCAACAGCCAGTCTTACCGGGGCAGGCCTAGCGCGGTTGTCGGTCAAGATATCCTCGCTGCGCACTTTCCGGCCGGCGTGGGAAGCCCGGTGGTCGTCATCGCTGATGTGGCGTCGGCACCGACCGTCCGCAGGGCGCTGGCCGCGACCCCGGGAATCGCCGCCGTGCTTCCGACGATCACCGGCCGCGGAAAGGTGTACCTCCAGGGGATTCTCTCGGTGCCCCCCGATGGGCAGGCCGCCTACCGTGTCGTCGACCAGGTGCGCCGCGCCGTGCACGGGATCCCCGGTGCGGATGCCGAGGTCGGAGGGGCCACGGCGATCAGCCTCGATCTGGAGCGCGCCGCCACTCACGACCGGAACCTCATCATCCCGCTCGTACTCCTGGTCGTGCTGGTCGTCCTCATCGTGCTACTGCGTGCCCTGATCGCCCCACTCATGCTGATGGCCACGGTGGTGCTGTCGCTACTGGCGGCGCTCGGGTTCAGTGCGGAGGTCTACTCCCACGTCTTCGGTTTCGCCGGCACGGACGCGTCACTGCCTCTATACGCTTTCGTGTTCCTCGTCGCCCTCGGCATCGACTACAACATCTTCCTCATGTCTCGTGTCCGCGAGGAATCGCGGCGCACGGGGACGAGGTTGGGTGCCCTGGCAGGTCTCGCCGCAACAGGCGGCGTGATCACTTCCGCCGGATTCGTGCTGGCCGGCACGTTCGCAATGTTGGCGACGCTTCCGCTCACCACATTCACCGAGGTCGGATTCGCAGTGGCCTTCGGCGTGCTCCTCGACACGATCATCGTTCGTTCCGTGCTCGTGACCGCACTCAACCTGGAGCTGGGCGAGCGGCTCTGGTGGCCGAACCGGCTGTGGCGAGGTCCCGAACGCGTGACTGCCTCCCTCATCAGTGACGAGCAGGAGCTGACCATTCGGCACTAGTCGCCTGGCCCCCCGGTGTGGCACGCCCCAGTCGCATCCGGAGTTCCCGCCGGCGTCCTCTGCTGTGTCTCGATGGTCGGGCTCCGCGTGCCGGGGAAGCCGTGAGACCGGACGGCGGGTCCTGCCGTCCGACAGCGCTCTCCTCATCGTCAGTTGACGTTCCGTCCCGGCACTGCGAACGGCGCCACCTCGTTCTTCAGCGACCTTTCGACGAACCCCAGCCGCCACCAGGATCATGTTGCAACCCTTTCGGTATGGGCAGAGGTCATGGGACTCGGGCCGCATCGGAGGTTCTTCCGCCTCAGCTTCTGAAGCTGAGACTCAGCACTTGATCTCCACGTTCTTGTCAAAGCACTCGGAAGAGCCCACCTCCGGCTCTGCTGTCCGGCGGGACGGAAGGCATCCCATTTCAACGGCGACCGACCAGCATCGCGAGTCGTCGTGACCATTTCGAGCCCATTTGCCAAAGTTTGTCTGGCTGCCCCCAGATTACGACAGACAACTGACGCGCGATAGCGATGATTGCCGGTGGACCCCGGTGGATTGCATACTTCTAGAGCTTTCACGACTTGAGATGTTACGACATGATTGTTGCCAGCTCTGTGGTCAGCTTTTTTGCAGTAATTGCCGTACATGCCGTTGGCAACTACCAGCGTGTCGGCTGGACCAGCAAGCGGAGCGGATGCGACAGTCTTGGCAGGCACAACATGCACTTGAGGTTTCACGTGACATTCAGTCAGACCGGCAACGCGAGGCGCGAAGAGAACTTTACGGGCTGGAGGGCGCAGGCATTCCCTACGACCAATGGACGTCCCGGCAATGAACCTCCGCCGACGTCGTCATTCAACAGCTCAATACAGCTGCCTACCTATCAGAGGAGGATCTTCTTCCGAAGGATATGCTAGCTAACAATTTCGGCAATCTGTTTCGCAATGTCTACGTGGCGAGTGAACCAAGGAGAAAGCATCGCAGCGAAGAATGGGGTCAGAAGCTGTCGCAACCCTTTGAGAGGCTGGCTCGTAGCCTGCGGGATGCAAGTCCCCCTGAACCTTTCTATCCACCAGAGGAAGGTGATTCGGGACCACTGCCAGACATTCGAGATTCTCTACAAGAAATGACACTAGAGATCCGATCGCTGGTGCAAGCACTTGCTCTGGGCCAAGAGACAAAGCTTGCAGATTCTCAGCCACAATTGGGTGGCCAGAGCCCGATTCCGGTACCACCCTGCTCCACCTTGCCGGCTGTGGGTCTGCCATCGCCGGAAGGGTGATGCCATCCGCGAACTGCCTCGCTCCGGCACATGCGGGCCTGTGGATGACTTGCCATCGCTGCACAGGTGGTCGGATCGTGGCGAACGTCACCCCCTGAAGCAGTTCTCCAAGAATGCATCCAGGACATCCATGTTGCGCCTCACCTCAAGACGACCCGATCCGTCCTTGAAGATGTCGAGCGATGGGCAGAATGCATCGTCGCCTCCACAAAAGAAGTGCGGCGATCCCTTGACACCACGTTCCCTTCCTTCGTGCCAATCATCCAGAACTGCCTGCTCGTCAGCGGCGTCGAACGATCCGACGCCTTCAGCTCGGACGACGTCCGAAAGCGCACCAGGATCCGATATGTCGACTCCGTTTTCGAAGAGGGCATTCCGGAGGGCAATGCTCACTGCCTCACCCCTCTTCATGTCCTTGTCGTAAGCGGCATGAACCCAGGCCAGGGCAGGAAGTGTGGTCGTTGGAAAGTGATTCGGATCGAACCGTCGGAAGAGATCAGGGTCCACCTGCGTTCGTAGCTCTTCAATGTGGCGAGCGGTGGTGGCCGGATCAAGAGGTTCCCCGTTGACCAGTTCGAGAGGCCAGGCTCGCACGTGCAGAGCGACATCTTCACGCTTCATCTGAGCCCTGCGCTCGATGACACAGCGGATTCCGACATGTGCAAATGGGCACGAGATGTCGGCGAACACTTCAATGATTGTCACACTGCCGAGCATACGACGACGATGCCATCACGGCGGCCACGTCGGTTGCCACGGATGACCGGCTCGGTAGATGGTTGACACTGCGTAGTGATTCGAATGCGTCACGTAGCTGGGAGGTGAGCACGCCTCATGGAGACGAGTCGACAGTGATTGATGCGTCCTGGACATCCCCAGAGACTGGTGCGGTGTCCAACGGAGCACCGTTCTGCCACGGGCGGACGTAGGCCAGCCAGAAGACGCCGGCTCCGAGAAGCGTGGCGCACAGCACCCACCCGAGTGCGGTCGTGCCGAGTCCTGCATACTTGAGCCCCGAGGCAAAGATCACGAAGGTGATGGCAGGACGGATGTACTTGTCCGGTGCCCGAGAGGACAGGAACGCCCCGACGATGACGGCCGGGACGCTCCCGATGATGATGGATGTCGTGACGGAGAATTCGACATGCCCGAAGGTCAGCGCTCCCAGTGCCGCGGCCAGGGTCAGCGGGACGGCCTGGGTCAGGTCGGTCCCCACGAGCTGGTTGG
>PLSY01000172.1 GCA_003164275.1 Acidimicrobiaceae bacterium | reverse complement strand
TCACATGTGTATTAGGCGTTCGGGGATGGTCGATCTCCGACGCTCCAGGTCTACGATTCACGACCCGCGCCGCCAGTTTCGACGGACCCGCACAGCACGGGGCGGCTGCCTTGACCCAACAGGAGGACAAGTGACCAAGTACACCGAGGAAAACTCCAATTTTGGAGCTGATGGCCCCTTCTTCCACCTCATTCAAGGGGGACTGACGGGGCTCGCCGATGGCAAGGACGCCTTCGACCTGCTGGCTGACGATGTTGTCTTCGAGTACGTCATCTCCGTACCCGGTTATCCCAAGCGGGTTGAAGGTAAACAGAACATCATCACCTGTACCGCGACTACGACAGCTTCTTGACAGTGCGCAGCGCTGACAATCTCCGTGTCTATCGAGATCTTGAGGCGTCAGTCGTGGTCCTTGAGTATGTAGTCCAAGGCGAATCAGTGCAGACGGGCCGTCCGTACGACAACCGGTTTGTCTCGATCATCACGATTAAGGAGGCCAAAGTCACGTGGTGGTGGGACTATCTGAACCCGGTGGCAGTGTTTGACGCCACAGGTTGGCCTGGAAGTCTTGATTAGACAGCGAGCGTCGTACCGCAGCAATCGACAAGAGGTTCATTCCACGTTGCTACCCCAACTACCCGGTGTTTGGGAGCCAAGGCGGCATCGAGCAGACTGAACCCGTGCGTATCGAGATTCATGTTCGACCGGGTGCATCGGCGACGGCCGTAGGTGGTGAGTACGACAGCGCATTAGTGGTGCGTGTCGTGGAACCTGCCGATGGAGGTCGAGCAACCGAGGCTGCCCTGAAGGCGGTCGCCAAGACCCTTGCGGTGCCACGCAACTCCGTAACTCTTGTCAGAGGAGGACGAAGTCGGCGGAAGTTGATCGAAATCGATGTTGGAGCCTCAGAAATGAGGTTCGGAATGGCCGTAGCACGACTGCGGGACGGATAGCCCCCGGTTGATAAAGCGCCACGCTCCCGGCGTCTCCACCAGTCAGCGACTGGGAACTCTCGGTGGTCCAGAACTCGAAGTGGATTTCGCCACCCGGCTTCCTATGTGATCGGCGGAGCGGTCCACATGGCACACTTGCTCCGGACGAGATGACCGGCCGCTCACCCGGTCGCCGAGGCCCCGCAGCTCTGGGTCTGGACGCCGGCCACGCCGACCGGGGCAGGTGACGAACCGGCGGCCCTGCCCGCGAAGCGATTGGCGATCCAGGCGACCATGTCGGCGGTATAGACCGCTATGACCTCGTAGTGGTTATATCCCGGGTAGATCCACCGCTGAACGTTGGCGCCGAGGGAGCACAACTGGGTGTAGAGGGCCTGCGTGGTGACAACGGGGATCTGCTCGTCGTCACCACCCTGGACGATCAGGAGCGGTACTTGGGGCACACTCGTGACCTTGATGGGGTCGTTGGCCGTCAGGGTCGGTACGAACGTGGACAGCTCGGTCGGATTCTCCTTGAAGATCTGCGAGTAGCTGTACTTGTCGATCGTCTTCTCGAGGTAGTTGAAGCAACCCTTCTGCAACTTGGGGATCAGGCTGATCCCCAGCGGCGTCAGGATCTGGTCCAGCGGCACCGCGGTGTTGCCGTAGGCGGTGTTGTAGCCCACCGTCGCCATCAGGAGGTAGAAGCGGTACGGGCTGGTCTCGAGGAAGGCGTAGATGGCGCCGAACTGGGTCGGAGGGGCCCCGGCCACCGTCCCGACCTGGCTGAAGCCCTGGCGAGTCCCGTAGGTCGCAGCTGCGTCCCAGGCGAACATTGCCGTCTGGCCACCCTCCGAGTGGCCCCACACGGCGTACTGCTTCGATGTGTCGGCCGCGGCGAGATGGTGGGCGGCCAGCACGATGTCGATCGTGTTGTCCGCTGAGATCCCCCCCACCAGGTAGGGCAGCAGGTCGGGTGGCGTCCCCTCCCCCTGGTAGTCGCTGGCTGTGACGACCCAGCCCTTGGCCAGGAGCGCGTTCACGCTGGCGTGCGGGACCGTCGTCAGGTCCTCGTTGACAAAGTTGGTCGATGGCGCGCAAGTGTCGGCCATGCCGTTGGTGCCGTGCGCCCAGGAGACCACGTCCCGGCCGGATGCCGGCGCGGCGGTGTGAGGAACGAAGATAGTCCCAGTAACTGCGACGTTCTTGCCACCGAGCCCCGTCGACACGTACATCACCCGGTAGGCGGTTGCGTTGACGTCGGACACGGTCGTCTTCTCATACTTGAGCAGGGTGCCGGGTGCCTTCGAGCCCACCCCGGCTGGAACGATGTAGAACGCTGGGAGCCCGTGAGGTGCAGTGGTTGGCGGCGCGCTCGACGACGAGCTGCAGGCTGATGCCACCAGCGCCACGCTGAGCAATGCGCCGACCACCCTTGCGACCCGGCCGGATCTCGTCCCTGTGCCCATTGCTGCACCCCACTTACCTAGTCTTTCGACGGGAGCACCGGTGCCCCTACGGGGAGTTCTAGCGCACAGGCGCAAGCCCTGTCGCCACAGTGGTGTCGGCCGCTCCGGCGTCGTCGCCTGGCGAGCGGAGCGGACGGGCCCTCGAGCCTGTGGGGTATCCACCGGCGACCCGACAATCTCGTAACCGGCATCGAGGATTGAAGCAGCCCGCTGACG
>PLSY01000002.1:2381-6333 GCA_003164275.1 Acidimicrobiaceae bacterium | reverse complement strand
GCAAGACAACCACCATTCGGATGCTGCTCGGCTTGATCGCTCCCACCGCAGGCTCCGGCCAAGTCCTCGGAGCCGATCTCGGCCAGCCCCAACACTTCCTCCACAGAGTTGGGGCAATGATCGAGAGTCCGGCGTTCTACCCGACATTGTCGGGTCAGAAAAATCTCGGCGTCCTCGCTCGTCTTGGTGGGATTCCCCAGGTGAACACTGATCGTGCACTGCACAGAGTCGGACTCGCCGATCGGGCAACCGATACGTTTCGCTCCTATTCACTCGGGATGAAGCAGCGATTGGGCATCGCCGCTGCACTGCTTCCCGATCCAGACCTGCTTATCCTCGACGAGCCGACCAACGGGCTCGATCCGGCGGGCATCGCCGAGATGCGTGTGCTGTTTCGTTCTCTCGCTGATGACGGCATCACCATCTTTGTCTCGAGCCACCTGCTTTCCGAGATTGCCCAGATCTGCAAACACCTGGTTGTCATCAGCTCTGGGCGCATGGTCTTCCAAGGACATATTGGCGATCTCATGAACCGGACCCAGCCACTGCTCCGCGCCACCCCTGAATTGCTCGGACAACTGGAGTCACTCGAGCATCTCGCCACAGGGCTCGGCATGGTGACCCAGCTTGAACACGGGTCGCTGGTGGCCCACGGCGACTCACGAGACGCGGCGCGCCTCTTCCGGGCCGCAGCTCGGGCCGACATCACTCTTGTCCAGCTGGATGTGCTGAGGCCTAGCCTCGAAGACACGTTTCTCGCTCTCACGAGTGACGGTGATGTGCCGACATCGGATCCAGGAGCTTCGGCTCTGGAGGGCACCCGTGGCTAGCGCCTTCGCGAGCGAATGGATCAAGCTCCGCCGACGGGGCTTCTTCTACGGAAGCTACGCCGCAATATTTGCTGTCGCCTGCCTCGTCACTGTTCTCACGTTCAGTACTGCAGGCCGTAGCGCTTCCACCGGTCCAGCCAGTCAATCGACACCGCTCTCCCAACTTGCCCTCTCAACCGGCTCAGTGAACGGACTCGAGGGATCGCTCACGATACTCGGCGTCATCGCCTTCGCCATCGCTGCGTCACAGATGGCGATGGAGTACGGACAGGGGACTCTGCGCAATCTGCTCGTCCGCCAGCCCCGACGAATCGTTTTCTTGGGGGGCAAGCTCGTAGCTATCTCGACGTTCATGATCGGTGCAGTCGCTCTCGCCACGATCGGATCGATCGCGACCGCCTTCGCCATGGCGCACGGTCGAGGGATCCCTACGAACGCGTGGACTGCCATCTCAGGACTGGGGGCCATGGCCACCGGCTTCATCGATGTGTCCGTCGCCACAGTGGGTTTTGCTCTGCTGGGCTTGACCCTCGGGATCGTGATGCGCTCGTCAGTTGCTGCAGTCGCGGTCGGAGTCGCCTACCTCCTTCCGGTCGAGCAGATCCTTGCTTCCACCATCAGAGGCATCGCGGGGTACCTGCCCGGCCAACTCCTCTCGTCGGTGGCCCAAGGTGGCACGACGACGATTGGCTATGCACATTCATTGATCGGAACACTGTTCTATCTCACCGTGGCTGCAGGGATTGGGGCCACCTTGTTCATTCGACGGGACGTGACGGCCTGAGGGTGAAGTGTCAACTGACTCAACACCTACGATCGGCCGTCGACAGATCGCCGGGTCCGTTGAGCGAGCGTCCGCCCGCTCGCTCCGGACCCGGCGCCTCAGCCCTCACCAGAGGAATGGAACCAGCCGATACCGGGTCACTGCTGCGTAGCTGTTGAATCCAGGGAATGTTGAGCGGAGGAGGCGCTCTTCTGCTCGGATCCGCACCAACTGAAGCAGGATCACCGCGAACGCTCCCGCGAGTGGCACGACCCGCGGATTGACGACGGAGACACCCACGATCATGGCCAGTTCAGCCAGATAGATCGGGTGGCGCACCAACCGGTAGGGCCCGCGCACGACGAGTGCTCGACCTTGAGGGACAAAGGAAAAGCTGTCTCCCAACGCGTTGGCACTTCCAACAGCCAATCCGACGCCCACCAGGGTGATCGTCAACGCAATCCCCACCACTACCGATGAAGCCCGCCACAGCTGCGCACCGCTCGGCACCAGAAGCCCGAGGCCCGCAAGAAGAAACGTCGCCGCGACCGCAGCACACATCACGAGTGGCCGGCCGTCCTGCGAGCGGGGTGGTCCATGGGTGAGGAACGCTGCAATCGGAAAGCACAGGAACAGCGCGTAGAGGACGCTTCGCAGGCACTCACCAAGCACTATCCATCCGGGATGGATGTTCAACTCCTGAAGCTCGGCGATCAGCGCGCCAAGCTGCCAGAGCACAAGACCAGCCAATGCACTCGCAGGGAGCAGTCGAGACGTCAGTAGGCGCCGCATCCGTCCCAGGACGCGCCGACTCGTCGAAACCTCCACACTAACGATGGTTCGCGTAGATGTTCCCATCAAGACGGTATTGCTCTGGTTCCCCGAGCCATCCTTGGACATCATGGGTGACGACTCCGGGTCAAACACGTAGCAGGAGCTGGAGCTCACGTTGTTCGGCTCAGTGGTGCCGACTGTACGAATCTGCTGCACTGCCACTGGTGGCCGCTTCGAATGGTCCCGGGTCAGCCGCCAGCTGTGGCTGAGGCGCCGCCTGGAAAGCCCCCACCGCCAAAGGCTGCCGCGCCAGACGTCACCCCCGCCTGCGTCGCGGATACTGATGACGCAGTTACTGTCCCATCCTTTGCCTTAGTACCCTGCACGGTCACCGTGTCACCTGGCTGCAGCGCGGCAAGTGATGACTTCGCGTTTCGATCCACCGTCGTATTGGACCCGACAGTGACGGCAACCAGGTCGCCGCTGGCCGTGGTCACATAGAGCGTGCTTCCGATGATGTCGGTCACCGTTCCCGACGTACCGCTCGATGAAGCACCAGGGAAACCGCCAGTTCCACCCGCTCCTCGAGCTGTGGCTGCACCACCAGGGAGCGAGAACGACCCGCCGAACGGAGACGCCGAACTCGAGGAGGATGACGAGTTGCGTTGCAAGTACGCCCCCGCCCATAGACCTCCGAACGCCAGCAGCAAGACCAGCAATCCGGCTACTGGCCATGGCAGACGCAGGCCCTTTGCCGGACCTTGTGTCGGCCACTCGTCCGCTTCCTCTTCGAACAATGCGCTGAGCTCATCCGAACCCTGGTCGGCTCCATCGGAGCTCACCGCGGGGACCTGCGCGGTCTCATCCATGCGGAGCTCACCCGTGGGGTGTTCCTCTTCGAGGACGGTGTCAGGTGTCGCGTCTGTCATGGAGCTCCTTCTGTCGACTACTCATAGCGAAGCGCATCGATGGGGCGAAGTGACGCCGCTCGATACGCGGGGTACAGACCGGCAAACACGCCGACCAGTAGGGCGACACCGAAGGCAAGAGGGATCGAATACGTGGCCAGAACGGGCTGTACGCCGTCGATCTTGAATCGAACAACCACCAATCCTGCCAAGATGCCTATGACGCCACCCAACATCGAGATGACCACGGCCTCGATCAGGAACTGGCTGAGGACCACCGACTTCGGTGCGCCGATCGCCTTGCGGATCCCAATCTCTCGCGTGCGTTCGGTCACCGTCACCAACATGATGTTCATGACGCCAATCGCACCAACCAGCAGTGACACCGCCGCCACCCAACCGAGCAGGGCTGTGAAGGTCTTCGAACTCGACGTGGCGGTCGACAGAAGGCTCGCCTGGTTGAGCACGGAGAACGGAAGATTGGCAACGGTCGTGTTGTTCTGCGCGGCGAGAATGCTCTCCACCTCGCTCTGGGCCAACGTGAGTGTCGCGGAGGACTTTCCCTGCACCAGCAGTTCGGAGAAGGATTGCGACTGACCCGTCAACTGGTCTTGGACGGCCGTGTACGGCGCGATCGCCACCGCGTCGCCATTGGAGAGGCCGCTGCTGCCCTTGGA
>PLSY01000002.1:1456-2339 GCA_003164275.1 Acidimicrobiaceae bacterium | reverse complement strand
CCGGCGGAGATCGTGTAGTTCGACGCAGGCAGATAGGACGGCGTGGAACCGATCACAGAGGTCGAGTAGGTGGCACCCTGATACGTGGCCGTCTCACTGGTCGAGATGACGGGTGACACCGACTGGACATCGGGAGCGTTGTTGGAGTCGCCGATGAGCTTGACATCGGTGGTGGAAAGCGTGGCATTGCTGGACTTCGTACCGGTCTGCGAGGTGGTCCGGCCACCGCTAAACACTGTCAGGGTATTGGTGCCCAGACTATTGATCGACTTGGCCACGGCCTCCGATGACCCGGTGCCGACGGCAAGGAGGACGATGACGGCAGCCACGCCGATCAGCACTCCCAGCATGGTCAATAGCGATCGTAGCCAGTTGGAACTGATGCCCCGGAGGGCCATCACCACATTCCCCATCATGTTCACGACGGCATCTCCCGGTTGTCGTGCCGTGCCGTCGCCGCCTGTACGTGCGCCACGTGCTCGTCTCGGGCATGAATAGGAACCTGCTGGTGGTCGCCGATGATCACTCCGTCCCGGAGTCGAACGACCCGTGTCGCGTAGGCAGCCACATCCTCCTCGTGGGTGATCANNACATCTTCATCACGTCAATCGTGGACGTCGTATCGAGGTTTCCTGTCGGCTCGTCTGCCAGGATGAGTGCCGGATTTGTGCTGATCGCCCGTGCGATGGCTACCCGCTGTTGTTGGCCACCAGACATCTCGCTCGGAAAGTGGCCCATGCGATCGGCGAGACCGACGATCTTGAGCGCGGCCTCTGCCCGGGCGCGGCGATCCTTTGCCTTCAAACCGGCATAGGCCATCGGCAGTTCGACGTTCTGGACGGCCGACATCCGCGCGAGGAGATTGAAACCCTGGAAGACGAAC
>PLSY01000002.1:0-1434 GCA_003164275.1 Acidimicrobiaceae bacterium | reverse complement strand
CCGATGATGTTCATGAGCGTCGATTTCCCCGAACCAGACGCCCCCATGATGGCCACGAACTCTCCACGAGGGACAACCAGGGACACGCCGCGGGTGGCAAATACGTCGTGTCCACCCATCTGGTACCGCTTCACAATATCGGCGAGGGCGATGACGGCACGTTTGCCAGCGTTCGCCGTCCCGGCCGTGGTGTCGTTGCTCCCTCGGTGATCGCTGTCCGCGAGGATGGTCACGGTGCGCCTCCGCCGAATCCGCCACCACCACCGGGGAAGCCACCGCCCACCGTTGCAGTCCCGGACGAAGCGCTGACACTTGCCGTCGGCTCCACTACCTTCTGTCCTTCGGTGAGCCCGCTGGCAATCTCGGTGTAGGACGTGCCGACCAGACCGAGAGTGACGGGTGTCGTCCTTTGCGTTCCGCTTGCGTCGACCACTTTGACGGTGGAGATACTCCCTGTCGTCGTGATGGCGGCGCTGGGCAGCTCAAGGACGTCGGTAGCAGTCTGGACTATCACCGCCACTTGCGACGTCATTCCTTGCTTGACCGTTGACGGCGGATTGGTGAGGACCACGGTGACCGGATAGGTCACGACATTGCTCACTACCGACGAAGTGGGCGATACCGCCGTCACTACACCGCTCACTTCGGTGTCCGCGAGCGCCGAGAGAGTCACTGTTGCTGGCTGTCCAACGGCGATCTTCGAAGCATCTGATTCAGCGAAGTTGGCCACGACCTCGAGGTTGTCGAGCCCCTGGATGGTGATGAAGCTGGACGATGAGCTCGAGGAGGAAGACCCGCTACTGGAAGACCCGCTGGTGGATGAGCCTCCTGAAGTCGCGCTTCCGCTGCTCGCGCTCCCGCCCCCAGACGTCGCCCCACCGCCGCTCCCTCCAGCGGACGACCCCGATGTACCCGACGAAGTGCCCGTTGTCGACGAGGCCGAGCTCGAACCCGTCGATGAGTTGGTCGACGAACCTGAGCCGCTTACGGTGTCCCCTACTGAGCTGCTGACAGCGGTGACCGTGCCGCTGATCAGCGCAGTCAGCGTTGTCCCGGCCAGGGCCTTCTGATCGGCGGTCACCGTTACTTGGTCTTGGGTGACGTTCGCCTCGTCTTGTGCGATGGTGGACGAGGTGACCTGAAGGTTGGCCTGAGCAGACTGCACGGTGAGCTGTTGGGCNNGTTGGTACGTCGTGATGTTGTTCTGGTCAGTCACGCACGAGCTCTGGGCGGTGGTAAACGACGCGCTGACGCCGGTTGCCGTGCCCGCCGAGTTCGTGGCGATGAGTTCAAAGAGATACGACGTGTTCGGATCGAGGCCGGTGACCACGGTGGAGACCGAAGTGGGCGCGGAGCCCGACCCGGCATCAGCCGAAGCTGTCGAGGATCCGAGCGACGTCGTCGTGCCGTACGAGAAGTAGTAGGTGGTCGAAC
>PLSY01000173.1 GCA_003164275.1 Acidimicrobiaceae bacterium | reverse complement strand
CTTCCTGACCCGAAGCGGACCATTGGACGAGTCGGTGGTCAACGTACTGATCAGCCGGGACGTGCCTGACAACAATCCCACCGAGACCGAGCAGGTCATGCGCAGTATCCGGGACGCAGCGCAGCAAGGGCACCCTCGCGTCGACCTTCGGATCTGGTACTGGGGAGGAAGCGGNNACGAAGGCCGATGAGTGGGTCAATAACCTTCTCCTGCCCCGGCTGAACGAACAGCCAGGCGATCTGGCAATCGACCTCGTCGCACGCGTTGCAGATCCGTCTCTCCGCATCTCCTCGTCGGCGATCAAGCTCGGAGTCCAGAACAAGTGGTCACTCCGAATCGACGGCCTCGAAATCGGGGTGGCCAGTGAGAGGAAGGTGACGCTGTCGATCGGCAAGGACCATCAGGGTCAAACTGCCGGTCCAGGTTATGAACGCCGAATCTTCATCGAGGTCTTCGGATCCAGGAAGGTCACCGTTGGGCGTGACGGAGATTCGAGAAACCCGGATGAGCTGACCCTGGATGAGGCCACAGAGAAGATCCGTACATTGCTCTCAAGGTTCCGCAGGGTAGGCAGCGGCGACTGGGTCATTCGTGCCGAGAACGGAAATGCTCCGGACGAAGGAGCATGGGAGGCACGACTGCTTGATGGCCGCGCTGAGCTCGAGGGTCTGGAGTCGGAGCTCGTCCGTGATGATGCCCAGGTGATTCGTGGGAGCCAATTCCCAACCCTTTGGCAACACCCGCACCGCCGCAGGGATGGTCACAGACTGATGCAGAAGTACCTGGACGCCATGGTTCGCGACGGACGCACTCCGATTGCGGTGGAACTCAAGGCGAAGTCCGAGTGGAGCCTCGCTTACTACAGAGAAGCCTTCGTTCAGGCAGTGCTCTACCGTCACTTCATCCAGAACACACCGTCGCTGGATCGGTGGTTTTTCGTGGCTGACCTGGACCGGCTTTCCGTCCGAGCTGTCGTCACCTTCCCCCGCCCAGACCCGTTAACGCCGACCATCGAGCATGAGTTCGCCGTTCTCCGGAAGGTCGGCGCAATGGTCGGGGTGGACGTGACGTTCATCCGTGAATCTGCCTAGCGGCTCGGAACTTCACTCGACCGGTCAGACCGTCCACCATTCCCGATCCCCATGCCGGACGACTGAAGAGAACAGCTCGTGATATCGGTCCGGTGCTTCCGTGTGGATCGGGACCACCGCCTTCGGCGCCAGCGCCACCACCATCCGGTCGAGATCCACCGTCGATGCGTGTCCGGACGCGTGATCGAGGACGAACGGAATCCGTGCGGAATCGAGGGAGTTCTGAAGGCGTTTTCCAGTGGCCTCGCCCAGGTAGCCGGGCCACATCGACCACACCACTGCCCCCCGGGAAAGGGCACCTGCCCGGAGGAGCTCGGGCACCGCCGACGACGGCTGCAGCAGTGTGATCTCTCCGGCGTGCGCAGCCAACCACTCCGGGTAGACCCTGCACGTGCCAACCAAGGCCATTCGGTCGAACTGCCCACTGGTCTTCACCAGCACTCGCTGGCGGTTAGGCACGTAGACCTTGTAGCTGGGAAAGCCAGGTTGGGGGATCGAGGGCCGCCCGATGGCGGCGACGATCGACGCCGTATAGAGGTCGGTCACGAGGATCCGGCCGGCACGCAGGCAGGCTCGGTAGACGGTCACCAGTCGGTCGATGTTCTGCGCCGAGGAGAGCACAGTGACCGCACCCGCGGTGTCCTGCATGCGCTGGGTCAGCGAGAGCTCGACATCTCCCTCGGAACGCCCCGGTTCCTCGACCAAGGAATCCGAGCGGTCACCGGCACCTCGGATGTGGGTGCCTTCGCACAGCAGGGCGTCGATGCCAAAGGGTGGGTCGGACACAAGCTCGTCGAAGAGGCGAGCCTTGCGGCCATGGCCCCGGAGGTCTCCCGTATAGAAGAGCCGCTTCCCTCCGGCCTCGACGAGGAGCGAGTAGGCGTCGAACCCACTGTGGTCAGCGAGGTACGGCGTGACCGTGAAGGCACCGATCCGGAGCGGAACCCGATGGGCCAAGAATTCGGTCGGATGCAGCGTCACCCCGGCTGCGCTGAAGAACTCGGACTCGGCCAACAGGAGTGCGGCTTCCCGACCAACATACACGGGCACCCGTGGGTGGACCTGGTCGATGAGTCCGAAGTGGTCGAGGTGCGGGTGGGTGATGATTACTCCGGCCAATGCCGGGTCGGAGCCNNCCTCGTCCCACCCCGCCCAGAGCGGCTTCCCCACATCGAGAACGATGCGACTGCCCTTGTATTCGACCTCGACACAGCTCCCCCCGATCTCCTCGGCCCCACGGTGGATGCGGACCTGCATTCCGCGCGTCGCGTTCGGACTGTTGGGCATCCGCCCTTCGTCCGCCTCCGTATGGAGCAAGTGCTGGGCCGCGAGAGTCACCACGTTCCGACCTCGTCGAAGGCGATGGCCAGGAAGTCGAGGGTCTGCAGCTCCTCCAGGACGACCGGATCAAGCGGTGGGGCCCAGGTCTCCTGGAACCAGACGATGGTCAGCCAGCGACCACCCACATCGAACAGCCCGGTGCACTGGCGGCCGGGCAGAAACATCAGTGGGCCAAAAGGGGAAGGGTGCCTACGGTCGACCAGGCGCTCGGTGGGACGCACCAGATGGGTCGGGATGCGGCCCTGGTAGTTGGCGATGTTTTCGAGGAGCTGCCCGTTGAGCTCGTGGGTCGGTCCCCCGTCGAGCAGTCCTCGATAGGTCGAGTGCTGCTCGAGCTCCAGGAGGCGTGGCTCCACGCCGTGGGCGCAGGTGATGGTCAGTTCCTTCGGTGTATCCATGGCGTCCAAGCTACGGAGGGGGTGTAACACGTACTTGCCGTGATCTCCCTGGTCAGACCCCTACGGGGTCTGGCCACCAGCCGCTCATCGGGGAAGGTGTTACACCCTCGTGAGATAGTGGTCACCGGGAATCGGAGCTACCGATTGCCGGGAAGCAATGCAGTGAGCAGCACGAAGCACCACGTTTATTGGAACGAGAATTACACGGCGTCGGAATACGCCTTCGACACCACCCGCAAGTCAGGTGAGATCGCCGATG
>PLSY01000106.1 GCA_003164275.1 Acidimicrobiaceae bacterium | reverse complement strand
CATTGACACACTTTGGGTTCGACCCAACGGGGCGGGGACTTTAGGCACCACGTATTGCGGACTACTCCGACCCTGCGGGTTCCCGCTTCGGGGTAGCCCTGATGTGCCTGGTTGAGAATTGATGGCAGATGCTGCGCTCAGTTCGTAGCGTTTAGAGGTCCGGACGGGGTAGCTCGCTAAGTGCCAGCCGTCGGCTCCGGTCGACTGGCTTTCTAACGAAGAGCTTCCTGTCCGGTCCTTGCCGCGAGTGGCTCGAAAGAGGAACGTGCACCAGATCCGAACCAGGAGTGCCCTCGCGGTTCCTAACCGACAACGAAGGAGGAACTGATGACAGTGATCATCGGGATCGACCCGCACAAGGCGTCCCACACTGCAGTGGCCATCGACTGTGACGAACATTCACTGGCCGAGATCAAAGTGCGAGCCACGTGCCAGCAGACCGAGAAGTTGTTGGCATGGGCGAAGCCACTCGGACCAAGGACCTGGGCGGTGGAGTCGGCCGGAGGGATGGGCTATCTGCTGTCCCAGCAGTTGGTGAGTGCGGGTGAAGACGTGCTCGATGTGCCGGCGACGCTGGCCTCGAGAATCCGGGTCCTCGGCACCGGACGGTCCAACAAGAACGATCCGAACGACGCGTTGTCGGTGGCCATCGCCGCTCTGCGCTCGCCGGGACTGCGTTCGGTGCGGGTGGCTGACCACGGCGAGTTGCTTCGGCTGTTGGCCAAGCGGAACCACGAGATCGGGAGGCTGCGCAATATCATCGTCTCCCGGCTGCATGCCGCTCTCCAGAACCTGTCACCTGGGGGAATCGCCAAGGAACTCAACGCTTCTGACGCTGTGGCACTGCTTGGTGCCTATGAGCCAGTGACTCCGGTCGAGCACACCCGCTACTACCTGGCCGTCGAGCTGCTCGAGGATGTGAAGCGCCTCGACGTGCAGTTGAAGGCGTCACACAAGCGGATCAAGGTGGCAGTCCAGGCATCGGGGACGACCCTCACCGACCTGTATGGCGTGGGACCGATCCTGGCCTGTGAGCTCATCGGCTACACCGGCGACGTTCGTCGGTTCACGAACCGTGACCAGTTCGCCTCCTATGCCGGTGTGGCACCCATTGAGCTGTCCTCGGGGGGTCGCACGGTTCACCGACTGAGCCGTCGAGGCAACCGTCAGCTCAACCATGCGATCCACATGGTGGCCATCTGCCAGATCCGCCAAACCGACTCCGAGGGACGGATCTACTTCGAGAAGAAGGTGGCCGAAGGCAAAACCAAGCGGGAGGCCATCCGGTCGCTGAAGCGACACGTCGCCAACTCCGTCTACCGTCAGCTGCTCGCCGACGCCACCAAGTAGGGGTCCGGGAGGACAAGTGGGAACGACTCATTGCCTGCGTGATCGGCTCTGCACCCTGGCGGCCGACTCTTCGGCGAAGTCACTCCCGGACCCGGCAAAACCTTAGGCATCATCACCCCTGAGGGCACGTGGATCCGTCGCGCCCGAATGCCCGGAAACTCCCCTCTTGACTCAAAGAGGATTCGGTAGGGGACGCTTTCACCCGTGTAATCGCGTTATTGGGACGGAAGGGGTGAATTCGTCGGTTGGCAGTCGCCAACGAGGCAGATCGCCACCCGATTCAACGTCACCCTCCCTGGTCAAGCCTCCAATTGCCAGTCCGATGATGGAGGACTGGAAGGGGTGCCTGGTGGGACTGCGGTCCCAACTGAGATTCAGGTCAAGGGGCATCGGGGCGCCGAATCTGCGAACATTCGGACCCGCCTCGCTGACTGGCCAAGCCCTCCCGGATCAGCAGGCATCTCCGATCTCCCATGGAGGCAGCACCCATGCCGGGCTCGCGCTTCTCGGAACGACCCGGCCAAGCGTCGCCGGTTCGTTCCGAGTCCAATCCGCAGCTCGCCCACGATCCTGCGTCACACCCTCTGAATACCTTGAACACGATTGCAAGGGGTTCCCCTTGCCGGAGAGAGTGAGTCGGCGTGGCCTGGATGCGGATGATGGGAGCGGACTCTGTCGCCTACCACCGCGAGACCATCATCGAGCGCGGCGACGACTTCCCCGGGGCCACCCTCGAGTACTACGCCTCGCGCGGTGAGACCCCGCTGCTCTGGGGCGGGAAGGGCGCCGAATCCCTCGGCCTGATCGGCCCCGTCGACAATCCCTCCTACGATGCCCTCTACGGACCGGGCGGGGCCCGTCACCCTGCGACGGGCGAGCGAATGGTCACCGCCCGGCGACCGGGCATGGAGCTAGTCATCGCCGCCCACAAGTCCGTCGCCGAACTGGGGGTCCTCGGGCGAGCAGAGGACATGCACGCCATCATGGACGCCGAGCGGGACGCCACGCTTCGCTACCTGGACGACCTGACCCGAGAGCGGGGCGGACGCCGAGGCGTGGCTGCGGTCCCGACCGCCACCACCGGCCTCGTCTACGCCCACGCCCGACACGCCACCACCCGGGCCGGCGATCCGGGGCCCCACGACCACGTGCTCATCGCCAACGTGATCGAGATGCTGGACGCAAAGGCCGGCACCAAGGCTCCCGACACCACGCTCTGGCGGGAGCACCTCCATGCCGCCACCATGGTCGGCCGCGTGGCCTCTGCCGCCACAGCAGTCCAGCTCGGCTACGGCATCGAGGCCGATCCCGGGCCCTCGGGCAAGCTCGGGCACTGGAAGATCAGTGGCATCCCCGACGCCGCCCTGGCGGTCCACTCCAAGCGCTCTGTCGAGATCCAGCGCGCCGTGGCCGAGAAGGGATTCTCCACCTACCAGGCCCGCCAGGTGGCGGCCCGGGAGACGAGGAAGCAGAAGCGCCACACGTCGGTCGAGGACCTGTTGCCGAGGTGGCGTGACGAGTTGACCCGAGCCGGCTTCCCGCCCGATCAGTTGCTTGCCGACATCGAACAGGCCGGCCTCGCCTACCAGCGCCAGCACAACCAAGGGTTCGAGATCCTCGGCAACCGAGCGCTGGCCGCAACAGCCGAGGACCTGTTGGGACCGAACGGGACGCTGTCTGCCCGCAAGGTGTTCGCCAAGCGGGACGTGATCGTGGCTGTGGCGCCAATGGTCTTCGGCCTGCCGGGCGCCGAGTTGGACAAAGTCACGACCCGCGTCCTGCGTGATCCCGACGCCATCCCCCTGGTCGGTGTGCCGAGGGCATCGGAACGGGCCTATGCCACAGCCCATGTCATCGCCACGGAGCTGGCCATCGAACAAGCGGTGGAGCGGGGTGTGGAGAACCGGGAAGCGGCCAGGGTCACCCCCGAGGTGGCGGCCGGTGCGGTGGACCGCCAGAGCGCTGACCTGGGGTCCCCACTGACCCCCGGCCAGCTGGCGGCGGTGTTGGGCATCGCCACCTCGGGCCGGGGGGTGGAGCTGGTCGAGGGTGTGGCCGGGTCGGGCAAGACGACCGTCATGGCCGCCGTCCGGGACGCCTTCGAGACGGGCGGCTTCACCGTGGTGGGCACCTCGACCTCCGGCCAGGCGGCGAAGACATTGGGTAAGGAGGCAGGACTGTCCGAGTCCCGGACGCTCGC
>PLSY01000355.1 GCA_003164275.1 Acidimicrobiaceae bacterium | reverse complement strand
ACCTCTGCGTCCCGAACGCCCAAAGCGGGGTTATCCACAGGTACATCACCAGGACCTATGTGCGCTGACCTGGGGGAACGTGCATGGAGACACACCCAGAAACAGGGGGTTACGGCTGCACGATCTCGACAGAATCTCGACAGAAACGGACTGAGGGACGCAGGTCACGGTGTCATTTCATCCACGGGTTCTCGACAGTACCGACGGCCTTGAAACTCAAGCAGTCGAGGAATGCTTCTACGAGGAGCCGGGCCAGTGATTCCGGTTCGTGATGGCGCCGGAGCCTGGCCTCGGCGGGAGCCTTGCCCTTCGTCCCCTTCCGGGCGACCCTGTGCCGGTCAGCGTCGCAGGCTTGACAGCTCCTCGATACCGTCAGCCCTGCAGCGCCCGACGGCCCCACTCAGCAGAAGTTCTGGTTCGGCCGGCACGCATCCTTCATGACCAGCATTGGCGTGCACTTGGGTGAAAGCGCTGCGACTAGTCAGAACCCTAATGTCTGACACCCCTGGGATACCATCGTCACATGGCTTCCCGTCGGCGTGTCGAGGATGGGCGTCTGGCCCTGCCAATTTCCAGCGCAGCCAAGCTGGTGGGGGTGTCCGAGCGACGCCTCGTCCACTGGGAACGCATCAATCTTGCGTCCCCCGGAATCAAGCGGTCTCTCAGCGAGCGCAACACCGTCCGGCTATACGGCTTCCAGGACCTACTCTCGCTGCTCGTCATCCGTGAACTCTTCGATCGACGCATGAATACCCACCAGATCCATCGGGTCGTCGAGCACCTGCGGAGCAGCGGTTACGACCGGCCACTTACCGAGGTTCGGTTCGCAACCGAGGGCAACGAGATCTTCTTTCAGCATCCGGACGGGACCTGGGAGGGCGACAAACGGAAGAATCAGCGGGTCTTTTCACAGATCCTCGACCTTCGACCCCTGAGGGATCGGATCCGGGAGTCCGTTGAGAACCCCCGGCCTAAGTCAGCCGAGGGTCAGATCGTGCGTCGTCGAAAGGTCCAGGGGAGCAAGCCCGTCTTCAGTGGAACTCGGATCCCCATCAGCGCAGTCGGGCCCTACATCGAACGGGGATACACCACGAGTGCGATCCTGAAGGCCTTTCCCGACCTAACTAAGGCGGACATTGAGGCGGCTCGAAAAGCGGCTGAGTCGGTCTCGGCGTAGGGCGTTCATTGCGATTCGTGCTCGACACCGATGTCGACACGGGCGTCGCCAATGTCCTCAACAGGGCCGGCCACGATTGTTGGAGGTCAACTGACGGCTTGGCCCCTGACGCCGAGGATGACGAAGTCTCTGTTTATGCGGACGATCGTCAGGCGGTCGTCATCACGCACGATCGAGAATTCACCGAGCGCCGCAAGAAGAACACCTTCGGAAAGCACGTTCGTATGACATGCGAACAGCCCGACGCCTGCGGCGTAATCGAAGAGCGGCTGGAAGAGCTGATTCCCATCCTTGAGGAGACCAGCGACATCGTTGTAGAGGTGTCAGCGACCAAGGTGAAGCGCTTCCCTCCGAAGTGGACGTAGTACTCCATGTCGCTGCCTTGCCAGCGGCTCCGTTATGAGCGCCTGTCTCGATTGCGGTACGAACACATGTTCGATACGGTCGACCGATGCACTTCGAGGTCGACTTGATCGTCCAGCACCCATTGGATCAACAGGCCGAGCGGTTCCTCACGAGCGTCCAGCGGTCTGCCAATCGTGTGATCCGGTTCCGGGGGGACGACCACCGCATCGTCGTGACGGTGGAGGCGCACGCCTACGACCGGGACGGTGCGGTCCGGGCCGCCGTCCAGGAAGTGGCGCACATCTACCCGACAGCGAAGTTCGAGACGACGGGGGAGCCACGGCCGACATAGCTCGTCCGTAGGGTTAGCGTTCGGGCATGGGTGAACCGCTGGCGAAGGGCTTCGCACTCTCCACGGCGTGGATTGACGGCGACATGGAATCGTAGGCCGAACTGGTTCGTTGACGACTAGGGGCTACTTTGCCCGGTGAGCCGCAGCGATTGCGGTGTCTAGTGCACTGACGATCCGATGTCCTCGCCGTCGGTACCCGAGGGCCTGAATCGCAGCTTCCCTCAGTTCCTCGGGGGTTCTAAGCAAGGTGTCGGATTCGATCCACCGAATCAATCGGACGAGTTGGGCGTTCGTATATTCAGTGATCGGCAGCAGCGCTGGCACTGGCATGGGGCCGGATCGCTCAGGCACGCCGGCGATTGGCTCGTCCAGACCGCCGTCCCCTAGGCCTGGCTCCATTGGGGGCCTGGCACTTGCCACTTGTTCATTCGGCTCATCACTGGCGTCCACCGCCGCTCTATAGGCCGCCACCGCCCGCTCAATCTCTCGCTCACGGTGGTGGAACCATTCCTGGGACCAGATCCGGTGGAAAGACCAGCCAAGGCGTTCAAGATGCTCTTGGCGCAGACGGTCTCGGTTTCTCGCCGTCGGTGTTGAGTGGTAGGCGGCACCATCGGCCTCAATCGCAAGCACCATCTGTCCAGGTCGCTCTGGATGTTGAGCTGCAAAATCGATCCAGTACCCTGAGGCTCCGTACTGAGGGACCAGCGGGATGCCCGCCGCCGTCAGTTGTGCCTGTACATCACGCTCGAATGGATTCAGCTCCACATCTGGGCGGGCGTGTGGCCCGAGGTCGGCCCCCTTCGATGCGGCGTAAGCCAGGAACCGCTGAAGCATTCGAGGGCCCTCGGAGTTGAGTTTCGTTGGGTCCATCTCTTCAGCCGAGAACGAGGACACCACCGTCATTCGCCGACGGGCCCGAGTAGCTGCAACGTTGAGGCGGCGTTCGCCACCGGCGTTGTTGATCGGTCCGAAGCGGTAGTAGAGCCTCCCATCGGCCGATTTGCCGTAGCCAACCGAAATGATGATTGCATCCCGCTCATCGCCCTGAACCCTCTCAAGGTTCTTGACAAAGAGCATTTCCCTTTGTGCACCAGCGTTCAGGTACTCGTCAAGAACTGGATCTTGGATGCGAGCCAGACGAATCGCTTCTTCGATGCGGTTGGCGTGGTCGCTACCGAACCCGATCACTCCCAGAGATTCGTCAGGGTGCTCACGTGCATGCTCAGCCACCAGCTCCACAACTCGGCGCACCTCCGCCGTCGAGGACGATGTCTTCTCCTGAGCACCAGCCACAAACGGAACGAGAACGTGCGAGACGGCATCGTCGACTGAGGTCCCAGGGAAGGTCGTGAGCGACCAGTCGTACAGGGATTCCTGTGCATTTGAGAATGCGATCAAACGTTCATCCCGGCTCCGGTAGTGCCATTGCAGGGTCTTGGTCCCAGTCGGAGGCGGCAGGAGTGCGCCCATGACATCGAGAATGGATTCGAGTCCCTCTACCAATGAAGTGGTGGGGATTGCCTCATCTTCCTCGGAATCCTCTGCCGTAGAAGCGAAGAACGCCGTCGGGGGTAACTGGTGAGGGTCACCAGCCACGATGGCCTGGTCTGCCCGGGTCAATGCCCCCACCGCACCGGCCGGAGTTACCTGAGAGGCCTCGTCGAAGATGCACACGTCGAAGCACCGTTCAGCAGGCAAGAGCTGAGACACGAGAAGCGGGCTCATCGCCCCCCTCTGTGTCAACCTGATGTGA
>PLSY01000222.1:63019-63193 GCA_003164275.1 Acidimicrobiaceae bacterium | reverse complement strand
CGAAGATCCACCCGATCCCGGCCATGCCCTCGGCCGCCAGACAGTGGCTGTAGAGACCTTTGCGGCAGTAGGAACACCGCCCGCAGGAGCTCACACACGACAGGATGACGCGGTCACCGACCGCCAGCTGGTCCACGCCGTCACCGACTTCGGTGATCACCCCGATGCCCTCGT
>PLSY01000222.1:0-63005 GCA_003164275.1 Acidimicrobiaceae bacterium | reverse complement strand
GGACCCTTGTAGACGAGTGCCTTCATGATGGACCTCCTGTGCCCGGTGCGCCGAGCGGTTCGATGCGACCGGTGAGTCCGGCCTCGTACGCGGAAAGCACGCCAGAACGGACGAGCGTTCGGCCGATATGCAGTTCAGCCGGTGACTGGTTGCGTTCCACAGACTGCTCCTGGCGTGGTTGCAAGGTCACCGGGTCCGGAGCGACGATTGGGACCAACCCTCGATGGGCCGGCGGTGGGCGCATGCGCCCGTCAATGGCACCATAGCGCGACTGGCAGGCACCATCGTGACCGATCAGCGCCGATCAGTTGGAAGGTGTCTCAAGACCGGGCCACGGGTTGGACGAGATCGCCCGGACTCGTGGCGACCGGGGTAGCGGGTCCAGGGCGACGATCGACGTGGTCCCCTCGGCGATCCCGCGGGCCAGCTCTGTCAGGCGAAGGTTGTGATTCCTGGCGTGGTTGCGGATGCGTTGGAACGAGCGATCCATATCCAGTCCTGAGGCTTCGCTGACCTTGCCCTTGGCCTGCTCGATGATGATCCGGCTGTTGAGCGCTTCGCTCAGCTGGCCGTTGACCACGGCTGCGCTCACCGACATCTGGTGCTGGATGATGGCGATGGTTGCCACGTCGGCGAGTGCTTGCGCCACCAACACGTCCTCAGCGTGCAGCGATCCAGGTGCGACACGGAACATGTTGAGTGCACCGACAGTGACGCCCCGGAGATGCATTGGCAGGGCATGCACGGAGTGGAATCCGTCAGCGACGGCCCGTTGGGCGAACCGAGGCCAACGGTCGTTGATCGCAGAGAGCTCGAGGTTGACGATGGGCTCGCCGCTGAGGAAGCAATCGACGCACGGCCCCTCGTTCGCTTGGAGCTCGAACAGCTCGAGCCCCCGCATGGCGTCGCTGGATGAGGCCACCACCTGGAGCTCGCCGCCGGGTGCGGCGAGCATGACTCCGGCCGAGTCGACGTCGAGTACCTCGACGCATCGGTCGCTCAGCACGGTCAGGACATCGATCACGTCGAAGTCATCCACGAGGTTGTCGGCCAGTTCGACCAGCGTACGAACCAAAAGAGCCTCTCGGGTCATCGATCCACCGATCGTGTCGGTCTGGACTCGTCGGCGAGGCGAGCGCAAGTGGGGGCCACCAGCAGACTACTCATCGGCAGTCGTGATCATCCCATCGCCCGGTCGGCTCGGCTACTCACCATCGAACCTGAGCTGCCGATCCACGATGTCCCGACTGACGTCATCGATGGATCGCTCGGTCAAGAAGGCGTGGGCACGTAGTCGGACCAGCGCCTCAGTCACGCTGATGGTCAGCTGGATCGAGATCATCCCGGCGGCCTGGTGGACCACGAAGTGGAAGTTGGCTCCCAGTTCGAGCTCGGCCGCCACGGACCCAGGGGGCGCATTGGCCTGAAGGGCCAGGATGGTCCGGGCGGCCACGACGGCCATGGCCAATGCGTCGACGTGCTGCATGTCGTCGAGGGGTCCGGGAGCATCGCGGAACAGCGTCACCGCGCCGAGACGCACGGCGCCGATGCGGAGCGGGAAGGCGAACACTGCCCGTATGCCGGCCCGCACCGCCAACGGGGCCAGTGCGGGCCACCGGGCAGCCGAGGGCGCGGCGAGGTCGGGTTCGAAGACGGGAGCCCCACGTGCATGGGCATCGAGTGACGGCCCTTCACCCAGGGTGAACTGCAGATCGTCGAGGTAGACAGCGACACCGTCGGTGGTGCAGAGGGAGCCACGGGCGAGCTCGTCGGACAGCAGCATGATGCTGGCCCCGCAGGCCCCTGTGACTTCGGCGGCCACCTCGCAGAGGACCAGAGTGCCGAAGCTGTCGTCCTCGCGGGACGCGATCTCTTTCAGGATGGTGGCCATCCGGTCGTCCGGCAGCGTCATCGCTGCGACTCGGGAATTTCGGACATACGAGAGAGGGCTGATCCGCCGCGCGTCATCGATCGCCTCCTGTGTGCGGGGTGAGACGCTCAACATGGACCGGATTCAGCGCGTTCGGCCACATGTTGCGACCGGCTCGTCATCAGCTTACACAGAGGTTTTCCAGAGCAGCCCCCGCGTCGCCGCAAATCAGGTGTACGGTGCACGCAGAGCCCGGTCCCCTTCCGCTGCGAAGGCATGAGACCGCGGCACGTCGCTCCAGACAGCCGGTGACGCAGTGCAGCGCCGAGGAGTCATGTCCCACAAACCGGTCAAGCGGATCGATCTACGCCTACTCGTCTCTCCGTTCGCCGCCATCCAGGTACGCGATCGGTCCGAGCATCCCTCGTCGTTCGGGTTCCTCGAGGTCGCCGACCCGCCGCTTCGGCGCGCACTCGATGTCGCCGCAGCGAGCCCATTCCGGGCGCCCGCATTACGAAGTTCCAGTCGGCGGTCTGCTCGGGCCGTCAAGCCCTCGGACGAGTGGACTGCCTGACCGATTCTCTGCACCTTCACGTCAGCATCATCCGCTCAGATCGAGCACTTGATCCCCCGTTTCCGGGGGAAGATAGGCGGTCCCCATGGGGCTCCGAAGCGACACGTCCACTACCGATCCAGCTCTCGCTGAAACCGACCCGACCTCCGGAGCGCGGCCGGGTGGGAGTGGCGCGGCCACCCGTGCTGTGGCGGACGATGCCGGTCAGTCCGCCATGTCCAGCTGGGAAGCGCCCCAGCGGATCCGGGCTTCCGAGTGGCTCTTCCGCTCTCACAGGGCCAGCGTCCTGTGGCTGCTGGTACGGATCTGGCTCGGCTATCAGTGGATCAACGCCGGGTACCAGAAGATCTGGGGCAGTGAGCGCACCGTCTTTTGGTTCGGCAGCGGCGCCGGGGTGAAGGGCTTCGCTACGGCCGGCGTGGCCGGTTCCACGGCCGGCAAGGGCAGCGGGGCCAGTTACGGGTGGTGGGCCGGATTTCTCCACAACTTCGTGACCCCCAACTCCGCGTGGATCGCCAAGTTCATCTCGCTCGCCGAGATCCTGATCGGGGTCGCCATCCTGCTCGGCCTCTTCACCGGGGCCGCCGCCGCCGCCGGCCTGTCGCTCAATGTCGTCTACATGTTCTCCGGCTCGGCCGGCGTCAACCCGATGTACGCCATCCTCTCTGTCCTGCTCGTCCTTGCGTGGCGTAACGCAGGCTGGCTCGGGCTCGACCGGTTCGCACTCCCCGTGTGGCATCGGCTGCGGGGTGGCGGGGTCGACACATCGGCGCCGCCGTATTCGGTGCCCTCGGAACCGGCGTCACAACTATGACCGCCGCCGTTCGCCGCCCCCGCGTCCTGATGGTGCTCACGTCCCACGGCACACTCGGTAACACGGGACGTGCCACCGGATTCTGGCTCGAGGAGTTCGCAGCCCCGTATTACGTGCTGACCGACGCCGGTATCGGTGTGACCTTGTGCTCGCCGCTTGGTGGGCAGCCACCGGTCGACCCGACCAGCGACGAGCCTGGCGGCCAGACCGACGACACGAGGCGGTTCCACGGCGACGTCGCCGCCCAGGAACAGCTGGCCACCACCCTGCCGCTCGCCGATGTGTCCGCCGACGACTTCGAAGCCGTGTTCTTCCCGGGCGGCCACGGACCCTTGTGGGACCTCCCGGACAATCGGAGCTCCATCGGGCTGATCGAGGCATTCGCCGTCGCTGGCAAGCCGGTCGCTGCAGTATGCCATGCCCCGGTGGCATTCGTCCACGTGAAGAACCCGGACGGCACGGGCTTTCTCGCCGGTCGGGACGTCACGGCGTTCTCCGACAGCGAGGAAGCAGCCGTCGGCCTGACCGAGGTCGTCCCCGAGCTTCTCGAGGACATGCTGGTGGCAGCCGGTGCTAACTACTCGAAGGGGCCTACCGACTTCGGCCCCTACGTCGTGGTCGACGGCAGGCTGATCACCGGGCAGAACCCCGCCTCGTCTGCTCCGGCGGCGCAAGCGCTTCTCGCTCAGCTGGTGACACCCGAAGACGAGGCCACATCATCATGATTCCGCTCGATCAGGGGTTCGGCGACCGGATGCCGGTCATTTGGGAGGCACCCCACCGGGGTCCCGAGCACGCGTTTGGAGCAGTCGACGGTACCGGTGTATCGGAGATGGTCGATGACGGTCCGGGGAGCGGATCAGTACTTCCGACGAATCCCGTAAGGCCCGCCACCGCTGATCGAGACCTGGCCTCAGCACGACACGAACCCGAGGAGCACCCGTGAAGATCGGCATCATCGGAGCAGGCAATATCGGCGGCAACCTCACCCGGAGGTTGACGGCACTCGGGCACGAGGTGTCGGTGGCCAACTCGAGAAACCCCGACACCCTTGCTGAGCTCGCTGCCGAGACGGGCGCTACTGCTGTCATGGCCGCCGAGGCGGGCACCGGAGCAGATGTCCTCGTGGTGACCATCCCGCTCAAGGCCGTACCTGACCTGCCTGACCGTCTTCTCGCCGGAGCTGCGCCCGACGTGGTGGTGATCGACACGTGCAACTACTACCCCCGGCAGCGTGACGGTCGGATCGCCGCCATCGAGGACGGGATGACCGAGAGCCGATGGGTCGAGCAGCAGTTGGGTGTCTCGGTGGTCAAGGCGTTCAACGGGATCTACGCCGAGCACCTGCTCACCCGCGGCGTGCCGGCCGCGACCCCGGGCCGGATCGCCCTCCCGGTGGCGGGCGACGACGCCGATGCCAAGGACGTCGTCATTGGGCTCGTCGACTCGCTCGGTTTCGATCCGGTTGACGGCGGCGGCCTCGACGACTCGTGGCGCCAGCAGCCCGGTACGCCCGTGTATGGGTCCGACCTCGACGCTGACGGCGTTAAGAAGGCTCTCGCCGAGGCCGGCCCCGAACGAGTCCCGGACTTCCGAGGGTAGGCGCGCTGCCCACCGTGGCCCTGTCCTGGACGTCGCGGCCGACATGGGCTCCCCCCGCCCGTTGTCGGCCCGACATCCAGGAGATGGCCCTTCTCCGCCGGTGTGCATCTTCACCGTTGATCGGACGTGCCGTAACGGCCCGATTGCACTCGTGTCACCCGCCGTACCTACGAGTTTCGTGGGCCATTGCTCCAGAACAATGTGAGGAGCTTCAGGGTCGCCGGGCCACCACAGGCCAACATGGCGACCAGTAAGCGTATGCGCGCTATTCGTCAACGCGTCGAGCGACTAGTACCGGGATGACCCGGGTAGTTGCAGCCTGATAGTCGGCATACGACGCATATTCCGCAACTGCCCGTTCCCACCAAACAGCCTTCTCGTCGCCGGTGACTTCGCGAGCTATGTAGTCGTGGGGTTCGGGGCCATCCTGGATCACGAGAGCGCTTGGGTCGACTGTGAGGTTGTAGTACCAGGAGGGGTTCGTCGGCATCCCGCCCTGCGAAGCGACGAGGGCGTACTCGCCCTCGTGCTCGACGCGCATCAGGGNNTGCGGACCTTCCCGCTCTTGTTGCCTCGAGTGGTCAGGACGATGATAGGCAGACCCGTGTCCATCAGCGTGTTTGCTCGTTCACCACCGGAGGCCTCATACTCAGCGACCTGATCTCGAACCCAGTCCCGTGAGCTCGGCTCATACTCTCCATCGATAGGCATCCCTTCAGCGTATGTGCTCGCGGGATGAGCGTCTCGCAAGTCTTGGTCAGAGGGGTTCACCCTCGGTGGCGCGGTGCGGCCGGGCCACGCATCGTGGAAGTGCGGGATCGCAGAACACCCCGTCGACCTAGCTGGGACTGGCAGGTTGAAGCCGAGGTGACGAGTTCGAACCTTGTTAGCCTGACAGCAATGAACATCGTGCCTGACCCGGCGAATCAAATTGCCCGTGAAGCGGCAGCGGACGTGCGACGGCTCATCCTTGCCCACGTGCACGCGACCGACCTCGGGGTCGACGCTGTGTTCAATGCCAGTTTGGAGTCGGTCGTCTCTCGTTCGCTAGAGGGAGTGGACCCAGAGGCTCTTCCGGCCGAGTCAGTGGAGTACCAGGCAGACGTTCTCGCCTCGTTCTCCTACATCGTTCGGTCGCTCGCCCTCCAAGCCGCGCCTGTCGATCCTGAGGGGAATCTGCGGCGACTGCTGTCCGAGTACGAGGAGCGAGACACCACCTTTTGACGCGTACCGGTCTTCAGCCAGGGACGAGTCTTGGATGGGGGTTTGAGCGCGCGGGTGATGAGCCTCGCCGTCACCTGGAGGCGGCACGGACCCGTTCTCCGAGTCGCCGTCCGGCCTCAGCTGCCGCATACTCGGCCTTGGTCCGCAGCTCGTCCGCCAGCTGCCTGAAATCACTGAGCGCAGCGTTCACGTGGGCGAGGGTGAACTCGGTTTCAACCTCGGTGAGGTCCAGTTGCCAAACGTCAGCCAGGATGCGCCTCATCCATCCCGACGCGTGATCCCAACCCTCGCGGGGAGTGCCGGCCGCATAGCTGCCACCACGGGTCAGTACCAGCACGGCCGTCCGTCCGGCAAGGGCGTCGCTGCCCGGTCCCATGCGTGGGTCGGTCGTCACCAAGTCCACCCAGGCCTTCATGTGCTGGGAAATGCCGAAGTTGTACAAAGGAAGGGCGAACAGGTAGGCGTCGGCTTCGATGAGCTCGTCGGTGAGAGTTGAGGCCAAGGCAAAGGCGTCACGTTGGCCCGAGGTGAAGTCGACGGCTTCGATCCCGGCGGCGCTGACCGCCTCCCCCCATGAGGTGGATGGGATCGGGTCAGTGCCGACATGACGGGTAATGATCCGGTCACCGCCCGAGGCCTTCCACTCTGCCTCGACGATGTCGGCGATGGCCCGGCTGATTGAGCCCTCCACTCGGATGCTGGCGTCCAGTCGGAACAAGGTCATGGTTTCTCTCCTGAGCTAGGAACGGGGATAGAGCCTTTAACTACTAGAACCAATGTTACTTCTAAAAAAAGAGCTAGCAAGAGATTCGTATTGATCTACGCTGGTGACGTGGAAATGCCGCACGTCGTATCCGAGTCGTGCGCACCGGTCGGACACGAGCCACAGGTCTGTGACGCCGCCCTGGCCAGGGCGTTCGGCTTCCTCGGTAAACGCTGGAGCGGGATCATCCTCGGCACGCTGGCCAGCGGCCCGGCCTCGTTCTCGGACCTGCGCCGAGGGGTCGCTGGGATCAGCGACTCCGTGCTGGCCGAGCGACTGGTCGAGCTGACGGGGGCGGGACTTGTCCTGCGTGAGGTGGAGACTGGGCCGCCCGTCGGCGTGTCCTATCGCTTGGCCCCGGCTGGCGAGGACCTCCTCCCTGCCCTCCAGGCGTTGAGGGACTGGGCCGCTCGCAACCTCGTCTGAACCTCCTGCGCTGGCCAGACCGACGCCGGTACCTCCCCCCGGTTCGGTCGAGCCCGTCCCGGTAGGGTCTGGGCAATGGATGGGCCCTTCGATCCGCCCAGCGGGCATCCATGGAACCGGGTGTCGCCGCTCCTTGCCCGCATGAGACGGACCGTCCTTCTCTGTGGCGGCATCCCCTTGGTGGCGGGTGCCGCAGCTGCCTGCCTGTGGGCGTCGAGCATCGTTGGGGTCATCGTGGCCGTCGTCGGTGTGGGCGCGCTGGCCTGGGGGTGGTTCTCCATTGGCCGGAACCTGGCCTCGTGGGGGTACGTGGAGCGAGCGGACGACCTGATGGTCACCCACGGGATGTTGTTCAAGCGGCTGTGCGTGGTGCCGTACGGGCGAATGCAGCTGGTGGACGTCGAGGCCGGACCCATCGAACGGGCCTTCGGCCTTGTGCACGTGAAGCTGCACACCGCGGCGGCAACGACCGATGCCAAGGTATGCGGACTCATCCCGAGCACGGCCTCGGAGCTACGTGATCGCCTCACCCAGTTGGGCGAGGCCCACGCCAGTGGCCTCTGAGTCCCCGGAGGCCGAGGGGTCGGCCTCCCCTCCGGGCGACGCTGGCGGGGAGGCCCGGATCCGTCCGGACGAAGAGACCTTCCGTCTCCACCCGCTTACACCGATAGCGCTCGGTGGCAGGATCCTCGGGCTGCTGGTCGTCGTCACACTGTTCAGCTTGGGCGGCCAGAAAGCCGGCGATGGAAGCAGCGGACCGAACGTGGGCCTCCTGGTCATCTACGGGGTCCTCGCCGCACTGGTTGTCATCCGTGGGCTCATCACCGTGGCGGTAACCAGATACCACGTACTCGGCGGCGAGCTACGCATCGATTCGGGTCTCGTGCAGAAGCGGTCAAAGCGGGTGCGGCTCAACCGCGTCCAGAGTGTGGACGTCCTCCAACCGTTCTCCGCCCGCATCTTCGGACTGGCCGAGATCAAAGTGACGACGGCAGGAACGGAGAAGTCGGCTGTCCGGCTCCGATTCTTGGCACTGCCGGTGGCTCAGCGCTTGCGTGCCCTCCTTCTTGCTCGCTCCCAGGGGAGTGGCGAGGACGCCGCAGAGGCCCCTGAGCGTCCCGTTGTCGCTGTGCCGCACGGGTTGCTGGTCAGGGCTGTGCTCTTGGAAATGGTCTCGTGGCGTCTCATCTTTCTGGCCCTCGGCCCGGTCCTCACCGTGGTGGGCGAGCAGAACGATCACAAGGCGACGTCCGGAGTGGGCGTGCTGCTCTTCGTCTGGTTCGGTGTCCTGATCCTCCACGCGGTGTGGCGCCGGGTGAGCACCTTGTGGGACTTCACCATCACCGAGTCCCCCGATGGCATACGCATCCGCCACGGGCTCCTCTCCACCAGTCGCCAGACAGTACCCCCGGGCCGTATCCAGGCCATTCTCATCCATCAACCGGCGTCCTGGCGTCTGTTGGGGTGGGCGCAGGTGCGCATGAACGTGGCCGGCTACGTCGGCAGCTCGAATGCCAAGTCGACGATGCTGCTGCCGGTGACCGACCGCGCCTACGCACAGGCATTGGTCGGGTGGCTGCTCGGCGGAGTCGACATCGAGGCCATCCCGGTCGAGCGGCCGCCTCGGAGGGCCGCACTGCGGGCACCACTTTGGTGGCGCGGCCAGCTGGTCGGTTCGGACGAGCACGTCTTCGTGGCCAGACACGGGATCTTGTCGCGCACCATCGATGTCGTCCCTCACGAACGGACCCAGAGTGTGCGGGTGACCTCGGGCCCGGTGCAACGGGTCCTGGGGCTCGCCTCCGTGCATCTCGACTCGACCCGTGGACCGGTCAAGACCCGTGCCGCCAACCGGGAAGCTGGAGAGGCGCGGGCCCTCCTCGACCGTCAGATCGACCGGGCCCGGATGGCCCGACTGTCCCGATGGGATCCGACCTCGCCGCTACCTGGGTGACCGGCGAGACGCGGTCCGCCGGATCAGGATCCCGGCCACGTGATCTCGGTGACCTGGCCGCCGTCGATCGGCAAGTGGACCTGGTCCCCGAAGTGGAAGCCCCCGACCCGCACCTGGTAGTCACCGACAGCCAGACCGGGAAACACGGCAGCGAAGCACACCACTTCTTTCACGTGGTGCCGCTCGACCCCTGCTCGGATACCCGCCCACGGACCGCCTGCCCGCCGGATCTCTAGCTCAGAGCCATCCAGCGCCTCGTCGGTGAAGATGATTGCGGTTCCCCGATCGGGACTGATGCCGAGGAAGATCGAGTCAGCGGGAAGGGAACGGTCGGCATCCGAAGGAGGCGGGGAGTGCATGCAACCGCTCACCGCCAGGTCTCCCATCTGGCGGGACCGTGGGAGGGGGAGCGTCGCCCGGGAGAACACACGAAGGACGCCCCAGATTCGGGAACAGTCGTGGGATCGGGTTCGCTCATGGACTCCTCCTTGGACAGATAGCCGTCGGTGACGCGGTCACCCCTGATATACGGAGTCACTCCTCTTGTGGATTACCGAATGTCCATCGGGGAGATCAGGGTGGTCACAACTCCCAGCTCCCGGTGTCAGAGGTGCTGCGGGTAGGGAGGGTGTGGCCGACGACTTCGCTCGAATGGTGCGCGCCAGCCCCGAGTTGCTCGGGCGGGAGCGGCAGATCCTCGACCATCGGGAAGTGGCGCCGGCGAGAGGCACTGGAGGCCAAGTTCGGACTTGAACACGGCGCAGCCGCCGTGGCCGCCCTGCGGCTTGCTTACGTGTTCTGGGTCCTCTCTTGCGAAGATCACCGTGAGCTTCTCGGCAGAGATGGTGCCGTCGCGGTCGACGCCCTTCGGCATCAGGCGGAGTCTCTCTTCGGCGAGATCGCCGGGGGGTCCCAGCCATAGTGGTCAGCTGAGGCGCTGCTCGTTCGCCTCCATCGAAGTGACGAGGCTTCGGAGCTGGTCGTTCAGCTCCTCCAACCTGGAGCGGTCGACGCCCGAGAACACCCGACGCTCCGTCTCGTTCTTGGTGGCAATGACGTGGGCGGCCTGGACGAGCCCTTCGGGCGTGAGACTGACCACGACCTGCCGGCGATCGGCGGGGTCGGTGTCTCGCCGCACCCACCCGCGCTGCTCGAGGCGGTCGATGCGGTTGGTGATGGCCCCCGAGGTCACCTGGGCCTCTCGCAGCAGTTCACCGGCCCGCCGACAGTTGCCTGGTGCCCGCTTGAGCGACAGAAGCACCTCTATCTCCCAGAACTCGTCGACTCCACTCGCCGCCAGGTTCTGGCGCATTGCCCGCTCGAGGTGCTGGGCGGCCCGCCGGATCCGCATGGCCAGCCCCTTCAGCACCACGTCGAGTTCGGGGTTCTCCGTGCGCCAGAACTCGACGACCCGGTCGATCTCGTCGGGGGATTCATCTGCGGCCACATCCGCAGCGTACTTTCCTCAATGCTAAGAGACCCTTCGATGCGTGATGGGTGGCGCAGAGATCGCCGAGCGCTTCGTCGTGACGAGAGATGATCTTGGCTAGCCGCGTCGCGAGCGGGCGCTGGCGGCGGCCTCGTACTCGGCGCCGATCCTGGCCACGATCTGTGCGGCCGGTTGGTCGGCGGCGAAGGTGTAGCCCTCACCGGCCCACAGATTGATGGACTGGGGGTCGCCGCGGCGAGCGGCCTCGGCCCGGAGGGCGCGGGTGGCGTTGTTGACCTCGGGGTAGGTCGACGCCGGGGCGTCGGGGTGGGCCTGGATAAACCGGTTGACCAGACCCCTCGCCCGTCGGCCGCTGAACGCACGGGTGATGGTCGTCCCGTCGTAGGCGGGGTCGGCCAGTGCGGACTTGTAGATGTCGTTGGCACCTGACTCGGGGGTGCGCAGGAAGGCCGTGCCGAGCTGGGCGGCCGCCGCCCCCGAGGCGATGACCCGAGCGACATCCGCCCCGCCCATCAGGCCACCGGCGGCTATGACCGGAAGGTCGACCTGGCGTTTGAGCGCCGGCAACAGCTGGGACAGGCGGAGTCCCGACTTGAGGGGCACGTCGTCGCTGAAGGTGGCCTGGTGACCCCCGGCTTCAATGCCCTGGGCGCCGAGGGCGTCCGCCCCGGCCGATCTGGCAAGAACCGCCTCCTCGGGAGTGGTGACCGAGACGACGACAACCGACCCGGCCCGGTGCAGGCGCTTTACCACAGCTGCACTTGGGCAGCCGAAGGTGAAGCTGACCATGGGCACGCCCAGGCCGCCGAGGGCCTCGAGCTTGTCAGACCAGGCATCGTCGTCCCAGCGGGCGGCAAGGGGCACGCCGAAGCGGTCGGCCTCGTCCTTCAAGGTGGCGAGATAGTCGTTGACGGCCCCGTCGTCGACGGCCGGCTGACCGGGGACGAAGACATTCACACCGAATGGCGCCCCGGTCAGCGTCCGGACGGCAGTCACCTCATCCACTACGGACTGGGCCGACTTGTAGCCGGCGGCCAGGAAACCGAGGCCGCCGGCATTGCTGACGGCGGCGCACAGGGCGGGCGTCGACGGACCACCAGCCATGGGGGCGCAGATGATGGGCCAGCGCACAGGCAGGCTCAAGAGCTCCACGATGTCTCCTTTGCCTCATCGCTCTGCGATAATTTTGCCATGTTCGACGACCTCCTCCGGGAGAACTACCGGTATGCCGCCCAGTTCTCTCTGGCCGGCATCCCCGCTCCGGCCGCCAAGCATCTTGCTCTGGTCACTTGCATGGACAGTCGCATCGAGCCCTTGGCCATGCTCGGCCTGGTGCCCGGAGACGCCAAAATCCTTCGGAACGCCGGGGGCCGAGTGACCCAGGACGTCTTGCGCTCGCTCGTCCTCGCCACCGCCTTCCTCGGGGTGGAGAGGATCGCCATCATGCAGCACACCAAGTGCGCTATGGCCTTCCGCAGCGACGAGGAAATCCGGGCGGAACTGTCCGTCGACCATGCCGAGGAGGCGTCAACGTGGGAGTTCTTGGCCATGCCCGACCCCGACGCGGCGTTGGCAGCGGACGTCGCAAGGTGTCGGGAGTGCGACCTCATCCCGTCCTGCGTTCCCATCGAGGGCTGGCGCTACAGCGTCGACACCGGTGCCATCGCCCAGGTGATAGGGGCGAACTAACTCCGGAATGGATCGGCGTCCGGTCGTCTACTACGTTGCGTAGTGATCGGAGGGCAACGGTCCCGAAAGGCTGACAGAGGACGACGATGGTGCGACTTGGCGAGCTCGAGCAGCAGGTGATCGGGGTCCTCTGGGCCTCGCCGGACACCGAGATGACGGTGCGTGAGGTGGCCGCACACTTCCCCGACCACGCCTACACGACCGTTCTGACCGTGCTCGATCGCCTGGAGCACAAGGGACTCGTCGGAAGGGACCGGGCCGGCCGGGCCCATCGCTATTCGGCCTCGGGGACGAGGGAGGCCTACGCGGCCACCTTGATGCGTGAGGCGCTCGCCGCCACCCCCAATCCGAGCGCCGTGCTCGTCCACTTCGCCGAGAACGTCACCGAGGATGAGGCTGTGCTCCTCCGCCAGATCCTGGGTGAGGAGCCCACGGCGAACGAGGGTCGGCGGTGAGAATCTGCTTGGGCCTCGCCATCATGGCTGCCGTCGCCTTCGGGCCGGCCGGGATCTGGCTGGAGCGGGCCGCATGGCCCGTGCGCGCCCCGCGGGCCGCCATCGCATTGTGGCAGGCCGTCGGCATGGCCGGAGCCCTCGCCGCCGTCGGGGCGGGGCTGGCGCTCGCCGTCTCGCCCCTCCACTGGGGCCTGATTCCCGACACAGTCCAGCTGTTGGAAGGGGCGACTCGAGGTCGTCCACTCGCCGTTGTCGGCATGGACGAGGCCTTCGGGCTGACGCTGGCGGCCACTGTGGTCGCTGTCCTTGTGGTCGGAATGGTGCTCACGGCTGTGCGCACCGTGGCCTCCCGCCGGCACCACCGGATCCTGCTCGACCTGGTCGCCCGGCGAACCGAGCTGGCCCCCGGCGCCGTGCTCCTCGACGACCCCCGGGCCGCCGCCTACTGCTTGCCCGGGGTGCGCTCCCGCATCGTGGTCAGCGCCGGCACGCTCAGCCTTTTGGACGACTCGGAGCTGGCCGCGGTGCTCGCCCACGAGCGCGGGCATGTCCATGAGCGACACGACCTGGTGCTCTTGCCCTTCGCGTCGATGATCGAGATGCTCGAGTGGATGCCCTATGTCCGCCGCGCCCCGGGTGCGGTCGCCGCCCTCTTGGAGATGGCCGCCGACGACTATGCGGCACGGACCCACCGTCCCCGCGTGCTGGCTTCGGCCCTCATCCACATGAGCGGCTCAGGGGCTGTGCCCACCTGTGCCTTCGCCATCGCCACCGGCCCGACCTCGTCCCGGGTGCGGCGGCTCGTGGCGCCGCACCGGGACTCCCGGCTCGTGGCCGCGCTGGCCGTCGTGTCCGCCGTGGCCCTGGTGGCCCTTCCCGCCTACGTCCTGGCCTCATGGTGAGTACCGCTCACCTCGGGCCCGGGCCACTCCCCGAAGTGGCTCCGGCGCCGGTCATCGGTAGGCTGTAGGGGTGCCGGTGATGCATGGGATGCGGGCAATGCCGTGGATGACTCCTGTCCCCTTCAATGTCCACAACGTCCTCACTCAGTGGGGGTACAGACCGTTCGCCCTCCTGGCCTTGGCCGCGTGCATCGTGGCCATCGTCTGGTACCTGCGGGCCGAGCGCGCCCTGCGGGCCCGGGGTCGGAGCTGGAGCGGGAAGCGGACCACGGCGTTCATCGTCGGAGTGGTGGCCATCGACCTTGCCCTGCAGTCACCGGTCGCCGCCTTCACCATGGACTACTTCCAGGCCCACGTCCTCCAGCACCTGTTGCTCATGGTCATCGCCCCGCCCCTCTTGGCCATGGGTGCGCCGATGACGCTGGCCCTGCAGACCTCGAGTCGGGGGGCCAAGGTCCGCCTCCTCGGCGTGTTGAACTCGAGGCCGTTCCAGGTGCTCACCCATCCGCTCCCCGTCTGGTTCCTCTACTACTTCTCGATGTTCGCCTTCTTTTTGACCTTCGCCCTCAACTTCGCCATGTTCCACATGTGGCTCATGGACATCATCAATGTGGGCTTCTTGTTCGCCTCGACCCTGTTCTGGTGGCCGATCGTCGGCCTCGACCCGATCCCCCACTGGCAGATGAGCCACGGGGTGAAGATGGCCAACCTCATGATCGGCATCCCGGTCGAGTCGTTCCTCGCCCTCGCTCTGCTGAGCAGCACCCGCCAGGCCGCCTCGATGTACTCGGTGTCGAGCACCCATGCCGGTGCCGCCATCCTGTGGATCGGCGCCGAGCTCTTCACCTTCTTCGCCCTGATCCCGGTCTTCGTCCAGTGGGTGCGTCAAGAGGAGCGCAAAGGCGCCCGCTACGACGCCCAGCTGGACGCCGAGCTGGCGGCGAGCCAAGCGGTGGTGGTACCCGTGGCCGAGGCCTGAGGCCCGGCGCAAGCCCCACTACAGGTGGCCATCTGCGCGGGCTTGGGCCAGCGCAGCCCAGCCCGGTCAGGGGTCAGGAGCTGACCGAGAAGGTGTAGGTGAACGGGGTCGTGGTCGGCTTGTTCAAGTAGACCCCCTTCCTGTTGATGGTGATGCCCACGACCACGGCCGACGAGCCGACCTGCACGGTCATGGTCCCCTTGGAGGGAAAGCTCAGGGTCTTTCCGGCGGGCTGAACCCCGACGATCAACGGGGTGGAGGAGGTCGACGAGGTGACCTGGATCCAGCAGGGACCCGATGTGGCGATGATGGTGTCGAAGCTGCTGGCGCTGACCACGAGGTTGGCGCTCTGGGCGGTGGACGAGGTCTCGTTCACCGCCGCTGCCGCCGGTGCGTTGGACGAGCCTCCCGGAGTGGTTGCCACCGGGTGGCCGGTCACCCTCAGGATGTGGACGCTGACCAGCCACTGGGGACTCCACTGATAAATGGCGAAGCCGGCCACGGCGATGAGTAGCAATGCCACGACAGTCCAGGTGACTGCCTTCAGGAACGTCGGCGCCCGGAGACGTCGGCGGGCTTTGGCCACGGCGCGCTTCGAGTGCTTCAGCTCTTGGCGGGGCACGACGGGGAAGGTGCCCGTCGGGGGGCCGGTGGACGGCGTCACCACTGAAACGGCGGCTGTGGCGTTGAACCGCGCACCGACTCTTGGGACCTGTCCGGTCTGGGTGAAGGAGCGGAGATGGTCGGGGCTGCTCGTCACGGCCGCGGTCACCCGTGTTGCCTCTGCGCTCCCGTCGGTGGTGCGTGCCGCACTCGACCACGCATCGATCATCTTGAGGGCGAGCGCGTCGCCGTCCAGGCCGAGGAAGGCGGCATAGCGGCGGAGGGTCGACAGGGCCAGGGCCTGATCCGGCAGGGCGGCGAGGTCGCCGTTCTCCAGGGCCTCGAGTTGGGTGATGGGCCGGCTCAGCCGATCATGGGCGGCAAGGAGGTCGAGGCCGCGTTCCACCCTCGCTTCTCGAAGCTGACGACCGATCTCCCTGGCTGTGGAGAGGGACGCATCCTGTTCGTCGCGTCGCCGCGTGGTTCCGCCGCGTGGCCGGATCACCTGCTGTCTCCTGACTTTCCTGTATCGCAAGCGTACTTGCTTCTATTAGGTATTTCGGCACACCGGCAGCATTGGTTGAGGAGTTGTCCCGACCGTGACCTGCACCCGGTACACGGGACCCCTCTGGAATGTTGCGAGCGCAACTAGTGTTATATGGACAAAGGGAACTCGTGGGGTGGATGTGCTCCGCGATCCCGACAGAAAGGGAAGGTTGGCCATGCCAGCAGTAACCGTTGACGATGTACTGAGCCTCCCGAGGATCGAGACGCCGGGTACGTCGACGACGCCTCGGCCCGTGATCTCGGTGACCAGTGCCCCCTCGGGCTTCGAGGGGGAGGGGTTTCCGGTTCGCCGCGCCTTTGCCGGTGTGGACCGTCGCTACCTCGACCCGTTCATCCACATGGACCAGATGGGCGAGGTGGACTACGCGCCGGGAGAGCCGAAGGGCACGCCGTGGCACCCGCACCGTGGCTTCGAGACGGTGACCTACATGATCGACGGGACGTTCCGCCACCAGGATTCGATCGGTGGCGGTGGCCTGATCACCAATGGGGACACCCAGTGGATGACCGCCGGCGGAGGGATCCTCCACATCGAGGCGCCACCGGAGGAGTTGGTGGCGAGCGGGGGCCTGTTCCATGGCGTGCAGCTGTGGGTGAACCTGCCGAAGGCCGACAAGATGATTGCCCCCAGGTATCAGGACATCGGCAGGTCGAGCGTGGTGCTCGTGTCCTCGCCCGATGGCGGGGCGCTTGTGCGAGTGATCGCCGGTGATGTCGGTGGTCATGCCGGGCCCGGGTCGACGCACTCGCCGATGGCCATGGTGCATGCCACCGTGTCCGCCGGGGCACGGGTGACAATTCCTTGGCGCCCCGACTTCAATGCCCTGGTCTACGTGTTAGGTGGGAACGGCACGGTGGGCGAGAGCAGTCAGCCGGTTCGCACCGGACAGCTGGCCGTCTTCGGTGATGGTGGGTCACTCACGATCACCGCCGATGCCAACCAGGACTCCCACACCCCGAGCCTCGATGTACTGGTGCTCGGTGGCCGCCCCATCAAAGAGCCGGTCTACGCCTACGGGCCGTTCGTCATGAACACCCGTGAGGAGGTGGCCCAGGCCTTCGAGGACTACCAGGCAGGACGGTTGGGCTCGATCCCCGCCGATCACATCGGCTCCTGACCAGGGGTGCCAACGGAGACGACCCGACCCACCGGTGCCGGTTTGGCCCGGTGTCGGTCGGGTCGTCTCGCGTCCCGGCGATACGACTGGACGGGATCGGTCAGACCGGCACGACCTCGCCGGAGATGGCGAGCATGTCCTCTCTGGTGGCATTGACGAGGAACAGGGCCGATAGGGCGGCGATGCCCACACAGATGGCGCCGACCTCGAAGCCGACGGTGTACCCGTGGACGGTGGCGGTCGCCAGGTTGGCCGGGGTGTGAATGCGGGTGAGCAGGAACGTGGCCGTGGCCGAGGCGGCGACGGTGTTGAGCAGGGCGGTCCCAAGGGACCCACCGACCTGCTGGGTGGTGTTCACCAAGGCACTGGACACACCGGCGTCGTGAGTGCCCACGCCGAACAGGGCGGTGCTGCTCATGGGGACGAACGCCAATCCCATGCCGAGGCTGATCAGGAGCTCGGCGGGCAGGATGTGCACCGAGTAGGAGGAGTGAGACCCGATGCGGCTGAGCCAGATCATCCCGAGGCAGGCGGCCGTGAAGCCACCGACCATGAGGGATCGCGGCCCGGTCTTCGGCAGCAGCTTGGAGGCGATGCCGGCAGCCACGACGATCCCGGCCGAGAAGGGGAGGAAGGCGAACCCTGACTTGAGGGCGGAGTAGCCCAGGTTGCCCTGGAAGTAGTAGGTCAGAAACAAGAACATCCCGAGCAGCCCGGCGCCGACCATGAACGAGCTGAGGAACGAGCCGCCACGGTTGCGCTCGAGGATCACCCGCATCGGGAGCAGCGGGTGCTTGCTCCGCACCTCGATTACCACGAAGGTGACGAGGAAGACCACGGCAATGGCCAGGCAGGTGAGGGTGGAGCTCGCCGCCCAGCCGCCCTGGGCGGCCCGGGTGAACCCGTAGACCAGGGAACCGAGGCCGATGATCACGCTGGCCGCGCCGGGGATGTCGTAGCTGGTGTCCCCGGTGGCCTTCGATTCCCGCACCACAGGAAGGGCGGCGACGGCGGTGACGACGGCGATGGGCACGTTGACGAGCAGGCACCACCTCCACGATGCGTACTCGGTGAGGACGCCGCCGAGGATTAGCCCGATGGCCGCTCCTCCACCGGCGATGGCGCCGTAGACGCCGAAGGCGGTCGACCGCTCCTTTACTTCGGTGAACGTGACGGTGATGAGGGAGAGGGCAGCCGGGGCGAGCAGTGCTCCGAAGGCTCCTTGAAGGGCACGGGCACCGAACAGCATGGGTGCGTTCACCGCCGCCCCGCCGAGTGCGGAGGCGCCGGCGAAGCCGAGCAGCCCGACAATGAAGATTCGCTTGCGGCCGACGTAGTCGGCGATGCGGCCTCCGAGGAGCAAGAGACTGCCGAACGACAAGGTGTAGGCCGTCACCATCCACTGCCGGTTGTCATTGGAGATGTGCAAGGCGTGCTGGGCCGAGGGGAGGGCGATGGTGACGATGGAGGCATCGAGGACCACCATGAGCTGGGCCACGGCGATGATGGCCAGGGCGATCCAGCGCTTGGGGTCGGGGCCCTCCGGGGGGCCGGGCGGTTGTGGGGATACTTCCAACTCAGTAACAGTGGCCATGAGGGCTCCTCAGGTGTGGTGACAGCATGGGGTGGGGTAGGGCGGGGAAGGTGAAGCGGTTGATGCGGTGGGGGAGTTGTTGTGGCGGGGAAGGTGAAGCGGTTACTGCGGTGAGGCGGTCAGCGCTGCAGCAGTGGCAAGACGATGCTGTCGACCACATGGGTGGCAAACGCAGCGTCCAACGGCTCGCCTTGGATAACCAGGCGGTTCATGAGCATGGCGGGCATCACCTCTTCGACGATGCCTGCTGTACTGCCCTCGGGCAGCTCCCCCCGACGAATGGCGCGCTCGATGATGTCATCGAACTTCCCCCGCTTACTGTCGAGAATTTTGGTGCGGACCAGGTCCGCCAGCTCGTGATCGGTGCGCATGGCTGACATGACACCGCAGATGATGGCCCCGTCCTCAGTGTTCAGTGAGTCGCAGGCCTGATCGAGCTCTTCCAACAGATCGCCACGCAGCGAGCCGGTGTCGACATGGATCTCGGTGTGGTTGCACTTGATACGACGGACGGCCTCGACCACGATTTGGGCCTTGCCCGACCAGTGCCGGTAGATGGTGGCCTTGCCGGCTTTGGCCCGCTCGGCCAGTGCGTCCATGCTGAACCGGTCGTAGCCGACCTCTTTCAACAGCTCGATCGCGGCATCGAGGATGGCCTGCTCCCGGGCCTCGGAACGCGGCCCGCTCGGGCGCTTGCCCTTGGCCTTGTTCTCGTCTTCCAGGGTGGCGCTGACCATCTCGACGTTCGACCCTCTGCCCCGATCCGGAGCTCTGGACTTGAAACGGAACTGTTCCGTTTCGTAACAGTAGCAAGGTGAAAAACGAAACGCAACCGTTCCGTTCCGTTTTCCTGAGGGGTGAGGGGGGGCGAAGGTGAGCTGGCCTAATGGGGATCGGCCACTTCACATGTTGAGAGAGTGAGGCTGGTTACCGAGCCACCAACAGGTGAGCACTGGGATGACCAGGGCCCTAAAGACCTTCGTGTAATACCGCGCGGACCTCGAGTCATAGCTTGAGGCCACAGTGACGGAGGAAGGCGAAGGCGAGGCTCGGTTCGTATCCGATCCGACAGAGCCCTTGGTCGACGATCTGCTCGGCCTCGCCGATGGTGTCCGGGCAGAGGTTCGCGAGTTCGCCTCCCTTGAGGTTGCCCCATACCTGCTCGACCGGGTTGAGGTCGGGGGCGTAGGCCGGAAGTCGTTCGACCACCAGCCAGTGTCGCTGGCTCTTGATGAAGGCCTGCATGTCATTGCTGCGGTGGGAGGGCAGCCCGTCCCAGATGAGCGTGACCTTGTCGCCGTCGAGGTGCCGATGGCGTTCGAGAAGGAAGTCCATGATGGACTCGTTCTTGTAGGTGCCTGGTTGCATCCCGAACACGAGGGCCGCATCGCTGCCGTCGGGCCGAAAGCACAGGGCCGCGGACATCGACAGCCGCTTCCAGTTGAAGTGGTGATTGAGGACCGGGGTCTGACCCTTCGGTGCCCAGGTGGATCTCACCGAGGGGAGGAGGCTGAATCCGCTCTCGTCCTGGAAGACGATCCAGGCATCCCTGGCCCGGGCGTTTTTTTTACCTTGGGCCATCGGTCGTTAACCCACTGCTCGGTGGCCTCGTCATCGCGCTCTGTGGCCCGACGGGCCGGTCGTTGACGGCTCCATCCCATCTGGCGCAGCACCCGCCAGACATGTCCGGGGTGGTACTTCACCCCCGTCACCTTCTCGATCACGTCGGCGACCCGAGCCAGCGTCCACAGCTCGGTCGGAAAGCCATTCGCCTTGGGACCCTTCTCCAGTGCTCGCCCCACCTTGGCCAGGTCGGCCTCGCTCACTTTGGGCGGCCGCCCGGGTCGACCGGTGCGTTTCAACGCCGCCCTTCCTCCGACAGCCCACATCTCGTGCCAGTCCGACACCGTCTGGTGGGAGACCCCCAGTTCACGACCGATGTCAGCCTGGGAAACACCCTTGGCGAACAGGTCGGCCGCTCGCATCCGGCGTGCCTCCATGGCGGCAAAATCACGGCGTGGTCGGACTACGGGCTTCGGCTTCGAAGTGCTCGGTCTGCCTGGAGTAGGGGTGGGAGTGGACATGCCCAATTATTCCACTCTACGCAGAGCTAGCGTTGTATTATACGAACCTCTTTAGGTCCCTTCCCCGCCCGACGGCGTGCATGCCCTTGGGTCCCACGGCTGGAGCGGGGTCACCGCCGCCGTCGGGGCCAGGAACCCGGAGGTGGATGCCGGGGCTGTGGTGCTCGTGGTGCTGCCCGTGGTCGGGGAACCCGAGGCCGGTGCCGTGGTGGCCGTCGTCGCCGGTGGATTGACGGTGAACTGGGTTCCGGTGACCACGGTGACTTGGGCGCCATCGGTGGTGGGACCGAGGGCCGTGACCACCGCACCGCTCATCGAGCGGGCAACGGCCTGGGCGGCCGCTTGGTCGGCGGCTGTCTTTTGGGCAAAGTACACGGTCGTCTCGGACTCCGTGCCGACCGATTGCGAGTCGCCCACGCCCACCATGTGGAACCCGAAGGCTCCGAGTGAGGCCGAGGTGGTGGTGGCCTGGTTGTAGGCGCCGGTTCCGTTCAGCACCGAGACCGAGACCGTGGACGGGTCGGGCAGCGGCTTGCCCGTCATGGTGTTGGTCGTGCCGCTCTCCCCGAGGAACTGGTCGATGACCTGTTGGTCCTGGGTAATCGAGGGAAACTCCACGTCGCCGTACGCGCCACCTTTGTAGGTGTAGCCGGACTGGCTCTGATCGACCTCGACTGGGAGGGTGAGCTGGGGGGCCGAGTTCACGTTCACCGAGTGGAAGTTGAGGATGAGGTTGACCATGTCCGAGCTCGAGAACTGGCGGTCCACGTCGAGCTGCGAGGCCACGCTCGAGACCAGCCTGGTGTCGGTGATCGGATTGGACAGGCCCTGCTTGGCCACGGCGCTGCCGAGGACCCGGAGGAACTCGTGGTCGCGCCGGATGCGGGCCAGGTCGCTCAGGTTCTCGGACGGCCAGTATTGGGGAAGGTCGGTGGTGACGCCGGGCGCCTTGTACTGGAGATGTCGGGCCCTCACGACTTGGAGCGCGGTCAGGCCGTCGAGGGCCACACATCCCGGTGTCAGGACCTTGAGGCCGGAGTAGGCGTCGTAGACCGGCATGGGGAAGTACATCTTCACGCCGCCCAGCGCGTCGACGACATTGGCGAACGTGTCGAAGTTGAGGACCACATAGTGCTGGATAGGGATGCCGAGGTTCTCGTTGATGGCCGCCACCAGCTGGCTCGGCCCTTGATAGAGGGCGGCGTCAATCTTGTTGGCTCCGGTCGTCCTGGCGTTCGGCACGAACAGGTCCCTCGGCACCGAGAGGATCGACACACTGTGGTTCGAGGGGTTGAGGTGCAGGATCATCACCACGTCGCTGTTCACCCCGTTCACCCCCTGGGAGCAGAGTCCGTAGGCGGCATTCTGGACGGTCAGGGCGCACCTGTCGGTCGAGCCCACCATCAAGATGTTCTCGGTGCCGGCGTCGGCGCCGCTGGTCGGGACGTCGACCAGGCCACGGACATCGATCCGGTGGATCTCGTGGTTCAGATACCAGGCGTAGCCGGCCGTGCCGCCGACGGCGACGACGATGAGCACGGCCACCGTGCCGAGGATCCACTTGGTCTTCCTGTGTCTCTTCGGACGGGCCCGTGACGGCGCCTTGGCTTCATGGACCCGGGCCCCGAGCTCCATGAGCCCCGCCTCGTCGAAGGTCCCGGTAGGCGCCGACTCTGATCGCCTCGGGATGGCGTGGCGGTGACGCGAATCGGGGCTGGGCGACGTCTGACTCTTTTCGGATCCCTCGGTCATTGCATCGTTGCTGAGGCTCCCCTGGGGTCACACCCGGGGTCGTTCGGAGACGAGGTCGGGCGGCGTGCAGGCCGGTCTGGGCCGCGACGAACCATGGGCAGAGACGGTAGCAAGCCCGCCAGCCGATCTGGTGTCACACCGGATGGAGGGGTCCTCGGTGGGCCTTCACCACGAGGTCAGGATCGTCGGACACCGCTGCGGGGCTGTGGAGGCAGTCACCGAACCGTCGAGGCAGCCCGGTCTCGCCGGGCCTCGCGGCACCTTGTGTGTTCCACTCCAGTGATGGTTTGCGGACCAGAGGACAAATCAGCAGACTCAGGACATGAACGGGCCTTCACCAGCGGAGGAGCCGGGCTCTGAGGGACTGAGTAACCACCCCGAGATCGCCCCGTCCCGGTTGGCGAGAGCTAGAGCCGCATTTGCCCAGGCGCTTCGGACCCTGCTGCGGCCCGAAGGCCTGCCCCGGGAGGCAGCGGCCCAACTGGAGGCCGCCTTCGGGAGTATCGGACGGGTCGCCATCTCGGGAGGTCGTGGCCGACTGGGTCGCATCAACGCGCAGCTACGGGCCGCCCCTCCCCAGCTCCTCGACTGGATGTCGGGCCAGGTGCTCGAGCATCCCGCCGTGCTCTACGACCAGGTGGGTGTCGAGGAGATCTCGTCCCGACAGACCCGGTCGATCGCCACCGCAGTGGGCGGGCTGCAGCTGGCTCTGGTGGCCGCCGCTGCCGCCTCCACCCTCGAGGGGGGACCGGTGCTGGCTGTGGCCATCGACGGGGCCGTCGGCCAGGTGGCCTCGGTGGTCCACGGGTTCTGCGACTGGTACAACACGGGCTCTTACCTGGTGCGCCGACTGAACAGGTTGGGCATCGTCGTCGATCGATCCGAGGTCCGCGCCCTTACCAATGCAGCACTGATGTCGAAGGGCCGGGCGATCGACCCACGGGCCCTCGGAAGGACGACGGAGATCCGGCTCATCCGGAGCTGGGTGGGACGCGGACTCGTCGATGCCCTCCCGTTCGGGTCGAGCCTCGGGCGCGCCTCGATGAAAGCCACCGCCCGGATCGAGGAGTCCGACCTCTCAGGCCTGGTGTCGGTGCTCCGGGCCACAGCCCCTGGGTGAACTTGGTCGACAACTGATGGGCGGCGTCCCGACCTGCCCATCAACTTCGGCCGGCGCATCACGTGACCAGGGACCGCGTGAGTCTGGCCCGATGGTCAGAGCACCTTGGACAGGAAGACCCGGGTGCGCTCGTGTTGGGGGTTGGTCAGCACGGCCTTAGGGTCGCCGCTCTCGACCACCACGCCACCGTCCATGAACACGACGGTGTCTCCCACCTCACGGGCGAAGCCCATCTCGTGGGTCACGACGATCATGGTCATGCCCTCGTCGGCCAGACCCCGCATGACGTCGAGGACGTCGCCGACCAGCTCCGGGTCGAGCGCTGAGGTCGGTTCGTCGAAGAGCATCAACTTGGGCTTCATGGCGAGGGCCCGGGCGATGGCTACGCGCTGTTGTTGGCCCCCCGAGAGCTGGTTCGGGTAGCGGTCCACCTTGTCGGCCAGGCCAACCCGGTCGAGGAGCTCGCGGCCTCGTTGCTTGGCCGATGAGGTGGACTCCCTCTTCACCCGCACGGGTCCCGAGATCACGTTGTCCAACGCACTCATGTGCGGGAAGAGGTTGAACCGCTGGAAGACCATGCCGATCTCGGCTCGCTTGCCACACACCTCACGGTCCTTCAGCTCGTAGAGTCGGTCGCCCGCCAGGCGGTAGCCGACCAGTTCTCCGTCGACGGAGAGCTCTCCCCCGTCGACCTTCTCCAGGTGGTTGATGCACCGCAAGAAGGTGCTCTTTCCCGATCCCGACGGACCGATCAGACAGAGCACCTCACCGGGGTCGACGGTCAGGTCGATCCCCTTTAGGACCTCGACCCGGCCGAACGACTTGCGGACCCCGCGTGCCTTGACCATGGGCTCAGGCATGGGGGGCCACCCACGGTGCCTCGCCCAGCGGGGCAACGGGCTCGGTTCGGATGTGGAAGAGGCTCTGGCGGAGTCGCTGGAAGGGGGTCGGGGGCAGGGCCCTCGTGGTGCCCCTGGAGTAGTAGCGCTCGACGTAGTACTGACCGATGGTCAGGATCGAGGTGAAGAAGAGGTACCAGATACTGGCCACCAACAGCAGCGGCACGATCTGGTAGTTGGCGTTCGAGATGTTCTGGGTGGCGGCGAAGAGGTCGGCCCCGGCGATGACGATGACGAGCGAGGTGGTCTTGAGCATCGAGATGGTCTCGTTGCCCGTCGGCGGGATGATGATGCGCATGGCCTGGGGGAGGACGATGCGTCGCAGGGTCTGGGTCTTCGACATCCCGAGGGACTGTGCCGCCTCGGTCTGGCCCTCGTCGACCGAGATGATGCCGGCCCGCACGATCTCGGCCATGTAGGCGCCCTCGTTGAGGCTGAGGCCGAGGGCCCCGGCGATGAACGAGGTGACCAGGGTGTTGGCGTGGACGGTGAACAAGGTCGGGCCGAACGGGACCCCCAAGGTCAGCTGGGGATACAGATAGGTGATCCCGACGTACCAGAAGGTGAGCTGCACGAGGACCGGGGTCCCCCTGAAGAACCAGATGTAGAGCCAGGCCGTACCCGACAGGATGCGGTTGGGGGAGAGGCGCATCACGGCGAGGATGACACCGAGGATGATGCCGACAACCATGGCGATGACCGTGAGCTCCAGGGTCACCACTATACCTCTCAGCACCGGCGAGACAAAGAGGTACTTCCAGACCACAGGCCACTGGAAGCGCCCCTCGGTCACCCCGCCACGGACCACGCTGGAGAAGAACAGCGTGTTGACCAGCATGGCCACGAAGACCAGGATCACGGCACTCGCCACCCACCGCCAAGGATGGCGCACGGGGACGGTCTTCAGCGCGTCCCGCTCATTGCCTGGGCCGGGTTCCCGGGTGGTGCCTGGATCATTGGGACCAATCACTGGTGGGTCCCCGTTCACCGGTCAGTTCGACTAGCTGGTGGCGCCGTTGATCACCGATGAGGTGATCGCTCCGGACTGGACGCCCCATTTGGTCAGGATCTGGGTGTACACGCCGTTGCCGATCAGGTAGTTGATCGCCGACTGGACGGGGGTGGCCATGCCGTTCCCCTTGGGCAGCGCCAGTCCGTAAGGGGCGACCTCGAAGGCCGTGCCGCTGTTGGCGAACACACCGTTGGAGGAGGCGACGATGTAGCCGGCCACCTGCGAGTCGGCGAAGCCGACATCGGCTCGTCCGCTCGATACGGCCAGGTTGGCCTCGCTCTGGTTGCCGAAGGACAGGACGGACACCTTGCACTTCTTGGCCTGGGCCTTGGCGTCGGACTCCTCGGTCGTTCCGCTCTCGACGGCCACCGAGTGGTTGCAGAGACTCGAGAGGCCATTGAAGCTGGCCGAGCTCCCGGTCTTCACGTAGAAGCCTTCGCCGGCGCTGAAGTAGTCGACGAAGTCGACGACCTTCTGGCGGGCGATGGTGTCGGTGAACGAAGAGGCGCCCATGTCGTACTTCCCGCTCTGGATGCCCGGGATGATGGTGTCGAAGGTGGCGTTGACGAGCTTCACCTTCAGTCCGAGGACCTGGGTGATGGCCGTGGCCAGGTCGGCGTCCATGCCCACGACGGTCGATCCGTTCGGGGCGATGAACTCATCCGGGGCGTAGGTGGCGTCGAGGGCGACGGCGAGCGTCCCCTTGGACTTGATGGCGGCCGGAACGGTGGCGGCGATGGCGGCGTTTGTCGCCTGGGTCGGAATGGTGGACGTGGGAAGGGCCACGGACGTCGAGGTGGTCGACGGTGCGGCGGTGGTGGAGGGGGAGCTCGACGGGCTCGATGAACAGGCCGCGGCCAGCACGGCGACGGCTCCGATGCTTGCCGCCACCGTCACCTTCCGGAATCCCGGCTTCAGAGTGAGCACGTTCCAACCTCCGCTGTCGACCAAGTGATCGCACAGTGTGACACGTTCGTGACAGGTTTTGTCGAATTGTTCCAGCTCCCCTGTATTGGCGAAGCAGGTAACGCAACGGTCATGTTACGGAACGATGAAGCTGGTCATCGAGAGTGAGCCACCGAGGTAGCCGTCGATCATCACCGAGGCCGGGGTGCCCGCCGCGACTGCCAGCCCGGCTATCGGGGCCAACGGCAAGAAGTGGTCAGGCGTTGGGACCGATCGTCGGTAGTCGTCGTGCTCGCCCAGCCGCCTGGCCCGTTCCGGGTCCTCGGTCATGGCCGAGGTGCATGCCCCGTCGAATCGCTCGGCCCAATCGAACGGCGCCTCACCGGCCGCCCCGTCCAACAGGCCGAGGTTGTGGACCACATTGCCACTGCCGATGATCAGGATGCCCCGCTCCCGTAAGGGGGCGAGGCGCAGGCCAAGGTCGAAGTGCTCGTCGAACCCCTCGAACCCATTGACCGAGAGCTGGATGACTGGGATGTCGGCGTCGGGGAAGGCGTGGACCAACACGGACCACGTCCCGTGGTCGAGGCCCCAGCCGTCTTCATCGAGACCTACCCATCGGGGCTTGACCACCTCGGCGACCTCGGCTGCGACGTCGGGATCGCCGGGTGCGGGGTACTCCACATCGAAGAGGGCCTGGGGAAACCCGTAGAAGTCATGGATCGTCCGGGGTGAGGCCATGGCCGTCACCAAGGTGGACCCGACGTACCAGTGCGCCGAGATGACCACGATGGCCCGGGGTCGCGGCAATGAGAGGCCGAACTGGCGCCAGGCCCGGGCGTACCGGTTGTCCGACAGGGCGTTCATCGGATCGCCATGCCCGAGGAATGCTGCCGGCATCACTTGGTCACTCATCTTTCCCTCCGCTGCCGGTGTCGCTCCAACGGGTCCTGTGGCGCCCGTGCACTTGCCATCCAGTGTTGATGCCCCAGTCTCGCATCGATGAGAGGGGTGGCGGTCGGTGACGACCATCACGCGCCGGGCGGACCAACTCGTACAATGAGGCCGATGCCGCGCCGGGCATTGGCGAGAGGGGCACTGCCATGAGCGAGACGGCCACAGTCGCACAGCCCGACGCCCCGGCCGCCCTTACCCACCGCCGGGTGCTGTTGGTCATCGGCGCCCTGATGCTCGGGATGTTCCTCGCCGCCTTGGACCAGACCGTGGTCTCGACGGCACTGCCGACCATCGTCGGTGACCTCCACGGCGCCTCCCACCTGACCTGGGTGGTGACGGCTTATTTGCTGGCGTCGACGGTGTCCACGCCGTTGTGGGGAAAGCTCGGCGACCAGTTCGGCCGGAAGTTCTTCTTCCAGATGGCCATCGTCGTCTTCTTGGCGGGCTCGGTGCTCTCCGGTCTCAGCCACTCGATGTTTGAGCTCATCGTCTTCCGAGCGGTCCAGGGACTCGGTGGAGGCGGCCTCCAGGTCGGTGCCCAGACGATCATCGGTGACGTCGTGTCACCCCGTGAGCGGGGGCGCTACATGGGCCTGTTCATGGCCATGTTCGGAGTCACGACGGTCATCGGGCCACTGATCGGCGGGGTCTTCGTCGACTACCTGAGCTGGCGGTGGATCTTCTACATCAACGTGCCCATCGGTGCTGTCGCCCTCATCGTCACGACCATCGCCCTCCCGGGTGCCCTGAGCCGGGTGCACCGGGTCATCGACTACCTCGGCACCGGCCTGCTGGCCTTGTCGGCCACCGCCCTCGTCCTGTTCACCAGTCTGGGCGGCACCACCTACGGGTGGACCTCGCCGTTCATTGTTGGCCTGGGCGTCGGCGGGGTCATCTTCGCCATTCTGTTCCTCCTCGCCGAGCGAAGGGCCAAAGAGCCGATCATCCCGCTCAAGTTGTTCGCCAACAAGGTGTTCAGCGCCTCCAGCGCCATCGGGTTCGTGGTCGGCTTCGCCATGTTCGGGGCCATGACCTTCCTGCCACTGTTCTTCCAGGACGTGAAGGGCATCAGCCCGATCGAGTCGGGGGTGAGGCTGTTCCCCATGATGGGTGGACTGTTGGTTGCTTCAATCGGGTCGGGCCAACTGGTCAGTCGCACAGGCCGCTACAAGATCTTCCCCGTCCTCGGCACTGCCTTGATGACCATGGGGCTCTACCTGATGTCGATGATCGGGGTGAGCACCGGGGCATGGACCATGGCCGCCTACATGGCCGTGTTCGGCCTCGGCCTCGGGTGCGTGCTCCAGGTGCTGACCGTGGCCGTTCAGAACGCCGTGCCCTATGAGGACCTCGGCACAGCCACATCTGGGGTCACGTTCTTCCGGAGCATCGGGGGATCGTTCGGGACAGCCGTCTTCGGCGCTCTCTACGCCAACCTTGTGGTGGGCAACATCTTGAAGTCACTGCATGTCTCAAAGGCACCGGCCGGGTTCAACTTGAACGCCGACAACCCCGAAGCCATCCATCACCTGCCGGCAACCATTCAGGCCGCCGTGATCGATGGCATCTCCCACACCGTCCAGACCATGTTCCTGATCGGGGTGCCCATCGCCTTCGTGTCCTTCATCCTGAGCTGGACCCTGCCAGAGATCGCCCTCCGCAAATCGATCCGCACCTCCGAGCCGGCCGAGTACCTCGGACTCCCTGAGCCGCGAAACTCACTCGGCGAGATGCAGCGGATCGTCGAGCGGGCTACCAGCCGGGAGAACCGACCTGATCTCTATGCCGGTCTGGCTGAACGGGCCGGGGTCGACCTCGACCCGGCCGCCTGTTGGATGCTGTACCGGCTGGCCGATCGAGGTGAGTGCACGCTCGAAAGCGTGGGCGCCCGATTGAAGGTCGACCCGGCTCGCCTCGTGCCTAGTACCGACGCGTTGGTGGCCAAGGGCATGCTCGAGAGGGACGACGAGTCGCTCGGGTGCACCCTGGTGCTGACACCGGCGGGGCACGACGCCATCGATCGACTGGCCCAAGCGCGGCGGGAGTCGATGACCTCCCTCCTCGAGGGCTGGGACCCCGAGTCCCATCCCGAGGTGGTGGAGCTGGTGCGCAAACTGGCGAGGGGGCTCTTGGCCGACGACGATCAGCTGCTGGCCGATGCCCGTCCGGTGAAGGCTTGAGGCCTCTCGACAACGGTTCGGCTTGCCCGTCAGTTGTTGCTGGTGAGTACGGCCGTCAACGCCTCGGTCATGACGGCCGAGGCCTCCTCGAAACTCATGGCCCGATGGCTTATGAGGTTCCGGTAGGACTCGAAGGCGGTGAGGACGTCAGCGGCGGCGACGGCTCGCCGGGCCCGACCGTCCTCCATGGCGGCGAGCTCGCCGGCGAACAGGTGGCGGATCTGGGAGCGGAGGATCTTCCGGTTCCGTTCAAGCTCGTCGGCCAGGATGGGCTGAGCCGGGGCACGAAGTCGCATCACCTCGGCCGAGTTGCCGACCACCCCGAAGAGGGTGAATCGCTGGTTGACCAAGGCCGAGACTCGCACGTCGAAGGGGTCGTCGGGCTCGGCGGCGATTTCCACCAGGGGACGGGCCCTCGACAGCTGTCGCTGCATGGCCGTTCGGGCCAAGTCGTCGACGTCGTCGAAGTACCGGAACAGCGATCGGGGGGAGAGCCCGGAGCGGGTGGCGATCTCCTCGGTGCTCGGACGGAGGTTGCCATCCCGATACAGGTCGAGCAGGGCCTCGACCACCGCGTCACGGTTGCGCTCACGCCGGAGCTGACGACCATCCGGCTTCTTCGGCGCCTCGGCACCTTCGGGCGGGGCGCCGGTCGTCTCTTCGTCCGTTGGGCTGGCCGCCGCCAGGGCGTTGTCTGCTGATGGGGCCATAATGGCCTCGAGGCTAATGGGTTTCGAGATTCAGGCAACGGACCGGGCAGCTGCCGGCGAGTCCAGGAAGTGCCAAGAGGCGCTCGGGTGCGCTGAAGTGCTGCGGGTCGTCGTGCCACACTCAAGAGGTGGATCGAAACCGCTACCAGTTTCGCTCCGAGTGGATCGTCGAGGCTCCACCCGCGGTGGTCTACGAGGCTCTCGAGCGATTCGAGGACTATCCGCGATGGTGGCCCGAGGTGCGGTCGTTCAGACTCCTTACCAAGGAGTCGTGCGAGGTGACGTGCCGCTCGGTCCTGCCGTACAACCTCACCTTCGTCCTTCGCCCCTCCCGGCTCGATGCCGAAGCCGGGATACTCGAGGCGTCCATGACGGGCGACCTCGAAGGGTTCAGCCGCTGGGTACTGGCCGATCACCCGGCTGGGACTCAGCCTGTCTTCGAAGAGGACGTCCGAGCGAACAAGCGAATGCTCCGGTGGCTCGCTCCTCTAGCCCGCTCTGTCTTTCGCGGCAACCACGCCATCATGATGCGGCACGGCAACGCCGGCCTTGATTCCTATCTGCACGCTCGGCCGGCCAGCCCTGCGAGGGGACGTGTTGTTACAGGCCCTCGCTAGTTTGGACGGGTGACCTTTCCAGGACCGGCAGAGCTCGGCCGCGGAGTGGTCGTGCAGCCCGGCGGGGTCGTTCCCGAGGCATGGTCCTCCTGTCCGCGGCTGGTGGTGAGTCATGCCGAGGTCGACCACCCTGGAGAGGCGGTCGAGATCCTTCACGGAGCCTGGCTGTCACGAAAGCCCGTCGTCATCGAGTTGGCCGCTGACCCGACGGCTCTTCGGGCCGCACAGCACTTCAAAGGGAACGTCTTCGAGCTGAGCCCTGCGTTCGAGTTTTCTCTCGACCGCCTCCAGTTCCTGGTGTGGACCAACTCCTACGACGCCCGAGGCGGCGAGCCCATCTGGTGGCACGCCAGGAAGGCGGCCCGACAGTTTGAAGATCGGGGAGTGACGGCCGGTGGACCGGCCGACATTGTCCTCGCCGGCGGGACGCCCATGTACGTGGACGGCGGGCCGCCCGACCCTCCGCCCCTTGCTTCGGGGATAGCAGTGGCTCATCGCTGGGGGGTGGAAGGAGGCCGCCTGGACCCGACCGGGACGGCCACCTCCGAGGCGGCGCTCGCCCCCGACCAGTTGGCCGCCGTCGGGCACCAGTCGGGGGCGGCACGAGTCATCGCCCCGGCCGGGTCGGGCAAGACGAGGGTGCTGACCGAGCGGCTCCGTCACCTGGTCGCCGATCGGCACGTCCACCCTTCCACCATCAGCGCCCTGGCCTACAACGCCAAGGCGGCCCAGGAGATGAAGGACCGCTGCGCCGATGTGGTGACGAATGCCGGCCCGCACATCCGCACGCTCAACAGCATCGGTCTGTGGATCTGCACCGAGTTCTCGACGAGCGGCCGCCCCCGGGTCCTCTCGGAGTCCGACGTGCGCGACCTCCTGCAGCGCCAGTTCGACATCCGGCGCCAGGCCAACACCGACACCGTGGCCCCCTACATCAGCGCCCTGTCGGCTATCCGGCTCGGCTTGAGCTCGCCCGAGGCCGTGGAGCGGGCCAACCCAGATGCCATTGGTATGGCCGATGGGTTCGATCGGTACCGGGCGGCCCTGGTTGAGATGGGGGCCGTCGATTTCGACGAGCAGATCTACCGGGCCATCGAGATCCTCCTTTGTGACCCCGAGGCCCGCGTCTCTGCCCAGGCTCGATGCCGACGACTATTGGTCGACGAATTCCAAGACCTCACCCCGGCCCACCTCCTGTTGATCCGTTTGTTGGTCGCACCAGGCTTCGACTGCTTCGGGGTGGGCGACGACGATCAGGTCATCTACGGATACTCGGGGGCTACGCCCGAGTTCCTGATCGACTTCAACCGATACTTCCCCGGGGCCGACCACCATCCACTCGAAGTCAACTACCGGTGCCCGCCCGCGATCGTCGGCGCTGCCCGGCACTTGTTGTCCTACAACCACCGACGACTGGACAAGACGATCCGCTCGCCGGCCGGCCGGGTCGACGCCGAGCCACTGATGACCGGCCCGTTGTCCGGCTCCGGACCGGTGGCGGTGAGAACGGCCCCGGGGGACGCCCTCGCCACGTTGGCCGTCGACATCATCTCGGACTGGCAGGACCGCGGTGTGGACCTCGAAGACATCGCCGTACTCTCGCGGGTCAACTCGACCCTGCTGTCCGTGCAGGTGGCGTGCTCCGAGGCGGGCATCGCCTGTGCGGCGCCCCTGGACGCCCAGGTACTCGCTCGGACAGGGATCCGCACGGCGTTTGCCTACCTGCGAATCGGCGCCGATCCGGACCACATCCGACGCGACGACATCAGGGACACGGTGCGCAGGCCCTCCCGGGGCATCGCCCCGATGGTGGTGGACATGATCACGAAGCACCACAGCACTTCGATCGGCGACATTCGTCGCCTGGCCGGTCGGTTGAGCGGGCGTGACGTGCCGAAGGTCCAGTCCTACGCCGACGATCTCGCCGCGGTGGCGAAGGCCACGGCGATATCGACGGCCGCCGCCCTGCGGGCCATCCGTGTCGGCATCGGCCTCGACGCCACCATGGACGCCCTCGACTCGTCGCGCAAGGAGGCGGATCGATCGACGCACGCCGACGACCTGCTGGCCCTCGAGTCGGTGGCCAGCCTGCACCCCGATGCGGCCAGCTTCGAACGATGGCTCCGGGGCATCCTCGGCCGCCCGGCGGCCGAGGGGCCCTCTGTGACCCTGTCCACTGTCCACCGCATCAAGGGCAAAGAGTGGGGACACGTCATCGTCTTCGGGGCGACAGAGGGTCTGTTTCCCCATCGCCTGAGTGACGACGACGAGGGGGAGCGACGCGTCTTCCACGTGGCCTTGACAAGGGCATCAGCACAAGTGGCCGTGCTCGCTGACTCCGAGGCGCCGTCGTTGTTCGTGGCCGAGCTCGACGGCTCCGGATCGCGCGCCGCCCGGTCAGCGTCGGGTTCGGCGAGGACGCAAGCCACGGCGACGAGATCGAAGGCGAGTCCCGGGGCGAAGCGAGGTGGACCGGCCGAGCGGCGGAGGCTCACGCTGCCACCGGTCGAAGCGGCCGTAGGACTGATCATCGAGCAGCGCGGCAATGTCGGCTCGGTGACCGAGGTGACGCACGAAGGGGTGGTCTGCGTGGTCGGGGAGGCGGAGGTCATCGTCGCGTTCGGCTCCGACGTCCGGATCGACGGGCGGACCGTGACGCTCACGGCTCCAGCCGGCCTCGGGCAGTCCCCAGACAGCGAGTCGGCCGAGGCCGCCCTGCGGGCCTGGAGGTCGGGGGTGGCGAAAGAGGGGGGCTTCCCTGCCTATCGGGTGCTGACGGACAAGGAGCTGATCGGTATCGCCAACCGGTTGCCGTCCTCTCTCGAGGAGCTTGCCGCCTGCAAGGGAATGGGTCCCCTGCGTCTCGAGCGGTGGGGCGACGAGATCCTCGCCCTGGTGGACATGGGTTGATCCCTCACGGATCGGCAGTCCCCGGGTGCGCCTCGTCTTCGTCCGGCCCGTCGGTGCTCGTCGTCTGTGCTTCGCGCGCCATCGAGGCGTAGACCGCCAGCAGTGCGCTCTTTTGGGCGTCGTCGAGCCGAGGATCCGACCGGATGGCGGCCTCGGTTGTTGTGGTCGTGGCCTCTTTCGGGGTCACGCCCGCGGCATGAGACAGCAGGTCGCTGACCGAGAGGTTCAAGGCCTCGGCCAGAGACTTGATGACGCCGATCGAGGGTTGGTGCAGGCCCCGCTCGATCTGGCTCAGGTAGGGGTTCGACACCTTGGTCAGCGCCCCGAGCTGGCGGAGGCTCAGCTGGGCGAGCTTCCTCTGGCTCCTCAGGTAGGTGCCGAAGGCATCCCACGACTTGTCCCCGGTGTTGCTCATCGGGGACAAGGAAGGATTGACACAGATGCAGGGTGCACCAACGCGACCGGTTTGATCGACCACCTCGGACGCCATCTCATGGACAGACCTTATCGAGAGAGCATCGAAGAGCGGGTCTCACCTCGGGGCCATTCCCAGGTCACGGTTAGTTAACGCGAATGTCTCCATTCAGCAGCGCCTGCCGAGAGTGGGTGTGGTTGACTGAGTACGGGCGAGGCGAAATTCTCGCCGCATCACCTCGGAACACGTTGAGGAATCAGTGGGAATTCGGTTATCCAGTGAGCGAATCAAGTCAACCGTCGGCGGACGGTTCGGACGCATCGATCGCCTGGGGCTGACAGGCGCCTGCGCCCAGGTCGTGGCCCGGACGGCGACCGGAGCGGCGCCCAAGAGGTTGGCCGGCCTCGGTTTCGAGCTGGCCAAGATCGCTGTCGGGAAATCCTCAGTCACACCTGAGTCGAGGGACTGGCGGTTCAAGAATAAGGCTTGGGAGCAAAATCCGGCTCTCCGGCGACTGTGTCAGACCTACCTGGCGTGGTCCCAGACCACTAACGACCTGGTGGACGACGCCCATCTCGACTGGCGCACCGAGGAGCGGGCGAAGCTTGCCACCGGCCTTTTGACCTCGGCTCTGGCGCCGACCAACAACCCGCTACTCAACCCCGATGCCCTCGAGCGGGCGTTCCAGACCAAAGGGCGGAGCATCGCTTCGGGCATCGGCAACATCTCGAAGGACATCACGACCAACAAGGGCCTGCCCCGGTCGTCGGACGGGGAGACCTACGTGGTCGGCGGCAATCTAGCCGTGACCCCTGGATCGGTGGTCTACCGCTCCGAGGTGCTGGAGCTCATCCAGTACAAACCGTCGACCGACACAGTGTTCGAAACGCCGATGGTGCTCGTCCCCCCGCAGATCAACAAGTACTACTTCATGGACATGGCGCCGGGTCGGAGCTTCGTCGAGTACGCGGTGAGCCAGGGGATCCAGATGTTCGTGATCAGCTGGCGTAACCCGACCAACGAGCATCGTCACTGGACCCTCGACACCTATGTCGAGGGTGTGGAGGGGGCGGTGCGGGCGGCATGTGAGATCGCCGGCACTGATCGGGCCAACACCGTCTCGCTGTGTGCGGGGGGAATCACGACGGCGGCCCTCCTTGCCCACTTGGCCGCCACCCGCCAACCCCTCATCGACTGCGCCACGTTTGCCGTTACCCTCCTCGACTTCTCCGTGCCCACCATGATCGGCATGTTCGGGAGCCCGAGCGTTGTGCGCAATTCCATGCGGTCGTCGCGCAAGAGCGGCACCATCGGGGGGGCCGACACCAAATGGCTGTTTGCCATGCTGAGGCCCAACGACCTGATCTGGAACTACTGGGTCCGCAACAATCTGTTGGGGGAGCGACCCGCACCCTTCGATGTCCTGGCCTGGAACGCCGACTCCACCCGGCTGCCCGCCGGTCTGCACGAGGACTTCCTCCAAATTTTTCTCCACAACTCCCTCGCCTCCGGTGACTTCAAGGTGTTCGGGAGCAGGGTCGACCTCGCCGAGGTGGAGAACGACACGTTCGTGATGGCCGCCAAGAACGACCATCTGACCGCCTGGCGGGCCTGCTATGCGGCCACTCAGCTGTTCGGGGGCAAGAGCGAATTCGTCCTGTCCTCTTCAGGGCACATTCAGAGTCTGGTCAACCCTCCAGGGAACCCGAAGATGACCGTGACCACGGGACCTACTCCGGGACCCGACCCCGACCAGTGGTTGGCCGAGGCCACGTCGCACACCGGGTCATGGTGGGAGTCGTGGGCCGCATGGGCATCGGTGCGGTCGGGCGCCCGGAGGCCGGCGCCGACCTCGCTCGGATGCGCCCGTCATCCAGCGGAGCAGGCAGCCCCGGGGACCTATGTCCATGCCCGTTGACGATCGCCCGAGCGGTAAGAGCCGGCTCGGAGAAGGTGGGGCGGGGCGATGATGGAACTGCCGCTCAACTCGTGGGTGCTCTTCGAGCACGCCCCACTGTATGCCCCACATGCCGAGCTGGTCAGCCGGGACCCGTCCGGCCGCACCGAGCGGTGGACCTACGCGGACTTCGGACGGCGCACCCAACAGTTGATGCACGCTCTCGACGGTCTGGGCCTCGACCGCGGTGACGTGGTCGCCTCACTGGCCTGGAACAGCGCGAGGCACCTCGAGGCCTACTTCGGGGTGCCCTGCACCGGGCGGGTCCTCCACACGCTGAACGCCCGGCTCTCCGCAGAGGACCTGGCCTTCATCATGGACGACGCCGAGGACAAAGTGGTCCTGGTCGACCCGGACCTCCTGCCCCTGCTGGAGAAGTCGGCCGAGCACCACGCGCTCCCCGACCATGTGATTGTGTTCGGCGACCAAGTCCCAGAGACGTCGATCCCCGGGGTCATTGCGTACGAGGACCTGATCGCCGACGAGCCCGAGTCCTATCCCCGCCAGCACATCGACGAGTGGGAGCCCATGGGGCTGTGCTACACGTCGGGGACCACCGGTCGCCCGAAAGCCGCCGTATATACCCACCGCTCGACGTTCCTTCACGCCCTGGCCGTGACGTCCCACGCCGGCATGTCCATCGGTCCCGGTGACTCGGTGCTGCCCCAGGTACCCATGTTCCACGCCAACGCCTGGGGGATGCCGTATGCCGCGGCCGCGGTCGGTGCCAAGCAGGTCTTTTTCGCCGGGCCCCTCGACGCCTCGGACTTCGTGGACCTGCTGGTGGCAGAGCGCGTCACCGTGGCCGCCGGGGTGCCGACCGTTTGGCTCGGGGTGGCTGACGAGCTAGCGGCCAGGGGCGAGCACCTTGCCGACATGCGTCACATCGTCTGCGGTGGGGCCCAGCCCCCGAGGGCGATGATCGAGCGGTATGCCGCCGACTTTGACCTGCGCATCATCCAGGCATGGGGGATGACCGAGACATCGCCCCTGGCCTCGATGGCATGGCCGCAGGAGCGCATGCGGGACTGGGACGACGAGGCGATCACCATCGCAGCGCGGACGCAGGCCGGCCTGCCGCTGCCTGGCATCACCATCAGTGTGAGGGACGATGCCGGGATGGAGATGCCGACGGACGGCACGTCCATGGGTGACCTGTGCGTGCGGGGCCCATGGGTCATCGACAGCTACCTCCACGGCGAGGGGTCGGATTCGTTCACCGATGACGGTTGGTTCAAGACGGGGGACGTGGCCATCGCCTCGCCCGACGGCTACTTCGTCATCGCTGATCGGACGAAGGACCTGATCAAGTCCGGTGGAGAGTGGATCTCCTCGGTCGAGATGGAAGCTGCAGTGATGGAGATGAACGATGTCACGGAAGCGGCGGTCATCGCCGTTCCCGATCCGAAGTGGCTCGAACGGCCCCTTGTCTGCCTTGTCCCAGTGGTCGGAGCGGAAGTGACGACGGAGCAGGTGAGGGACCACCTCTCGTCCAAGGGGTTCGCCAAGTGGCAGCTCCCGGATCGCATCGAGGTGATCGAGGCAGTGCCCCGCACGACGGTCGGCAAATTCGACAAGAAGGTCCTCCGGAATCGCTTTGGCAGCTGAGACCCCTTGACAGTCCGCGTTTGCTTGATAAAGTATGCAACACGGCGACTATATCAAGAGAGGTCACACAATGACTGCAACGGAAATGACGGGCAAGGTTCAAGACGGAGTGCTGAAGGCGGTTGAGACCAGCCAGAAGTGGACCCTCGGTGCCCTGAAGTCGACATCCTCGGCCTTCGACGGCTTCATGCCCGATACCTCCAAGATCCCTTTCGCGGACAAGCTGCCGACACCAACCGAGACCGTCGACATGACCTTCGATTTCGCCGGCCGCATGCTGGAGGCACAGCACGCGTTTCTGTCGGGACTGATCGAGATCTCGACACCCCCGGCGCCGGTTACGCCGGTGGCAGCGAAGAAGGTCTGATCGACGAGCTCGCCCGGCCTGCCGCTCGAGATGAGCGGTGGGTCGGCGTGCGAGTCAGACAGGCGACAGGCGGGAACGCCTGACGCAATCGCGCCTCGTGGCGAGGGCAATGCCCTGCAGACAAGGGGCTAGGACAAGCGGCTGGTGGAATCCATCGGCGTGCCCTAAATTGAACGAGGACGCCCCACCCGTTCGATGTGGTCGGCGACCACGGTCGCCCGTCTGCGTGCTTGTCCTAAGGAGTGCCTTTGTCGCTGGCGACCCTCACTATCAACAGCCGGAACTATGGGGCTTGGTCCCTCCGGGGATGGCTGCTCTGCACCTTCGCTGGGTTGGACTTCACCACCGCGGTCATCGACAGCCACGACCCCGACGCTCGTGCCGAACTCCTGTTGCTGTCCCCCTCGTTTCTCGTTCCCCGGCTCCACCACGATGACCTGACGGTGTGGGACACGCTGGCCATCGGCGAGTATCTCCACGAGCTCTTTCCGGAGCGGGGCCTGTTGCCCGATGACCGGGACACCCGGGCCAGGTGTCGTTCGGTTTCGGGAGAGGTGCACTCCGGCTTCGCCAACCTGCGTTCGGCGCTGCCGATGAACGTCAAAGCTCGTCACCCCGGGTTCCCGGTCTGGGCCGGAGCGAAGGCCGACATCGACCGCATCGAAGCCGTGTGGAACCGGTGTCTGGCGGCCTCCGGGGGTCCCTACCTGTTCGGTGCGGTGCGCACGCTGGCCGACGCCATGTTCGCGCCGGTGTGCACCCGGTTTCAAACCTACGACGTGACGCTTGGTGCTGAGGCCTCCGCCTATTCGGACACCATCCTCGCCATGCCCGAGATGCTCCAGTGGATCAACGACGCCAAGCTCGAGCCGGACGACGTCGAAGAGCTCGAGATGGAGTTCTGAGCCGCCTGTCTAGGGCGATGAACGGTCAGTCGTTGGCCAGGATGAAGTTGCGGACGATCGGGTAGGTCTGGGCCTCCCACCTCGAGCCGCTGAACACCCCGTAATGGCCGACACCCGCTTGGAGGTGGTGGCGCCGCTTCGAGGGCTTGATGCTGGAGCACAACTGCTGGGCGGCCAGGGTCTGGCCGACTCCGCACACGTCGTCCTTCTCGCCCTCGACGGTGAGCAGGGCGGTGCGCCGTATGGCAGCCGGCTCGACCGGCTGGCCCCTCCAGGTCATGAGCCCCTGGGCCAGGAGCTCCCGTTGGAAGACCGAGTCGATGGTCTCCAGATAGAACTCAGCGGGCATGTCCAAGACGGCGAAGTACTCGTCATAGAAGTCGCCGATCTTGGCCGCCTCGTCGTAGTCGCCGCGAGCCAGTTGGTTGTAGAGCTCCATGTGCTGGCGTACATGGAGCCCGATGTTCATGCTGACGAAGCCCGACAGCTGGAGGAACCCGGGATAGACCCGCCGGAGTGCCCCGGGGTAGCGCAGGGGGACCGTTGCAATCACGTTATCCTCGAACCACTTGAGCGGCTTCGAGTGGGCGAGCTCGTTCACCTGCGTGGGATTGACGCGGGTGTCGACGGGGCCGGCCATGAGGGTCAGGCTCTTCGGCTGGTCGGGATGGTCGTTCGCCGCCATGATCGATGCCGCCGCCAGTGAGGCGGGACAAGGCTGGCAGACGGCCATCAGGTGGGCCCCGGGACCGATGTACTCGAGGAAGGCGATGACCTGGGCGATGTAGTCGTCGAGGCCGAAGCCACCGTGCTCGAGGCCGACGTCACGGGCGTTCAGCCAGTCGGCCACATAGACGTCGTGATCAGCCACGAGGGACTGGACGGTCGAGCGCAACAAGGTGGAGAAGTGGCCGGCCAGTGCCGTGACCAACAGGACCCGGGGCTGGGGCACGTCGGTGTCCTTCCCGAAGTGGAGGAGGGAGGCGAACGGCGTGGTGACCACGGCCTCCTCGTGGACGGCGGTCAGCTCGTCGCCGACCATCACGGGCTGGATGCCGAACGCCGGCCGGACATGGGTGAGGCGTGCACGCCTGATCATCTCCGAGCCGGCCGACATCCGCCGGATGAACCGGTTGGAGGTCCATTGGTCGGGCAGCTCGCTGAGCGACCATGAGGTCAGCCCGGCCATGGCCCTCGCCGGGGCGGTCAAGTCCCTCTGTGCCTGATAGGCCTGGTAGAGCATCGAGCCTCACCTTGGTGCCAGTTGTCAGCGGATCTCGGGGCGGTGGCCCATCCGGAAGCGTCGCTCAACTCTACTAGTGGGTAACCCATACTCCGCCAGAGGAGACGATGACCGTCCTGATGGGGTCGAGGCGATGCCCGCTCGGACATTCCCGCCTCTAATCTCGTGCGGCCATGACTCTTGCCCCGACACCCCGGCCCCGCCGTCCCACCGGGCACCGGTCTCGGTTGGGTGCCGGTCGCCATCAAAGGGCCCGGATCGCAGCCGTCTGTGCCGTGGTGGCCATACTCTCCCCACTGATGGTGGCGACGAGGGCGGGCGCCGCCTCTGCCCCGTCGTACGTGGCCCTCGGGGACTCGTACACCTCGGGCCCCGGGATCGATACCCAGCTCAGCTCGACGACGACGCCGACGGCTCCGGCCTCGTGCCTTCGCTCATCGAAAAACTACCCCTCGATCACCGCCCGGACACTCGGCCTCGGCCTCACCGACGTGAGCTGCGGGAGCGCCACCACGGCGGCCATGGCCGCCGCCCAGGCACCGGGTGTCGCCCCCCAGCTGTCGGCCCTCACCGCCGGCACCAGGGTCGTCTCCCTGGGCATCGGCGGCAATGATCTCGGATACTCGACCATCGCCGAGAACTGCGTGGCCTACACGCCCTGGGGACCGACCCGGGTGGGGTGGCGGTGCGAAGATCACTACACGTCCGGTGGCGCCGACCAGTTGGCGGCCGCCGCCCAGGAGGTGGGGACCAAGGTGTCCTCCGTGCTGGTGGCCATCAGGCACCTGGCCCCGAGGGCCAGGGTCTTTGTTGTGGGGTACCCCGACCTCGTTCCCCCGACCGGGTCGGGGTGCTGGCCCGAGCTGCCCTTCACGGCGAGTGACGTCAGCTACCTGCGCGGTGTCGAGGCTGACCTGAACACCGCCCTCCGGACGGCGGCCACGTCGAACGAAGATACCTTCGTGGACATGGCCGGCCCGAGCGCCGACCACAGCGCCTGCGCCGCCGACAGCGAGCGTTGGGTCGAGCCCGTCTTCACCACCAAGGGCACGTATCCCCTGCACCCGAACGCCGCCGGCATGGCCGGCATGGCCGCGGTGCTCAGCTCGGCGATGCGGTCTTCCCGGACGGTCTGAGCTCGGGCGAGGCGCCGCCGATCTCGGTCGGGTGGATGGCGAGCCATGCCTCGAGGTTGCGATGGAAGTTGAGGATCCGGCGCTCCTCATTGGAGAGTGTCATGCGGGTGAAGCCCGGTTGGTGCAGTCCCCTCTGGGCCCGGTCGATATTCTCCACGTCCTGGTCCAAGATGAGGGTGATCCCCCCCTCCGATCCGGCCGGCAGGGTCATGTCAGCCGGCTTCGTCCTCGCCGCTCCCGAGCGAGCGCGCCGGTAGTTGAAGACATCGAGGAAACCGTCGTCAGGGGTGGCACCGGGCCGCGACCGAAGGACGGTCAGTAGGTCGGGGAAGACGACCAGACTCACATTCGGGAACAGGTTGTACTGCTGCATGGTGAGCAGCTGCTCGGTCGTGAAGCGCTCGTAGGAGACCCCTTGCGCGGCGCCCACCGCCCGCACCATGGAGGCCAAGACATCACGCAGCGTCGATCCCTCCGGCACTTCGGGGAGCGGGGCGGACTTGTCGCTCAGCCCGATCCGGGAGCCCATGACCTCTACGAACGCGCTCCAGGTCACCTCGTCGTCGGGAGGGGTCCGGAAGCGGGGTGACGGCACCCCGTAGCGCTGCTCGAGCTTGCCGTGATGGCGCCAGAGGAACTGCGGTCCGGTCACATCGTCGACCGTCGGCAACATCTCTGGGTGGATGCCTTGTACGTGGTAGGTCTCGCTGAAGCCGTCGCTGATGGTCTTCCAGTTGCCCGGAAGGGGGACGGTGATCAGGTAGTCGCAGGCGAACTCGTCGAGCCCCACCCATGCGATGTCCTCGGGGACGCCGTCCAAGAAGTCGGCCAACGGCCCAGCCGACCCTGACGGATCGACGAAGACCATGGGCCCCCACACGTCGACGGCCACCGGGGCCAGGCCGTACTCCTCGGAGGGAAGGGGGCCGAAGGTCTTGCGGGACGGGATCTCCTGAAGCCGGCCAGCCAGGTCCCATGACCACCGGTGGAAGGGGCAGCGAAGCTCGGTGAGCCCGGAGGCTGCTCCCTCGCAGATGGCACTGCCGCGGTGCCGACAGGCGTTCTCGAAGCCCCGGAGCACCCCGTCGCCGTCGCGGACGATGATGATCGAGTAGGGGCCACAGCGGTACTCGTAGGCATCCCCGGGCTCGGCCACGTGGTCGGTCGAGCAGGCCAGTTGCCAGACCCGGGGCCAGAGCCTCTCGGTCTCGGCCGCGGCGAAGGACGGGTCGATGTAGCGCGACACCGGGATGGTGACGGGCTGGTGGACCTCGTGGTCGCCGGTGGTGCTGACCGGCGGGTCAGCGGTCAACTGCGTTGGCATCGCTGCGCCCGGCTCAGCCCACCGGCGCGGACTGGACGCCGCGGATGAGGCGCCCGGGGCGCGCCTCGGTGTGCTCGCCATCTTCCAAGGTGACCTGGCCCGAGTTGATGGTGGCCTTCCATCCATCGGCCCGCTGGATCAGCCGACGGGCGTTGCCTGGCAGGTCGTGGACCATCTCGGGCAGGCGGAGGTTGAGGTGCTCCAAGTCGACGACATTGAGGTCGGCCTTGTAACCGGGGGCGATGATGCCCCGGTCCTCCAGTCCGTAGAGGAGTGCGGTGTCCCGCGTCATCTTCTTGACCACCCAGGGAAGCGGCAGCCCATCGGCCCTGTCCCGCGCCCAGTGGCTGAGCATGTAGGTCGGAGCACTGGCGTCGCAGATGGCCCCGCAGTGGGCGCCTCCGTCAGACAGGCCCAATACCGAGTTCGGGTCGAGGAGCATCTCGCGCATGTCGTCGAGGCTGCCGTGGCTGTAGCCGCCAAGGGTGAAGAGGAGCAGCTCGCGGCCGTCATGGCGGAGCAGGAGGTCATAGAGCACCTCCTCTTCGGGCCTGCCCTCCCGGGCGGCGATGGCGGCGACGGACATGTCCGGCGTGGGCTCGTAGTTCGGCGGCTCGCCCAGCGGGAACATGGCCGAGGTGCTCTGGCCGCCGATCATGGACATCAGCGGGTTGTCCGGGGTCTTCTCGCTCAGTATGGCCCGGCGCACCTCGTCCTTCCTCAGGTGCTGGATGCGCTCGGCCAGGGGCAGGTCGGCGACGGCCAGGTAGGACGGGCGGCTGGAGAAGGGGTGGAAGGTCTGGAAGCCCATCAAGATGTTGAGTGCCCGACCGGCCACTTGCGGTCGGAGGTCCGAGCCCTCGGAATTGGCCACCGCAGTCAGGCGCAGGAGGTCACGCCACAGGTCGGGGGCGGCATTGACCTGGATCATGGCGAAGCTGACCGGTCGGCCGATCTGCTTCGACAGCCGCCGCATGAGGTCCACCTCGCGCTCGGGGGCGGCCAGGTCCTCGCCCATGGCGCCAGCCGGCGCCATCTCGAAGACGCCGGTGTGGAGCGAGGAGAGTGCCTCGCCGATGCCGAACAGCTCGTCCTCAGCGGCGAAGGTACCGGGAACGGGCTCCCCGTCGACCGCACGGTGGACGATGGTCCGAGAGGTCGAGAAGCCGAGCGCTCCTGCCTCGATCCCAGCTTTCACCAGGGCGGACATGGTGGCGATCTCCTCGGCTGTTGCTGGCTCATTGCGAGCGCCGCGCTCGCCCATGACATAGGCCCGCACCGCCCCGTGGGGCACGTGGGTGCCGACGTCGACCACCCGGGGCATGCCCTCCAACGCGTCGAGGTACTCGGGGAAGCTCTCCCATCCCCAGGTGATCCCCTCGCTCAAGGCGGCGCCGGGAATGTCCTCTACGCCCTCCATGAGCTGGATGAGCCAGTCGTTCGATCCGGGACGGACGGGAGCGAAGCCCACGCCGCAGTTGCCCATGACGACGGTTGTCACCCCGTGCCAAGAGCTGGGGGTGACCAACGGGTCCCAGGTCACCTGGCCGTCATAGTGGGTGTGGATGTCAACGATCCCCGGGGTGACGACCAGGCCGTCGGCATCGATCGTGCGGCGGGCGCTCGAGTCCTCGAGCGTCCCGACCTCGGTGATGACGCCGTCATCGACGGCCACATCGGCGCTCCGCGGCTCACTGCCGGTCCCGTCGACGATGCTGCCGCCTGTGATTACCAAATCGTGCATGAAATCCCCTTCCGTTGCCTGCAGCTTGCCATGACACTCTGTGCATCACAAGGGTTGCAATGTGCAACCATGTGACGTGCCCCGGCCCTCGCCCCAGACCGATCGAGTCGTCGCCCTGATCGACCTGTTCGCCGACCGCCCCGAGGCGCTGACCCTGGCCGAGATCACCCGTCGCCTCGGGATCAACAAATCGACGTGCTACTCGATGCTCTCCGCCCTGACCACGGCCGGGTGGCTCCTGCGTGATCCCTACCAGAAGACCTATCGGCTCGGACCGGCCCTCATCGCCGTTGGACGGGCTTCGGCCTCGGGTTTCCCGGCCCTTGAGTTCGTCCGGCCGGCCATGATCGACCTGAGCCGGTCGGTGGGCTCCCACTGCGTCGCCCTGGCCGTCGCTCCCGACCATGTCACCGTGGTCGACCAGGTGCGCGATGTCCGGGCCGTCGGTACGCCCATAGGCCACGGCCACATTCCCCTCCGACCGCCGTTCGGTGCTGCCGTGGCCGCCTGGTCCGGACCCGAGGTCTCCGACCGCTGGTTGGACCTCGCCCCCCCGGGCACCCGCCAGCGCTACGCCACCGCCTTGGTCGAGGTGCGACGGCGCGGCTACGTCGTGGAGCTGGCCCAAGCGTCGTGGGACCCGCCGATGCAGGTGACGTCCATGCCCGAGGTAGTCGAGCGGCTGGCCAGCGTGCTCACCCCTGACGTAGTGCCCGTCGAGCTGTCGGACGAGCTGCCCTATTCGGTGAGCGCCATCAACGCACCGGTGATCGACGCCGAAGGTTCGGTGGTACTCATCGTCTCGTTGATGGGCTTCCCTGGGGTGCTCACCGGGGCGGAGGTGGCCCACGTGGGGGCCCGGTTGGATGAGGCCACCACCACCGTCTCGGCCGCCCTGTCGGGAGCGTGAAGGACGACCCGACAGAGGCCCGGACCGGCGCCGGGCGGGCAGATCCGCTATATCTGGATGGAATCCACTGAGGGAACCTCGATCGAGACGCCCTCCCGTGCAAGGGGAGTAGCCCATGGCCACCACGTCAAGCGACCTCATCATCCGGGGCGGCACCATCGTCGATGGGACCGGGGCTCTGCCGTTCGGGGCCGACGTACGGGTCAGGGCCGGCCGCATCGTCGAGGTCGGGCCGGGCCTCGTGGCCGAGGGGGAAGAGGAGCTCGACGCTAGCGGCTGCTTCGTCACCCCCGGCTTCCTTGACATGCACACCCACTTCGATCCACAGGTGTTCTGGGACCCGGCCTGTGACCCCAACCCTCAGCATGGGGTGACGACCGCGCTGGTCGGGAACTGCTCCCTGTCCCTCTTCCCGGTCAACGACGCCCAACGTGGTTCGATCGCCGACATGTTCTCCTTCGTGGAGGACATCCCGGCCGACGCCCTCAACAACAACGTCCCTTGGACCTGGACCGACTACGCCGGCTACCGCGACGCCATCGACGCTCAGGGGGCGGGCGTCAACTTCGCCGCCCTCATGGGGCACTCGCCCCTGCGCTTGGTGGTGATGGGTGACGACGCCTGGGAACGGGCGGCCACGGCCGACGAGCGGGCCCAGATGGCCCAGATTCTCGGTGAAGCCATGGCCGCCGGGGCCTGGGGCCTGTCGACGTCATTTTTCGACGAGGACCGGCGAGGACGCCCGGTGCCATCGCGTCTGGCCGACGACGCCGAGTTCGACGCGCTCTTGGACGTGATCGCCGCGGCTGGTCATGGCTTCGTCGAGTTCGTGCCCGACCTGACCGGAGCGACCCCGGAGGTGGGCATGGACAGGCTCGCCACCAGGTGCGGCGCCCGGGGCATCCCGCTCACGTGGACCGGATTCGTGGCCACTGCACCCGGAACCGGGAACATGAGCCGGTGGCTCGACCTTGCCACCCGCTACCGGAGTGAGGGCATCGAGTTCTGGCCCCAGCTCTCGCCACGGCCGGTCGACTTCCGGATCAACTGGGACAGCTCCATGATGTTCATGCAGATGCCCGAGGGCTGGCACCGGGTGATCCAAGCCCAGGGGGACGCGGCCAAGCGGGCGCTCCTCACCGACCCCGACTGGCGGGACGCGGCGAGGGCCGAGTGGGACCGCACGGAGAAGTCCATGTTCCCGAACACCCGGATCGAGTGCGTCCGGGTGGTGGAGGTGGCCCATCCGAGCGAGGAGCGTTGGCTCGGCCGATCCCTGGCCGACCTGGTGGCCGAGCGGGGTGGCCACCCCTCGGATGTCCTGGCCGACTTCGTCCTGGCCAACGAGTGCCGCCCGGGGATCGTCGCCGTCGGGGTGGCCAACTCCGACGTCGAGGCCGTTGCCTCCGCTCTGTCGGACGACAGGGTGCTCGTCACCTCGTCTGACGCCGGTGCCCATGTCCAGATGCTCTGTGCCTCGGGCGACACCACCTTGCTGCTTACCCGGCACGTGAGGGAGCGTCACGACTTCACCCTCGAAGAGGCGATCTATCAGCTCACCGGGCGGCTGGCCGATGTCTTCGGGTTCTCCGACCGGGGCGTCATCGAAGTCGGCCGGGCCGCCGACTTCGCCGTGTTCGAACTGGACGAACTCCACTGGGACGATGACGTCTTCGTGGCCGACCTGCCCGGCGGCGCGCTGCGGCTCCGGCGTCCGGAGGGGGGCTACCGCGCCACCATCGTGAACGGGGTCACGGTACAGCGAGACGGGAAGCTGACCGGTGCGCTGCCGGGGCGCGTCCTCGACGGCAACGTGTGATCGGCCGCTGAGCCGGTCTCCTCTCGAGGCCACTCGACCGTGGCCATGGGGAGAGCCAGATCGTCAGTCGGACGATGGGCCTTCGATCTCGATCCACCCGCCCTCGGCGTTCCGGTGCGAGGGAGCAGAAGTCTCAGGGCAGCCAAGATGCCCGTGATGAACCGATGCGCTTTGCCGTGTGCCTTGACGCGAGATGTCACCGATGAACGGGGACCAAGGCGAGGAGCCACGACAGCGAGAAAGGGGGCGGCGATGACCACCCAAGTGTGGTTTCGGAGGCGATCGTCCATGCGGAAAGACTGTTCGACCGGCTCCTTTCCACCGGACTCACCATTGGCCAGAGGGACGGGAAGTGCCTGGTAGGTGGGGTGGATCCGCGCCCTGTCGCCCTCCGGTCAGTAGCGTTTCGCGCGCCGACAACGAGATCGAAGTCCAGCATGACGCCTGGCCACAAGCCCCCCACTGCCCGCACCAGCACCAAACGCGGTCGGATCGCGGCAGTGGTGCTGGCTCTGTCGGTGCTCACCACCGGGCTGGCGCTCCCCTCTGCGGCCGGAGGGGCGACAGGGATCCCCGCCGCCACCTCGTCGATCTACGAGGCGACGGCCAGCCCGGCCACGCTGTACCGCCAGGGCCAATCGGCCGGGTGGGCGGGATCCCAGGGACTGGTCATCTTGGACTTCGGTCGGCCCGCGGTGGTCGGCACGACCGCTGGCACCATGGACTTCGGCGGCTCGTTCGTGTCCCTCTCGGCCATCGCCGCCGGCGCCGAGAGCTACATCCAGGGCTACTTCGCCAGCGCTCCGGCGCATCTGCAACTGGACGTGGCCATCGGCACGAACAACAGCTGCGGCATCGGCCAGCCCTGCGGCAGCACCGTGTGCGGCTGCTTGAACGAGCCGTCGAGCTTCACCTCCTGGGGAGCCGACCTGGCCTCGACCATCGAGGCGGCCCAAGTCCAGGCGAATGCCGTGAGGGCCCACGCCGGCTACACGGATGTTGTCACTGTGATGGCCGGCGACGATGCCGAGCCCGCGTTCGATCCGGGGTATCAGAACACCTACGACCTCCTGGCCGGGTACGCCAACGCGGTGGGGGGATACTCACCGGCCATGGTTGACTACGGCACCGCGGAACCGGGCTTTTGGTCGAGCGCTCAGCTCACCCAGGTCATCGACGGATTCAAGCCCAACCTGGCGTTGCCGGAGATCTACTTCTCCACCGACGTGACGGCTTGGGCTTCGGTGATCGCCTACGCCAAGGCCCACGGACGCACAATCACCATCTTCGGTGTGCTGGCCAACTCACCGAACGGATTCAACCCGTCGGTCAGTTACAGCTCGCTGGCCACCGCCATCCGGCCGATCACCGGGCAGTCCGCCTTCCGGTGGGCGTCGAACATCACCCACTGACCGCTGGGAAATCTCATCCCCTCACTCTCATCCCCGGATGGGTGAAGAGCTGATCCTCCTCAACGTGCATTGACAAGCGGGACCGGGACGGTGCACACCGTGGTCCCGGTGTCGGACAGATTGGCCATCGAGAAGGCCGCGCCCTCCATGGGCCGGAACCTCTTCGAACTGAGCACATCCGACCGGTAAGCCGTCGACGGAGAGACCCACACCGGGGTGGACCCGAGGGTCCCGGAGCCCTCATGGTGGTTGTGGCCACTGAGGATCAACCGGACGTCGGAGCCGTCGAGCACCTCGGCCAGGCGCTCCGGCTCTCGCAGCATGAGGCCGGCCATGGGCTCGATGGGCGTCGGGATCGGAGGATGGTGAAGCGCGACCACCGTGCCGTCGGGAGCCGCCGTCTTCAGCTCGTTGCCGAGGAACCGGAGCGTCTCTTCAGACAGCTCTCCGAAGTCGTGGCCGGGCACCACTGAGTCGAGGGCGATGATGCGAAGGCCGTCGCGCCACAGGACCTGGTTGAGCGGCTCCGAACCGGGGCCCTGGTGGAGGAGGTACTGGCGAAACGGCGGACGGAGGTCGTGATTACCGGGTAGGTAGACAACCGTGGCGCCGCGGGCGGCGACGGCCTGGCCGATGATCTCTTCCATGTCCCGGTAGCAGTCTGAGGCACCGACGTCAGCCAGGTCTCCGCTGAGAACGAGCACGTCGGGCTCGAGGCCCGACTCCTCCAGCAGGGCCAGGCTCGCCACCAGATTGTCGCGGGGATGGACGTCGGAGAACAGCGATCCGTCGGTGGTCAGGTGGATGTCGGAAAACTGGATGAGCAGGTAGTCGGCCATTCGCCTCGTCCTCGGATACAGGCGCCGGTCTCCGGCGCCTGTCACCATTCCACCACTCTTGGGCAGGCATGGCGCCAGGACGGCGGTCCGACCCCCGTCGAAAGCGCCCGAGAGAGCCTGGATGCGACCTTGCCCGTCGATCTAGTATCCGGTCGCTACGCCCGGTCGGATGGGAGAGGAGGCATCTGCCATTTCCGATGATCAGCAGACCCCAGAAGGAAGAGGCCGATTCACCATCGTGTACCTCATCCATGACGCCTTCAGGCGAGACCTGCGGCGACTGAGCGGCGCGGTACGGGCCCCGGGCGTCGCACAGGCAAGGGCCCAGGAGCTTCGCTCCCACTGGGAGTTCGTGAAGGACCAGCTGCACCACCATCACCAGGTCGAAGACGACTCGCTCTGGCCGCTCGTCCGGCCGAAGCTGGCCGGAGATGCCGACCAGTTGGCTGTGCTCCAGTCCATGGAGGACCAGCACCATGCCCAGCTCCCACACAATGCCGTTATCGACCAGGCCTTCGCGAGCTTTGCCCAGAAGCCCGACGATGCGGCCGGAAGCGAGTTGTCCGACCAGATCGACCAGCTGGGGGTCGAACTCGGTGCCCACCTCGAAGACGAGGAGTCCGCTGCTTCCCGGTCATCGACCAGGCGATGAGCGACGAGGAGTTCCAGTCGTTCGGCAAGGCCACGGCCAAGGCTGTTGGCATGCGCGGCTCAGCCCGCTTTTTCCCTTGGATCTTCGACGGGGCCGACCCGGCCGAGCGGACGGCGGTCCTCAGCATGCCGCCGCCTCCGGTCAGGATCCTCTGTCAGTACATCTGGGAGCCGCGCTACGACCGTCGGACCGCCACCCTCTGGGCCTCTTGAGGGCTCACCCGGCCTCGCCGGGCTGAAGGGCGAGGGGGTGCGAAACGCTGGCCTGTGATCGAGCTCACGTCTCGGCAGACTGAACCACCTCGCGCCGTTTCCGCCGGCGAACAAGGCTGCCGGAAAGTAGTCCACCCGAGCGGTGTAAGGGGGATAGCGCATCCTGAGGGTCCTCCCAACGCGATGACCACCGCATCAATCGTCAAGATCGACCAAGGCCGACCTCGGGTCAGGGGGACCGTGGCTTCGCTCTCGGCTCAGAGGTCGATCCGGCGCCCTCTGGCGAGGTGCTGACCCCACCACCGCTCCCCGTCGCGATCCAGAGCGCATCCAAGCACTCTTGTCGGTGCTCGGAACGAGGCGGCGTCATGGGGGTATCGGACTCGCCACCACCGCCTTCAGGTGGGCGTAGGACCATCCTTTGAGGGTAGCCATGCGGTATCGCGGCGGCCAGTGGTACCGGCGGTACACGGTGGCGCAGCCCTGTCACCGACCGGAACATCGGAGAACCATCGATGGCGCATCAAACTGCGGTGACTCGATACGTTTCGTGGTCAGCTATTCGCACTAACGCTCGGATGCATTGGCGTCTCGAAGCTTTCTCGTGATCGCTTGTAAAGCATCAATCTCCTTTTCGCTGAGACAGTCGGCGAAGCGGATCTGAGCGCTCTGTTCGTGTACCGCCAATGCCTCGACGAGACGTTCTTCGCCGGTCGCCGTGGCCTGGATGAGCGTCGCGCGTCGGTTCGTGGGATCGGGTAACCGTTCGACGAGCTGCTCGGCCTCCATGCGATCGATGAGCCGGCTGAAGCTGCTGGGCGGGAAGGAGACCTGGGCGGCCATCTCGTTCATCCGAGTGGCATGCCCTGGCGTGCGGTGGAGGCGGACCAGAGTCTCGAACCACGTGCCGGGCAGACCCGTCTCGCGCTCGAGGTCATCGGCAATACCGCGTTGCAAGTAATTGGCCGCCTCGACCAGCAGGCCAACCGCAGTGACGAGATCGCGCCGAGTGCGGGAAGGACTCATCGTGGAACTCTACCATCTGAAAGTATTGCAATCGGTAGATCTAGGTACTATTGTTCTATATGGAAGAGTTCCAAATAGTACAGAAGAGACTGAGGAGCCCCGTGTCTGATCGCCCAGCTGACATCCTCAGCCCCATCACGGATCAGGTGCTGCCACCCAAAATCATGTTCGATCCGTTCACCAACGAACTGCCCGAGTACGGATTCGTGATCCAGGGCTTCTGGAACAACGCCAACCAGCATGTTGTCGAAGATCTGTTCGGAACGGTCAACAAACGCCCATCTGTTTCATCAACGTGGAATCCACAGGCGGTCGTCAGGGTCCCCAATCCTGGCGCCGGCTTACCGCAAAGGAGCCTCCAATGACATTCTCGCCAGTTCGTCTCAATCATGCCGTGCTGTTCGTCTCCGACCTGGAGCGTTCGGTGCGCTTCTACACCGATGCCTTCGGAATGGAAGTCGTCGTCCGCGAACCTCGGGCCAATGCCGCGTTCCTGCGGCTGCCCCGGTCCGGCAACCACCACGATCTCGGACTCTTCGGCGTGGGAGGCGCTGGCGAGCCGACGCGCAGGGGTGCCCTCGGTCTCTATCACCTGGCCTGGCAGATCGACACTATCGATGAGCTGGCCGAGGCTCGGAGGGTTCTCCTCGAGAGTGGTGCGTACACCGGCGAATCGAGTCACGGAGCGACCAAGAGCATGTACGGTGCCGACCCGGACGGCAACGAGTTCGAGATCATGTGGATGCTTCCCCGACAGGATTGGGGAATCTACGAGCAGGCGGCGCCCGTCGACCACCTCGATCTGGCCGCCGAGGTCGAACGGTGGTCAGGGGTGCCGACTGCTGGGCACATCACACCCGAGCCGGCAGGGGAGCCATCATGACCGGTGGGTTTCCTCCTCCGGTCGTGGCCTGGCACGGCGAAAACGATAACCGGAGAGCGCTTGTCGTCCTTCTCCATGGTCGTGGTTCGAACGAGACCGACATCATCGCCCTGGCCGATCACCTCCCCTCGGGACCCACCTACGTCGCCGTGCGAGCGCCGATCGCCGAGGGCGGTGGCTTCGCCTGGTTCGCCAATCAGGGTGTCGGCCGTCCGCTCCCCGAGTCCCTGACAGAGACGATGGCGTGGTTCCGGGTCTGGCTCGACGAAGTCGCCCCAGCCGGCCGGCCCGTCCTGCTGGTTGGCTTCAGTGGAGGCGCCGCATTCGCCGGCGGACTCATCCTGGCGGACCCGTCCCGCTATGCCGGCGCCGCCATCCTCTCGGGAACTCTTCCTTTTGACGCCGGGGTTCCCACGAGCGCTGGTCGACTGGCGGCCCTGCCCGTGCTCGTCGCCCAAGGGGATGCCGACACGGTTATCCCCCGCCAGCTGCTCGATCGCACCTGGCAGTACCTGACGGGCGAGTCCGGTGCCATAGCCGACACGACTCGCGATTCGGGCGGGCACGGTATATCGGCGAAGACCTTGGACTCGTTGCAGAGCTGGATCACTGAGCACGCGGCAGGTACCGACGAGATGGAACAGTGAGGTTTCCGTGAGTTCCGGAGCACCGGAGGTTCTCGCGACCAGTCAACGGCGGACCATGGAGATCGGTCTGTTCACCTTCGGCGAGCTGACCGCCGATGCCGTCACCGGCCGTCCGGCTGACCCGGCCGAGCGACTGCGCGACTTCGTCTCGCTGGCCACGCTCGCCGATCAGGCCGACCTCGACGTCTTCGGGGTCGGCGAGCACCACCGCCCCGACTTCGCCATCGCCTCTCCGCCGGTGGTTCTGGCTGCCATGGCCCAAGTAACCGACAACATCAGGCTGACCAGCACGGTGACGGTGCTTTCGAGCGCCGACCCGGTCAAGGTGTTCGAGGACTTCGTCGCCGTCGACCTGCTCTCCGGAGGCCGGGCCGAGATCACCGCCGGCCGCGGCGCCTACACCGAGTCGTTCCCCCTCTTCGGCTACGACATCGCCGACTACGACGACCTGTTCGAGGAGAAACTCGATCTGCTCCTCCGTCTCAACACCCAGGAGCGGGTCACCTGGTCAGGCCGCCACCGGCCGCCGCTGCGAGACGCCGGCGTCTACCCTCGTCCACTCCAGTCCCAACTACCAGTATGGATCGCGGTCGGGGGGACTCCAGCCAGCGTGGTTCGTGCCGGTCGCCTCGGCCTGCCGCCCTACCTGGCGATCCTCGGTCAACCCGACCGGTTCGTCGAGCTCGCCGACCTCTATCGTCGCACCGGCGTCGAGGCTGGACACGACGGCCAAGAACTACGTCTTGGGGTGACCAGCCACTTCTACGTTGAGGCAACCTCCCAAGGCGCTCGAGATACCTTCTATCCCTATTACTCCCGCTACATCGGCAACAACATGCCTGGCGCTCGTGGCAAGTACCTTCCCCGAGACGCGTTCGACGCGTGGTCGGGGCCGGACGGCGCCCTCTTCGCCGGCAGTCCACAGGAGATCATCGACAAGATTCTCTGGGAACACGAGATCCTGGGCCACGACCGGTTCCTTGCCCAGATCGGCCTCGGGGGTCTTCCATACGCGGCCACCGCCCGCTCCATTGAGCTCCTCGCAACCGAGGTCCTCCCCGTAATTCGCCACGAAACAGCGCGACCGGTGCCAACAACTCTGGACAGTTCGATCGGCGGGTAGTCCGCTGCCTGCCCGTGTCGCAGTCGCCGAGGTTCCTGACCATTTGGTCGGCGGATTTACCCGCCAGAGGCTTCGGAATCAGCCTCCGTTCGGTGGCGTCGACAAAGCCTGTAGTCGAGGTCACCTTTCGGTCAAAGATCCGCGGGTCCAAGGTGACCCCCTAGACGATCTCGTAGAGTTCGCGCCGCTCGGCGAGGTGAACGTCGTCGAGCAGAAGGCGGACCCAAACGGGGCGGCCTGACTTTTGGGGCCATCCTCGTGCCACTATTCAACTTGGCTGAATCTGAAGAGACAGTCGCCCTAACGCCTGGGCGTTCCGCTGGTCCTCGCTGGCACGGATCGACAGGCAATTTGCAGGCCCGGCTACCGAAGGGAATCACCAATGACAGACGAAGAAGAGACGATCTCATACATGGCACTGACGCCGGGCACTCCAATAGAGAGTGCGTCTGGTAACGCCTTCGGAACCGTCGAGCACGTTCTGCAAGTACCGGAGTTAGACCTCTTCGACGGATTGGTGGTGAAGGTGAAAAAGGAGATTCGCTTCGTCGACCGAGACCAGATCGCGAGCATCACGACTTCGGCCGTCGTATGCACCCTCACCGACGACGAGGTCGAATCCCTCCCCTTGCCGCATGGGACCCTGGTCGTTCGCCCAGATCCTGGACACGATGAAGGTCGGTCACTGTCCGCTTGGTACGGCCGGACCTTCGGGCGTGAGCATTGGAAGGATGTGGACTGAGACGGTGCATGGAACGGCTGGCACCTGCCCCACCACACCCAACTAATGCACATGTGATGGGTGTGACAGCCGGGTCTGCCCTTGACCGGCGCTTCCGGGGAGGTGGCGTCCCCACTACTCGGCGGGACGCCACCGGATCAGGGTGGGCCCCATCTGGCGGACGGTCATTGGATGGGACGGTTGCCGAGTCATTGCCGTCTCGCCCCGTCTTGACCGTCCCAGATCACCTGGGTCGGCGGGACAGAAGGGCAATCATCCGTGTGACGACACTTATGCCTCCCACTTGGACTCGGCGTGTGCCCGGGGTCACCATTGGCAGCCGACAACGGCGTCGCAGGCCCCCACTCATGGCCTAAGTCAGACTGGTGCATTCCAGATAGCGTGGGGCAGATAGGTCAATCAGCCCCTTCACCATTCCGACGACCATGGATCGCCCCCCTCATGGTGGTGCTCAGCAGTGCGCTTGCCCTGATCGGTTGCTCGAGCTCCGTGTCGGCCACCAGCAGCTCAACGACGGGTCGATCCTCTTCTGCACCCAGCCCCCATCTCACGCCGATCCCGCAGTCGCCCGGACCTGTCCCCACCCAGTACCAAGCCCAGTACGCACGCATCCAAGCCGAGGTGGCTGCGTTCGCCTCCCAGGTCGGAACTCCACCCAGACGCCCGGCGACGACAGTCGGCACCGAACTGCTGGCCGCCAACGGCAACATCGGCTCCCCGCTTCTCAATTCTTCGACGATCAACGGTGTCGCCACCGAGCTCGACGCGTTCTCCGCCCTCGGGGTGGGAGGAGTCACTGTCGACGTCTCGTTCCCCCTCCTGTTGGCGACCACATCGAGAAGCTCGGGGTATCTGAGCTTCTATGAGCGGGTAGCCGAGCTGGTGCGAGCGCACCACATGGTGCTTTCAGTGGAGGAGAACCCGATCTTCTCGGGTACCCCGCTCACATCGCTATCGATTAGCTATGCCGGCCTCACCATCGACACCTATGCCGCCGAACAGCACGCGCAGGCACAGCTCATCATCGACAACCTCCACCCGAAGTACCTAACGATCTTGGACGAGACCGACACGTTCTCCGCCACGCTCGGCATCGATCTCAACACTCCCGCCGCTTCCGTCCAGGTCGTGAACGACGAGCTCAGGGGGCTCAACCGGGATGACACCCTTGTCGGTGCGGGGACCGGAACGTGGACGACCCCTGCCATCGATCACGCGTTGGTGACTGAGACGTCGATTGACTACCTCAGCGTGCACGTCTATCCCCTCGGGCAGGCTCAAGTAGCCAACCTGAACACCGACGTGGCCGCCGCCAAGTCGGCCCACAAGAGGCTCGTCATGGATGAAACGTGGCTCGACAAGCCCACGGCTGCAGAAGCTGCTGGAGCCGGCCCACAGGGAGCGCCTGAGGAGCTGAAGGTCAAGAGCTACAGCTTCTGGGAGCCTCTCGACGTGGATTATCTCTCTGCGATGGTGAGTTACGTGCGAACGCGGGAATTCGACTACGTGTCGTTCTTCGACGGGGCGAGGGCATTCTTTGGGTACCTGACCTGGTCGCCCGAGCTCGAAGCAAGCTCCTATCCGGCGTTCAGCCTGGAGTACAACCAGCTCGTCGCCCAGAACATGAGGAGCCTGTCCGTGTCGAGAACTGGTCTGGAATTGCAGCGTGCGATCAGTGGGAGATGATCACCCGCATAACCTTCCCCTGGCTCCGGTCAGCCACGAGAATGCGAGAGGTCGCTCGCTGCCCATTGACCGACGCCCTTCAGGGGCTTGCGGGGCCGTTTCGACGAGTTGAAGCTGGCAACTCCGTGGTTTGGTCGACAAGTGGTAGCGGTTTTCGACCTGGCCATAACCGGCGTCCCTGACTCCCACGCCAGTGGCCCGGTCCCTTCGCATTTGCCCGCGACAGTGTGGTGGCCGGTCTATGGATGACCCGAATGGGTCAGTGGGGGCCAGAGACGAATCAGCGGGACCCAGCGATGGATGAGCCGGGGTCAGCCCGAGGCGGTTCGGTTCAGCCCCGGTTCCCAGATCCTCCCCAGTTCCCTGATCGAAAGTGCCGACGAGCGTGCGGGAAAAGGTGTGGACTGAGATCCACACCTCCGTGGGCGAGGGGGGACTTGAACCCCCACATCCTTTCGGACACAGGAACCTGAATCCTGCGCGTCNNTTCCGCCACTCGCCCGAGCGACCGCTAGAGGCTACCTGAAGTTGGAATCGAGTTGTTCACGCCAAGGCCAGATGAGCCGATGCGTCCTTTGTCTGGAAGCACGGGCGTCCGGGGCGACGACTTCGGCCGTGGGTACCCCCTATTGAGGGGTTGGCACCGGTAGGCTGACCCCAGCATGGGACTCCAGAAGTTCGAAGGGCGCCTCGAGCGCATGGTCGACGGCACGCTCTCCAAGGTCTTCCGTGGTGAGCTTCACCCGGTAGAGATCGGTCGCCGACTGACAAGAGAGATGGACCTCCAGCGTCGCCTGGGCGTCCATGGACTCATCGCGCCCAATGCGTTCTTCATCCACATCTCGACGACCGACTTCGACCGGTTCGAGAGCTTTCTCGATGCGCTGGTCCGCGAGTTGGAAGAGGCAGCCCGCGAGCACGCCCGCACCGAGGACTACGTCTTCGTCGGCCCGGTCACGGTGTCGATCATGGAGGACACCCGCCAGCGCCGGGGCCGCTTCGTCGTCATGTCCGAGGTCCACGAGGGCCCGGCCGGGCTGCCTGTCGCCTCGGTGGTGCTCGCTGATGGGGAGCGCGTGGTCCTCGGTCCTGAGCCCATCACCATCGGGCGGTTGCCCGAGAGCGCGGTGATGGTCACTGACCCCAATGCCAGCCGTCGCCATGCGGAGATCCGCCGCGTGGGCAACGACGTCGTCGTGGTCGATCTGAACTCGACCAACGGCACACGGGTCAACGGGGCAACCGTGCGCGAACGGAAACTGGCTGACGGTGATCAGATCGTGATCGGCACGACCGTCCTCCGGTTCGAAACTTCGTGACGGTCGGCCTTTAGCGCACATGCATCTGCTACTGGTTTCTCTCCCCGGACCGACAGATAACACCCCGGTCCTCCGTGCTCTGGAGTACGGCGTCATCATCCTGTTGTGGCTGTTCTTCATGTGGGTGGTCCGAGCCGTCTGGGTTGAAGTCCGTCCCATCAAGCGCAAACGACGCCGCAAACGTGACGCCGACCCGGTGGTCGACGGAAAGGTCCGCCGGGTCAAGTCCCTCCGCCTCCACATCATCAGGCCGGACGACCAGGCCGGCAGGTCCTTTGACATCGGCGACGAAATCACCGTCGGTCGGGCACCCGGTTGCGGCATCCCCATCGACTACGACACCTATTCGTCCAACCTCCACGCCCGCCTGTTCCGCCTGGACGGTGAAGTGTGGGCCGAGGACCTCGGCTCCACCAACGGCACGTGGGTGAACACCGTGCGGATCGGCGAGCGGACCCGCCTGCAGAAGGGTGATCTCTTGCAAGTGGGCGGCACCGTCTTCGAAGTCGGGAAGTGAGATGACGCTGCTCCGATCTGGGTCGGCGACCGACACCGGGCTCGTCCGGTCGGTCAACCAGGACCTGGCCGTCGAGACCTCGACGCTGTTCGCCGTGGCCGACGGGATGGGCGGCCACGCCGGGGGCGAGGTCGCCTCGCGACTGGCCGCCGACGCCCTGGCCGCCGCCTTCTCCCGCCAGCCGACCGGCTCGGGGCTCTCCGAGGCTGTCACCGAGGCCAATGCGGTCGTGTGGCAGCACAGCCAGGAGAACCCCGAACTGCGGGGCATGGGGACCACTCTCACGGCGTTGGCCCTGGTCAACGAAGATGGACACGACGTTCTGGCCCTCGTCAACGTCGGCGACTCGCGCTCGTACCGGTTCCACGACGGCGAGATCAACCAGATCACCACCGACCACTCCCTGGCCGAGGAGATGGTCCGGACCGGTGAGCTGACCGAGGACGAGGCGGCCGTCCATCCCCACCGCCACATTCTGACAAGGGCGCTCGGGGTGTCGACCGACGTCGCCGTCGACATCTGGCGGATCCAGCCGGTGCGCGGCGACCGCTACCTCCTGTGCTCCGACGGCCTGACCAACGAGCTCGGCCCGAGTCAGATCAGCGAGGTCCTGTCCTCGGTCGGCGATCCCAAGCGGGCCGCCGAGCTGCTCGTCCAGGCGGCCCGCACCCACGGGGGGAGCGACAACATCACGGTCGTCGTGGTCGATGTCGTGGTTGGCGACGATGACGACGAGGAGTCCGCCGAGGCGACCATCGATGCGGTCAACGCTGATTTCGCCATCCCCCCCGGCCCGGACTACGACACGGTCGACGCCGCCGAGCCCTACGCGGGGTCGGTGGTCGAAGAGGTCCAGCCGGGACGGCGGGAGCGTCGCCGGGCCAAGCGGCGAGAACGTCGGATGGCCCGGGGACGCCGCCTCATCACCATTCGCACCCTCATTTTCATCATCTTGGTGGCGGCCCTGGTGGCCGGTGCCCTCTTTGCCGTCCGCTGGTACGACACCAACTCATATTTCGTCGCCGTCAACAACAACGAGCTGGTCATCTACCAGGGTCGGATCGGCGGATTCCTCTGGTATCACCCCCAAGAGGTGGAGCGGACCGGAGTGACGACCGCTGACGTGCCGTTCACCTACCTGGTCGCCCTCAACTCCGGGGTCGAGGAGTCATCGGTCGCCGCCGCCCGCGACTACGTGTCCAACCTCGTCAACACCAAAACCTGCCAGACGGACCCGGCGTCGCCTGCCTGCACCTCGACGGCGACCACCATTCCGTCCACGGCAACTTCGACCACGGCGGCCAACACCCCCACCACCGCACCGGTGACGACTACGACGAAGGCACCCTGATGGAGCGGCGCATCAGGCGACTCGGCGTGTTCATGCTGCTGTGCTTCGTGGCGCTGTTCATCCAGCTGAACAACATCCAGATTTTCAGGGCCAGCTCCCTCGCCAACAACCCGAACAATCCCCATGTGCTGGCCGTCTCCCGCAGCCAGCCCCGGGGCGACATCCTCTCGGCCGATGGCGTGACCCTGGCCACGTCAGAGGCGACTCCGGACAACGTCTACAAGTACAAGCGGGTCTACAACCCGAACACCGCGGTGCTCTTCTCCCAGATCGTCGGCTTCGACTCGCCGATTTACGGGAGGACAGGCATCGAAGATGAGTACAACTCGTTCCTTGAGTCCCACACCAGGCCGGCCAAGACCTTGCGCGACCTACTGGTCAACCGCACAGGCACCGACAACGTGACGTTGACCATCAACACCCAGCTGCAGAGTCAGGTGGCAGCCGCGGTGGACGCTACCGACGCCAATGGCCAGGCCCCCGAGGCGGGAGCGGTGGTGCTGAACGTGAAGACCGGGGCCGTCGAGGCCATGTACTCCAATCCGACCTACAACCCGGCCGGACTGGTGTCGCCCGACACCACTGTGGAGAAGACGACCTGGAACGATCTCGACCCGTCGAGCGACCAGAGCCCGCTCGTGTCTCGCACGTTCCAGTTCGGATTTCTCCCCGGCTCCACCTTCAAGACCGTCACCTCGGCGGCCGTCTACGACCGCCAGCCGGCCCTGGCCAACGTCAACTACCCGGTGGTCGGGTGCATCCCGCTCCCGCAGTCGGACAAACAGCTGTGCAACTACGGCCACAACGGGCCGAACGGCCCCGAGCAGTGTGGCGGAGTCCTCACCACCACCCTTCCCGCGTCGTGCGACACGGCCTTCGCCCAGCTCGGGATGGCCCTCGGGGCCACGAACCTGACGACGGAGGCGCAAGCCTTCGGGTTCAACCAGCACATCCCCCTCGACCTGCCCGGGGTGGGCGTGTCGAACTTCCCGACCATCGCCCAGTTGACCGACAACGCCCCGTCACAGGCCTACTCGGCCTTCGGGCAGCAGGACGTGACGGCGACGGCCCTGCAGATGGCCCTGGTGGCTGACGGCATCGCCAACGGGGGCGTCATCATGACCCCGCATGTGATGTCCCAGATCCGGGACTCGCAGGGGAACCTCGTCGAGACCTACACCCCGAAGCCCTGGTTGACGGCGACCAGCTCCACCACGGCCACCGCCGTCAACTCGCTCATGCAGGCCGTCGTGACCTCGGGCACCGCCGCAGGGGTCTTCCCGGCGGCCTGGAAGGTGGCGGCCAAGACGGGAACGGCTGAGACCGGGCCCAACGCCACGCTGACCAACGATTGGATGATTGCCTTCGCCCCGGCCGATAATCCCAAGGTGGCCGTGGCCGTCGTGGTGCCCAACCAACCGGGCAGCGACACCGGTGCCAAAGTCTCCGGCCCCCCGGCGAAGACCATCCTCGGCGATGCCCTGGCCGAGACGCCGTGACGACCGCCCTGTGCGGTCGCCCGGTCGGTCGACAGCTCTCCAAGGCAGTGAACCAGCACATATTTGCGAGTATCCCGAACCCGAGCGAACGCAGGAATAGGCTTTGACCCACATGGACCCGTCCCAAACGCCACGTGTCTTCTCAGAGCGTTACGAACTGAACCACCTCATAGCCCGTGGTGGCATGGCGGAGGTGTACCGCGCTCGCGACCGCCTCCTCGACCGTCCGGTGGCCCTCAAGGTGCTGTTCCCTGAGCTCTCCGTCGACCGTTCCTTCGTCGAGAGGTTCCGCCGGGAGGCCCAGGCGGCCGCCAATCTCAGCCATCCGAATATCGTGCCGGTGTTCGACTGGGGTGAGGACACGGGCACCTACTTCATCGTGATGGAGTTCATCGACGGTCGGCCCCTGTCGTCGATCCTGAAGACGGCCGGACCCCTATCACCGGAGCGCTGCGCCGATGTCGGGGCCCATGTGGCGGCCGCCCTCGGGTACGCCCACAAGCACGGCGTGATCCACCGGGACGTCAAACCGGGCAACGTCCTCATCACAGACGAGGGCCAGGTCAAGGTGACCGACTTCGGCATCGCCCGGGCCATCAACACCGAAGAGAGCCTGACCCAGACCGGCGCGGTCATGGGTACCGCCACCTACTTCTCGCCTGAGCAGGCCGAGGGCATAGGCGTCGATGCGCGCAGCGACATCTACTCACTCGGTGTCGTCCTCTTCGAGATGTCGACGGGCCGGCCGCCATTCCTCGGCGACACGCCGGTGGCGGTGGCCTCAAAGCATGTCCGGGACCACCCGCCGGCCCCCCGCGAGCTCAATCCCTCCATCCCCGAGACCTTCGAGGCCATCATCTTGAAGGCCATGGCCAAGGACCCGGCCAACCGCTACGCCACCGCCGAGGACCTCCGGGCCGATCTCGTCCGCTTCAACGAAGGTCGGACCGTCCTCGCCATGGACGACGCCACCGAGTTGCTTGCGGCAGCCGGCACCACCGCTGTCGTGGCCAGCGCCAGGGGCATGGACGCCACCCAGGCCATCGGATCGACCCCGCCCCCGCCGTCGGTCGTCGATACGGACCTCGACGACGACGACGAGGAGAAGAGCTCCAACCGGACCCGGACCTATGCCATCGTCCTCGCCATCCTGCTGCTGCTGCTGCTGCTGGCCGGGTTCTTCCTGCTCCGCAATCTCGGCTACCTGGGTGGCAGCGCCTCGTTCAACCTTCCCTCGGTGGTCGGCCAGCAGGTGGCGCCGGCCACGAAGAAGCTGGTCAACGACGGCCTGGTGGTGGCGACCCACAACCAGGTGTCGAGCGATGCCAAGGGCACGGTCATCTCCACCAATCCCGGCCCCAACGCCCTAGTGAAAAAGGGCGACACGGTCACGCTGCAGGTGGCCGTCCCCGCACCGGTGAAGCAGGTGGCCGTCCCGGCCGGCATCACCAACACCACCGTGGCCAATGCCGAGGCCATCCTGCGGGCCCACAGCCTGACCTACACCGTCAGTCCTGAGATCAACAACGCGGTGAGCGGAACTGTGCTCGCCTCCAGCCCGACCATCGGCTCCATGGTCGACCAGGGGAGTGCCGTCAACCTGACCGTCTCGACCGGCCCGGCCAACGTCAGGGTCCCCTCGCTGGTCGGACTGACCCAGGCCCAGGCCGGTCAGACCCTCGGCCAGGCCAACCTCCAGATCGGCGTGGTCTCCAGCCTGTCGTCGACCACACAACCGGCAGGGGTTGTCATCTCGTCGAGCCCGGCCACCGGGGCGTCGGTCGCTCCGAACAGCTCGGTCAACATCGTCGTGTCCGCCGGGCCACCGGCGACGACGACGACCACGGCGCCGCCGACCACCACGACCACTACGACCAGCGCCTCGTCGAGCTCGACCACCACCACGGCCGCCGGCTAGCTGTAGTGACCCGGTAGGTC
>PLSY01000179.1 GCA_003164275.1 Acidimicrobiaceae bacterium | reverse complement strand
CGCTTGTCCCGATCGGCGAACTGCGCGACGTCCTGCGTGGCAAGCACCACTGACACGCGTGCTCGACGAGATACCGAGAGCAGCTCCTCGTAGTCCAGCCGATTCGCCAGGCGAGCGGCCTCGTCGATCATCAGGAAGACGTGTCTTCCCGAGTCCGTCGTGAAACGACGATAAAGACGGTTGATGATCTGGGACAAGATCAGACTGGAGGCTGCTTCGCTGATCCGACCACCCTGGATGGGAGCACCGATGACCAGCAGATTTGGACCGTCGAACAGTTGGTCGAGATCGAGCTGAGGAACCTTGGTGATTTCCTCCAAGCCGTCGTTCTCCCAGATCTCCAGGTCATTGATCACCCCACTCACGATCTGGAGGTAGTTCTGGGACGTTCCGACGATGTCCACCATCCGCTTGGCGCCGGGGTGGCCGGGATGGGCATTCACGAGCCCCTGGAGTCTGGTCTGGTCACGCACGATCTCGAGCAGATCACGCCCATTTGGATTCGGCACGAAATCCCGAGCCAACTCGATGACTCCCCGGAGCAGCCGCGCATCTCGCTGATGGAAGTATGGCTGAGGATCATCCGGCGACTGGCGTCCGTGGATCGCGTCCACGGCCGCCACCGTGGCCTCGTCGGTGTCGAGTTGGCCGATCCAGTTCCAACTCACAGACGCATCGGGGTCGCTGTAGTCCCACTTTGCAACTCGTGCTCCGAGTGCACCGGTTTGGGACCGGTGGCGGGCCAGGTCATCGAGGAGATCGCCGCCGATGTCGATCGCGACGACGCACGCGCCGGCCCGGAGGGCGGCGGCTATCCACGGCACGATGACGCTCTTGGTCTTTCCGCTTCCCGTGGGCCCGATGACCGCCGCGTGGCGGTACAGGACCTCGATCGGCAATCCGATCTCGTATTCCGGTCCCTTCCGGACGTCCAAGTAGCGACCGAGGCTGAATGGCATGCCTTCCAAGGGGGACAGCTCCCTCCCCGTCGCCACACCCCGGTAGTCGTAGAAGTCGAGACCACTGACTGCCGGAGGGTCGGGATCGCCGGGGCCCAAGATGCCGGACGACGCCCTCCGAGCGGCTCGAGACATCGTCAGCTGTTGGGAGCCGGACCGGGCAGTGCGCATCGCTCCGCGCGTTGCCGCTGCAGTCGCCTTGTAGAAGACGTGTCCAGCATCGGCGAGCAGCCCCACCGACTAGCGCTCCCGCTCCATGGGACTCCACCCGCGTTCGCGCGCGATCTCCAGCCGCTCTGGTCCGAGTCGACGCTCCGGTGAAGGAATCGGCGCCCGGTCCGGCACGAGGTGCTTGTCGTACTCCCGGTAGATGTCGACAAGATGAGCCTGGTCTGGTGATGTCCGCGACAGTTGTTCCTCGGCGGCAGCACGGATTCGGTAGAAGGACGCCGGATCAGACGTCTGCACTTGGACCGGAACACTGGGCAGTTGCAGCTCGCGCGCCGCGATTACGCGGTGCTGGCCCTTGTCCACGATTAGGCCCTGACCGTCCACGAATGTGGCACGCAGAGGTTCCGCCGACGCCGAATCTGTGAACAGATTCCGATAGGTCTCGCCGATCTGGCGTTCCTCCTGGTTCGCAGGTGACTCCATCATGTGGTGGAACTCCTGATCGGTCTGCCCGGCAAGTAGGCGCTCATGAATCTCTGGCACATGTTCCATAAACTGCCGATACTGCTCGGGCGAGTAGTGGCCCGGGCCTGATGATGTCGCCGGGTCGAGCTCGAGCCATTCGACTGGCACGTTGACAAATCCTCGGGTGGACGCCATGAGCGCTGCTACCCGTTCGACGGCGCCGGTTCAGCCGGCATCCGTGCCATCGCGATCTGGGACCTCGATGGCAGGATCGTCAGCATTCTGAGTGTCCTCCGATGGCAACGGGTCGTTGGTCACCTCACCCGACGGATCCTCAGCTGGGCTCGACACGGATGCACTCGAGGGTGCTGGTTCGTTCGGCTCAACTATTCGGACCGCTGGCCCGACGACTTCCGTATCCGTTGCGACATCCACACCAGCACGGAGCGTCGCCACTACGAGCGTCTTGTCGTCTCCGCTTTGGTCGTCGAGGCCGTCCAGGAACTTCGCAACGGCCGTATTGGATGCCCGGCCTCCGGCCGCATAGGTGAACACGTCCTCGAAGAACGGTTCGTACGGCACGTATGCTTCCAAATCACTGAGGATCTTGAATCTCAGTCCATCGGTGGAGAGTGCGACCCCAGTCACCCGCTCAGCGTCCATTTCGGCCAGCCGCAAATGGTCGAACGCTGTCTCAGAGGTGATGAACACAGTCTCGTTCACATACTCGAACTTTTCCGCTGGTGACACCGTCTCCAGTGTTCCGTCGTCCTGACGCACGATCACGATGGTGTCACCAACCTGGCCGACGTGGAGCCGCCCTCCTCGGATCACGACCACTCCGAGCGTGGTGGCCAATGTCGAGGTATCGACATCTTCGTCCTCGGCATGCTTCACAACGGATTCGAGCGCAGATTCGAAGCACTGGCGCATGTCGAGCGGGAGTGCAGAGTCCGCACCGAGCATGTTGGCCCACTCGAGCGAGGCTCGAACGGCCGCCTCCGATCCGATCGCAGAGTTCTCCTGGGAACCGGCACCATCTGCCACCACAAGGCACACGACTCCGCTGCGTTGGGACCACCCGTGGGAGTCCTCGCATCCCCGACCCCTGGATACATGAGAAACGCCCGCCACCGAGTTCCCGATGATGGTCCAGCTCGACATTTCGTTCCGGCTCAGGTCCGGGCCACGCCTACCATGCCGCCCAACCTTGTGGCGACGGAAGTGCCCGCTGTTCGGCCTCTGGTTCGAGCTGCCCGCCCGATTGCACCGTGGTCCCGGCGTTGACCGAGTTGGAGACCACGCTCATCGATGCGGACAGCCAGAGGAAGAACTCCCTGAAGCTGAGGCCTTGGAGTTTGATCGCATCCCGCCCAGGGGAGAGCTTCTTCAACTCAGCCATATCCGCCCCATCGCCGATGCCGATGGCGAAGCTCGATACTCCCTTTGCGTCCACTGCGGCACTGATCCTGCCGACCGCAGTGTCGAACACCTCATTGTCCGTCGGCTGACCGTCGGAGAGCACGAAGAGCCAAGGCCTCAGATACTCCAGCCCATTCAACTTGTAGGCCTTCTTCTGCGCTTCGAGTTCATCGAGCGCAAGATTGACTGCCCCACCAAGTGGCGTTCCGCCTCCATCGACGAACTGCCGAGCCTCGAGGTCTCGGCCCTCGGTGAACGGGATCTCCACGTGTGGTGTGCCGCCGAACGTGATGACGACCACTTCGGTTCGCTTCTTGGCGAGGGCATCTTTCTTGATCTCGTCGCAGAAGAGCGCAAAACCTTCGTTGAGCAAGCGGATCGGCTCGCCGGCCATTGAACTCGACGTGTCCAGCAGGATCGCACAAGCGACCCTGGGGTCCGGATTATCGGGATTCGTACGAGCGCTCAGCTCATCGCCGCTATCTGCGTCGTCCCCGCTCATCTCTACAGT
>PLSY01000115.1 GCA_003164275.1 Acidimicrobiaceae bacterium | reverse complement strand
ACGGGAAGTGGGCGCTCACCCCGGACCAGGTCGGCGTGCTGAACGAGGTCTACTCTCCGACCCAAGAACAGTTCGACAAGGCCTGGAGCATCCTCGATGCCTACCGCAAGGCGACAGAGGACGACCGATCGGGCGCCGTCATGTTCGGAGACGAGATGATCGACGAGGCCTCNNAAGTTCGTGACCCGGGGCGAGCGGGCCGGACTCACCCGGTCAGCCGACTGAACACCAGCCCGTCGTCTGACCCGAGCCGCGCGTAGCGAGACGCTGCTCTCGGAGAACCTACTTCGCGGCGTCTCGGAGCAGGCCCCGGGCAATGACCTTGAGAGCCAGTGTCTCATCGGCCCCCTCGAAGATGGAGAGCANNCGTAGCCCATGCCGCCGTGGATCTGGAGTGCCTCGCGGGTCACCCACTCGGCCGCCCGGCACACGTAGGCCTTGATCATCGAGGCCTCGAGGGTGCCCTCCCCCTTGGACATCAAGCGCGCCACCTCGTAGGAGAACTGACGGGTGGCCTGGATGAGAACGGCCATGCGGCCCAGCTTGGCCTGCGTCAGCTGGTAGTCGATGATCGGCGCCCCAAACACCACCCGGTTGCGGGCGTAGTCGAGGGCGGCCTCATAGGACGCCTGCATGACACCGATGGCCCTGGCCGCAGTCTGCAGCCGACCGTTCTCGAAGCCCTGCATCTGCAGGTAAAAGCCCTTGCCCAACCCGTCCTCACCGCCGACCAGGTTGGAGTCCGGCACGAACCAGTTCTCGAAGGCCACCTCATAGGAGTGCATGCCCCGGTAGCCGAGGGTGTCAATGGCCCGACCCTCCATCCGTCCCGATGAGCCCTGAGGCCGCCCGCCCGCCCCGGGCTCCTGGGTGAAGAGGAAGCCGTGCCCCTCGGCCTGGGGCTTCTCCACCAAGAAGAGGGAGAGCCCGCGGTGGGCCTTCGCCTTGTCGGGATCGGTGCGGGCCAAGAGCATGAGGACGTCGGCCCGCGCCGCGAACGTGCACCAGNNGGCCCGCGCCGCGAACGTGCACCAGGTCTTCACACCGTTGATGAGCCAGCCGCCCTCGGTCGGCACGGCGGCAGTCACCACGCCGGCCACGTCGGAGCCGAAGTCGGGCTCGGTGACTGCCACTGCCCCCATGGTCTCGGCACTGGCTAGACGGGGCAGCCAGTACTGCTTTTGCTCCTCGGTCCCGCCATGGACGATGGCCCTCGTGAGGATCTCCGGCCTGGTGATGAGCGATCCGCCGGCGCCGAGGGAGCCCCATGACAGCTCTTCGGTGGCCACCACCATGCCCAGGTAGTCAGCTTCCCCGCCGGTGGCGAAGCCGCCGTACTCCTCGGGAACCGACATGCCGAAGCCACCCATGTCGGCCATGCCCGAGATGATCTCCTCTGGGATGTCAGTGTTGGCCCGATGGATGTGCTCGGCCCTCGGCCGAATCACCTGGTCGGCGAATCGATGGAAGGTCTCGCGCACCAGCTCGAAGTCGGCGTCGAGGTGGCGGTCGCCCTGTTGGTCGGCCAACGAGGCCAGGAACGCAGGGGATTTGAAGGTGGCCACGAACTCCTCGGCCGGCCCCATCCAGTCGATGGGGACCCCCCACTCACGGCTCCGTCCGATCGTACGGACCGCCAGGTCGGCCACGGCATCGGCTACGAAGGCGCAGGCGATGCGGGCCTCGGTGTCGCCCTCGGCCCCGTAGGTGAGCACGGCCTCTGCGGTCCGTACCGCGGCAGCGGCGTGGGCCACGTCGTACGCCAGCACCTGGGCCTGGTCGGGGCCGCCGCCAGCCGCCAGCGATGCGATGCCCGCAGCGACCACCGATTGGGCGACGGACACAGCCTCGCGGGCAGCGGCCAGGTCAGGGGTGGGGAGGGTTTCATTCGTCACGGATCAAGGCTACCGAAGTGCACACCGGCTCAGTCGCGGCCCGCCGCTCGCCTCCCTGCGAGGTCAGCCCCCCGGGGCTTGGGCCACCACGGTAACAAGGGGAGGAAGCACGACCGGGTCGTCGCCCGGATCCACCTCGGTGAGGAGCTTCAGGTAGTCGGCCACCGGCCCCGGCCCGGCCCCGGCGGGCGCCTCCGCCCATGCATCGACCGTGATGAGCCCCACGTCCCTGGCCAGTGAGGGCAGCAACGCCCCGATGTCGGGATGGAGGGCCGACGGCATGGAGAATGGAGAGCCGTTGATGCGGCCAGCCGAGGTGATCGGTTCTTGGGCGACGACCCATCCGCCGGGACGGACGGCGGCGGCCATCCGGGCCAGCACGACTGCCGGGTCGTCCACATGGAGGAGAAGGAAGCGGCAGAAGGCCAGGTCGACAGGCTCAGGGAGCCTGAGGTCCTCGCCAGCCTGGGTAATGGCGAGGACCTGGCTGTGGGCGGCGGCGGCCTCGGCCACCTCATCCCTGGCCATGGGATCGCTGTCCACGGCGTAGACCCGACCTTCCCGGCCGACGATCTCGGCCAAGGCCACCGTCACGTCGCCTCCTCCGGCACCGACGTCGACGCAGGTCCAACCCGGGCCGATGCCCAATCGGTCGAGTGCGGTGGCCAGGGGCCGCCGGTAGACGTCATCTCGGAGCCCCCGTAGTTCCATGGCGACAGGCTACCGGTCGCCTGGAAGGCGGTCGTAGGGGCCCTGTGCCGCCGGACTCGGAGGTGACGAACCCCGGGCCCGCTCCCATTGCGTGCAGGAGGACCTACTGCCTTGCTCGCAGCTCCTTCCTTCATGGCTGGCGAATCACGACGCCCGACAAGCTCTCTGGGCGATTGCGGTCCGTCGATCCGCCTGGCGTTGAGCCAGTAACCTCCCCAAATGTGAGAGTGACGATGATGTTGTGCGACGCAGCCCAGGTATCCGACGGAAAGCTCTACATACTGGGCGGAGGATGGAGCATGACCGGGCCTGACCCGGTCCCGTCGGCCATCGCACTCAAGATCGATGTGGGCTGGCACG
>PLSY01000091.1 GCA_003164275.1 Acidimicrobiaceae bacterium | reverse complement strand
CCGGCCACGTTGTCGAGGAAGTAGCGGTCGTGGGTGACGGCCACGACCGTGCCCGGGTAGTCCTGCAGGGTGCGCTCCAGCCAGGCCACCGACTCGGCGTCAAGGTGGTTGGTGGGCTCGTCGAGGAGCAGCAGGTCGGGCTTCGACAGCAAGAGCCGGCACATGGCCACCCGACGGCGCTCGCCACCCGACAAGGTAGTCACATCGGCATCACCGGGAGGCAGGCGCAGGGCGTCCATGGCAATCTCGAAGGTCCGCTCGAGGTCCCAGGCACCGGCGGCGTCGATCTTGTCCTGGAGGTCGGCCTGCTCGGAGAGGAGCTTGTCGAAGTCGGCATCGGGCTCGCCCATGGCCGCACACACCTCGTTGAACCGGTCGACCAGCGCCTTGGTCTCGGCGATGCCGTCGGCCACGTTGCCGAGCACGTCCTTTTCGGGATCGAGCTCGGGCTCTTGGGGGAGGAAGCCGACGGTGAACCCGGCGGTCAACCGGGCCTCGCCGGTGAAGCCGTCGTCCTGGCCGGCCATGATGCGCAGGAGCGAGGACTTGCCCGAACCGTTGCCTCCGATGACCCCGATCTTCGCTCCGGGATAGAAGGAGAGGTTGATCCCCTTCAGGACCTCCCGGTCCGGCGGGTAGAACCTCTTCAGATCACGCATGGTGTAGATGTACTGGGCTGGCATACCTCCCAGTGTGCCAGCCGGGCGCCGGGACCCAGGTTGGCCGGCTGCGGAACTGACCATGGCATTAGTACCCTTGGGCCAATGAGCCACCGGCCGCACGCGGCAAGCACCGGCCAGTCGGCCGTCCCCTGGCCGACGAGCTCTTGTCCGACGCCTCCTCCTCTCGGGCCGGAAGCGGAGTGGAGATGATCGTGGAGCCCGACATGCCCGAGAGCCCGGTCATCGCTCCCGGCACGGCGGCGGCGGTGGTCGGAGAGCCGGCGCCCGAAGCGCCGAGCGTCGAAGCCTTACTTCCGGACGGGAGCGAGCCGCTGGTCGGCGAGCTGCCGGGGTCGGGCCAGTCCCGCCGGGAGGTGGCGCGCCACCAGTTCGGCCGATTGGTCGAGGGAGTGAAGCACGGCGACGACGCCTCGGTGGAGTCAGCGGTGCTCGCCTTGAGCCAGAGAAGCCGCCTGCTCGCCCCCTTGGCTCTCATCGTCGGGTCCTTTCTCATGCTCTTCCACGGCCTGCGGCTGCTGTTCGTCAACTGGCGGCTGACGCTGGTCCAGATCCTTCCGGCCATGTGGATCTGGGTGGCCATGGTCGACTTGAAGGCCCACCTGCTCCATGGCAAGAGCTTCCACCCGCTATACGGGCCCTGGCTGATACCCATCGTGGCGGCCATCGCCGCGCTGACCGCCGGCTCGTTCTTCTTGAACGCCGTGTTCGCCTTCGCCGTCGCCCAGCCCGGATCGCCCCAGATCCGCCCGGCCTTCGCCGAGGCCAGGGTCCACCAGCGGACCATCCTGGCCTGGGGACTCGGGGTCGGCGTTGCCCTCGGGTTCGCCACCATGGTCACCAACCGGTGGGGCGAGCGGTGGTTCGGGCTGAGTCTCGGCATCGTCGTTGCCGTCATGATGGTCTCCTACGTGTCGGTCCCGGCCCGCTTGGTCGGCGTGCAGGTCCAGCACTCCACGAAGGACAAGCTGGCCGCCTCGGCGGTCGGTGGGGCCATCGGGGCCCTCATCTGCTCACCGCCGTATGCCCTCGGTCGGGTGGCCCTCTTGATGATCGGCTCGCACACCTTCTTCTGGCTGGCCATCGTGCTGCTGGCCATCGCCGTCGTGCTCCAGACCGGGGCAACCAGCGCGGTCAAGGCCGTGAAGATGAGCGCCAAGCTGGTGGCCGGCCAGGGCGCGGCCCAGGTGGTGGCCGGAGAGCGGGCATCTGCCGCCGCGAGTCCCACGGCCGCCGCCGACTCCACCGAGCCGGCCGCCGTACCGCCGGCCGGCTGACCCGGCCCTCTGGGGTGGGCGCCGTTGCGTCGCCGGGCGTTCGGTCCCACGCAGCTCGGGCCCAACAGGGGCTGGCCGGCCGGGGCGACCTGGTGTCCTTTCCGGCCTGTCCGTGGATGTCAGCATAAATACACAAATTGGTGTGTATTTATGCATATACTGGTGGCTCCCCGGAGATGAGATCGATGCCGGCCCGCTGGCAGGAAGACGGCAGCCATTCCCATGAGCGCGAACCAATGAAGGTCGGAGTCGTAGGGGCGTCGGGCTATGCGGGCGTCGAGCTGCTCCGTCTGTGCGCCACCCATGAAGCGTTCGACGTGGCCGTGGCCACCGCCTTCGGCAATGCCGGGGGAGAGGTGGCGGCCCACACTCCCTCCCTTGCTGCCGCCTACCGGGGGCTCACCTACTCTCCGACCGAGCCCGACGCCCTGGACGGGCTCGACCTCGTCTTCCTCGCCCTGCCCCATGGCCAGAGCCAGCATCTCGTGCCCGAGCTCATCGGCCGGGTCGGCACCATTGTCGACCTGGCCGCCGACTTCCGGCTNNCCCGAGCTGCACCGCGACGAGCTGGCCGGGGCCACCTTGATCGCCGCCCCGGGCTGCTATCCGACGGCCACCATCTTGGCCCTCGCCCCGCTCGTCAACGCCGGCGTGCTCGCCGTCTCCGGAGCTGCCGGCCACGAGGCGTCCGAGGACGCCTCGATTGCC
>PLSY01000190.1 GCA_003164275.1 Acidimicrobiaceae bacterium | reverse complement strand
TGGCCAGCGACGGCGGCATCTTCGCTTTCGGCGATGCCGCATTCGAGGGCTCCACAGGATCCCTCTCGTTGAATAAGCCCGTAGTGGCCATCGCTAGGGCCTCTGATCGGCTGTAGCTGGCCACCGACAGGGCAATCGACTTGGCGTTGAGATTTCCGAAGAAACAAGCGTCTTCTAGGGATAGCGGATGCAGTCATGGTGTAGCCGCTTTCGCATTGGGGCTCAGGGTGCCTTTCGGGCCCTCCAGACGCTGACCAAGAGGCTTACGACGACCATGGCCGGCAGTGCAATGACCGCCGCGAGATGGTGGTGTCGAAGGAGCAGTGCGACGACGACTACGGCGATCACGGCGACGAAGAGCTCTGGAGTGTCACCGATCAGAAAGTCCCACCAGAAGGTGCCGAAGGATCTGGCTATTCGGCCGATGCGGCTCACGCGGCCACCTGGCTGCTAGTCAAGGGTGGCCGGGCCATTCGTCGGAGGGAGACAACTGCGAGCAGGGTGACTACGGCGAAGATTCCGATGAATCCGATGATGGCGAGATCGGCACCAGGCCAGGCGACACCACTGCCCTCTCCCACCCAGTAGAGACCGAAGCTAGTCAGCATTACGCCAACTCCGAGTTTGATGGTGTTCTCCGGCACGGCGGACAGCTGCCTGGCCACGAGGGCCCCTACCAGTGCCACGAGGACGGCGGCGGCCACGGCGGCACCGGCGGCCAGCCCCAGTCGGTGCTGACTTGACCCGAGACTGACGACGATGAGAACCACCTCTGTCCCCTCGAGGAACACGCCTTTGAACGCGACGACGAACGCCGCTCCGTCACGTTTCGATGTCGCAGCCCCAGGAGTTCCGCCCTGGTTCAGCTCGTCGCTGGTGGCGGCGAAGATAGCGTCCTCGTCGTGGAGTGGCTTCAACCCGCTGGCTCGAAGGATGGCCTTGCGGAGCCAAGACAAGCCAAGCACCAAGAGCAGGCCCCCTACGACCACTCGGAGAGCGTCAATGGGGACGTAGTGGATGAGGGGAACGCCCACTATCAACACAATCACCGCCAGGACGACGACGCCAGCTGCAGCGCCCTCCAGCGCCGAGCGCCATCCTCGGGCGATTCCTGCGGCAGCCACGATGGTCAGCGCTTCCACCATTTCTACGGTGGCAGCACCGAAGACCGCCAGCAAGAGAACCGTGGTTGAGGTAGTTGTCACGTGCGCGGACGGGTGTGATCCGACGGGCCCAACGAGCTTGCTGGCGGCTGGATGTCCGGGCGGGCTATGGCCAGATAGAGCACGAGCACGGCAACGGCCACGGTGAACAGGACGGCGGTGGGCCCGTCACCGAAGCCGACGCCGCTGAGGCTCGACGGTTTGCTGATGTAGTCGGCAAACGAGGCGCCGAGGGGGCGGGTCACAACATAGGCAAACCAGAAGGCGGCCACTCCATTCAGGCTGAGCTTCCACCATGCCACGGCGGGAACAAGGATCACCACGCCGAAGAGGATGCCCGAGCCCAGATAGCCCAAACCGAGAGCCGTGGCGGTGAAGTCCCCGAGGGCGGTGCCGAGGGCGAATGTGGCGAACACCGTCGCCCAGTAGAAGCACTCCCGCCGCTGGGTGGTGATGCTGTGGATGGACAGCGTTCCCTCCATGCGGTACCAGACCAAGAAGATGGCGGTCAGAACCACTGCCCACAGGATAGTGGTGCCGGCATAGGCGATATGTACATCGAGATGGAGGAAGTCGGACACCCCGGTGCCGAAGATGGCAATGGCGTAGGCGAGGAACCAATAGGCGGCCGCCCGGTACCGTCGGGTCCCGAACTGGAGCACAAGTCCGATCACAAACAAAGCCACCTCGGTCCCACCTCCCCTGATATTGCCCCAAGTCTTCAAATAGTCCGAGGTGGCTTCACCGCCGGCGGTGGTAAGGATCTTGACCACCCAGAATAAGGCGATGATCTCGGGTACCTTGGCTGCCCGAGGCGCAGGAAAGATCCTGCGAAGTACCGGCACGTCACTGCTGCCGTGCTTCCGTCTAGGCGAGCTGGGGGAAGGGGACATCGGTTTGGCGCCGTCATCCATGGAGATCAGTCATTCCCTTCGGCCATTCGACAGCGCGTGGAGATGGAGCGTCCCTTGCTTCTCAACCGACCTGGACGGGTCCCTCCCGAGGGCCAAGGTTCCAACTCGGATGGGGACGTACGAAATGGCAGGGCGGCAGCGATCCGGATCCTTCGCACTCAGGCTGTGACGTCCTTCCGGACGAATACCGCTGTCGCTACGACAACAGCGATGGCGAGATACACGATGCTCAAGACGAGTGAGCGGGCGAATCCCACCGTGTTGAGTCCACCGGCCGCGATGGCTTGAAGGAGCTGTCCCGGGAGCCAAGCAGCAGTATGGGGAACAATGCGGGTCACGACATTCTCGATAGGGAGTAGGTAGGCGAACCCAACGATTATGGCCGTAACTGAGGAGCGGAACAGCAGCCCGACAACTAATCCGAAGGTGGTGAATCCCACAGTGGCCAGGAGGAGGTCCCCGAGCGCCCGGATCAGGTCGGTGATTCCGGTGCTCGACGTCCACGCCCCCGTGGGTATTTGACGGCCATGGGCCATGATGAATGCCGCCACGGTAGCCAGGAGCGAGGCGAACACCACGGCGCCGAGCATGAAGGTCAGCACCGCCAAGAACTTGCCGGCGAGCAGGACTGGGCGTCTCGGTTGACGCACGAGCAATTGCCGGATCGTCCCCAGGCTGTATTCACTGGCGATTTGTGTGGCAGCGATTCCGAAGGCCACGATGCCGAGGAGGACCGCGGCCCGATTGACTCCGTGGATTAGACCGTTGGGTTGTGCCAACTGTGCGAGGCTCGGGAGGTCGCCACCGCCGGTGGCCGAAGCCTGGGCGAAGAGCAGGATCGCGAACAGTGAGGCGGCAACTGCCAGACCGACATAGGTGCCGACTAGGAGGTTCCTTCGCTTCAGTTTGACCCATTCGCTACGGAAGGCGGCAACGATCACTGGATGCCTCCCAGCGCGCCGTTGACTTCAACATCTCCCGAGTGGGTGCCGGTGAGGGCAAAGTACGCATCTTCCAGGTTCCGCTCGCGCTCAGCGAGATGCACGATGGTGATTCCTGCCTCCAGGGCAGCTCGGTTGAGTTCGCCGGCCCAAGGACTGCCGTCGGCTACGACCACGGAAACACCGTCTTCATCGATCTGAGCCTCTAGGCCTCGAGTAGCGATCAGTTTGGCCAGGCTGCCGAGTTGCCGCGGGTCCTGAGGTCGGATCAGCAGCTCGGCGGTCCTCATGTTACGGAGTTCCTCGACGGATCCCTGAAATACGCTTCGCCCGCTGCGGATCATCACCACACGATCGCAGACGTGTTCGATTTCGGAGAGCAGGTGGCTGGAGACGAAGATAGTCATGCCTTCATCGGCCAGTGACCGAATGAGGCTGCGCATCTCCACGATGCCTGCCGGATCCAGGCCGTTCGTCGGTTCGTCCAGAATGAGTAGCGATGGATCGGCCAAGAGGGCTGCAGCAATACCTAGCCGCTGCTTCATGCCCAGTGAGTACCGGTTGAAGCGGTCATTGGCTCGGTCGGCCAAACCGACCCTCTCCAGCACGTCACCAATGGATGAGGTGGGCAGCTGACCAAGGCGGGCCAGGACCAAAAGATTGTCCCGGCCGCTGAGCTGAGGATAGAAGGCCGGAGACTCGATGAGGGCACCAACGCCGCCAAGGTACGAGGCTGGATCGTGGATATCGCCCAGCAGGACGATGCCCTCACCGCTGGTCGGGCGGATGAGACCGAGCAGCATTCGGATGGTGGTCGTTTTTCCTGCGCCGTTCGGCCCGACGAATCCGCAGACCGACCCGGTTGGAATGGCGAGGTCGAGCCTGTCGACGACCCTCCGTCCGCTGAATTCTTTAGTAAGACCCGTCGTGACAACAGCCAATGCCGATGCATGGGTCGTCGTCATGAGCCCCTGTCAGTCCGATCTGTGTGCATGTGACGACTGTAAGAACTGGCGGTAGTCCAGTCGACCCCCTGAAGGATGATTCCTCCAGCTCACGGGTCATCCTCAGGGCGGATGCCGGCGACCGCACTGGCACGCGACAATGGAGAAATGACGTTGTCGACAACCGAACGGCCGATCGTCGGTGAATGGCATGTAGATAGCGTTCGTGTCTGGTGGGACCGCGTTCGCGCGTGGGACGACGGTCATGAGCGGTTGAGCGACTTCGGAATGGCTGTTGTCCTCCTCCTCGTCTGTCTGACATTTCCCAGGGGATTCGGAGTCCACCGCCCTGAGAGCGCCCTGTTTCAGGTGGCCCTGATTGTTCCGCTGATCTGGCGTAGACGCGAACCGTCACTGGTCTTCTCGGTCATTGCGGTCGTGGCATTTGTCCAATGGCTGATTGCCGTGCCCCTTCCGGCCGATGTGGCTCTGCTCATCGCCCTCTTCACCCTGGCCGTGCATGCAGCCCCGAGCCGTGCCCTTCTGGGTGCCACCGTCCTTATGGTCGGCGTGATCATGGCCTCGGTCCGATGGGTGCCGGCCGGAGACCTCACCAAATCGCTGGTCTTCTTAACGGGCCTGGTTACTGCCGCCCTCTTCGTCGGACTTGCCTTGCGTACCTGGCGTAGCTACATGGATTCCCTGGTGGAGCGGACAAAGCGCCTCGAGTTCGAGCGTGACCAACAGGCCAGACTGGCGGCCGCCGCAGAGCGATCACGGATTGCTCGAGAGATGCACGACGTGGTTGCCCACAATGTCTCAATCATGGTCACGCTCGCCGACGGTGCTCTGGCCACCGCTGATGCCCACCCGGGTAAGGCCAAGGAGGCCATGGCTGATGTGTCAGCCACGGGACGCCTGGCGCTGACCGATATGCGGCAACTGCTCGGCGTGCTCCGCACCGACAATCTCGTCCCTGAGAGGGAACCGCAGCCACAGCTGTCCGGCCTGCCCCGGCTCATCCAAGGCGTGCGTGCCACGGGACTGGACATCCAGTTCAGTGAGGTGGGCACACCCTTCAATGTTCCTCCAGGACTGGAGCTGACGATCTTCCGAATCGTGCAGGAGTCGCTGACCAATATCCTGAAACACACGCAGAGGGCGTCCAACGCCCAAGTCTCGCTCTCCTTCGATCGGCCGTTTGTTGACGTATGCATTCGTGACGACGGCAGGCTCGTTGTCACGAGGCCCGAGGGTCACGGTTTGAGTGGCATGCGGGAGCGCGCGGCACTGTGTGGAGGCACATTGGCTGCAGGCCCCCAAGAGGGTGGAGGTTGGGAGGTAATGGCCCGGTTGCGGGCCGACCTATGACCATCCGAGTCCTCTTGGTCGACGACCAGGCCCTTTTGAGGAAGGGATTCCGAATGATCCTCGAGGAGGAGGCGGACATCGAGGTCGTTGGTGAGGCATCAGACGGAGACGAGGCAGTGGCCATGACAAGGCAGCTCGAACCCGATGTCGTGCTGATGGATGTGCGGATGCCGGGCACGGACGGCATCGAGGCCACTGCGCAGATAGTCAGTGGCGGATTTGCGTCTCGCGTCCTGATCCTCACCACGTTCGATCTCGACGAGTACGCCTTTGCCGGACTCCGGGCGGGGGCAAGCGGGTTTCTGCTCAAGGACGTTCCTCCGGCGGAATTGATTGGAGCCATCCACGTAGTCGCCCGAGGGGATGCCGTAGTGTCGCCGCGCGTGACCAGGCGGCTGCTGGATACTTTTGCCGAGCAGTTGCCGGCGGCCGAATCCGGTGGTGAGCGTCGTGGCGAGCTTGGCGAGCTGACCGAACGTGAACGAGAAGTACTCGTCGAAGTGGCCGAGGGCTTCTCGAACGCCGAGATCGCTGACCATCTCTTTGTCTCCGAAGCCACTGTGAAGTCCCACGTCGGCAAGATACTTACCAAGTTGGGCGTCAGGGACCGGGTACAGGCTGCCGTGTTCGCTTTCCAGGTCGGGTTGGTCAAACCGGCCCGTTAGGTCGCCGTTCGCCTCGAACTCATCATTGAGTCGAAGTGCGAGATCATCCTCGGGGCTGATGTGCTCGAAGGCCCATTTCCCTAGCCTCAACGGCAGTGAGCGTTCCAATGCCCCAGATCTCCTGAATTATGAGGGAAGCGGGGCCCCGACGCTGCGCTCAGATGTTCGATCCGTTGGCGACTAAATGGCGAGGAGCACTTCGTGGAGCACTTTTTGGAGACCTGGGGTTATGTGGCGGTCTTCGCGTTGAGTTTTATTTCTTCCATGGGCCTCCCCGTCGGTTCCGAGGTTGCCATCATTTATGGCGGTGTACTGGCCAGCGGGCAGATCCCGAACGAGCCACACCATCTGAACCTTGTCGTAGTGATCCTGATTGCCGTCCTGGCAGAAGTACTCGGCTCCCTGGCCGGCTACCTCATCGGCTATTTCGGCGGTCGTCCTCTCGTCGATCGCTTCGGGAAGTATGTCCTTCTCACCCACAAGGACCTCGACCGGGCCGAGGCTTGGTTCGCCAAACGGGGTGACCCGGTCGTTCTCTTCGGCCGATTCATCCCGCTGCTCCGCTCCTTCGTCTCCTTCGCAGCCGGACTGGGCGAGATGTCGATCGCCAAGTTCGCCGTATTCACGGTCATTGGCTGTGCCATCTGGTGCACCGCCCTGAGCAGCGTGGGCTACGCCCTCGGCGCCAGCTACAACCACGTATTGAAAGCCTTCAGCTATGCCGGGTACGTGGTCGCAGTTCTGGCTGTCATGGCTGTGGTCGTTCTGTTTTGGCATCGCCTGAGAGTCCTTCGGGCTGAACGCGACTTGTGACACAGTCGAGCCACCGGGTGGTCACTCCAGGCTGCGAGTCGAGAACCGTAGAACCCCGAACTTGTCATCGATGGAGCATCTGAGCGGCAGACGCGCTTTTCGGCGCGGCAACGGGGTTGGCTTGTCGACGATCGAGGTCCCGACTGACGGCTGACCGCCAAGAGATGTCATCTGTTTGTCAGAATTCCTCGGTACGCTGGGACAGTGTGGAACTGTCAACGTGCCGGAAGCTGGCAGTTGTGAGGGTCCTGGTGGCAGAAGACGATGTGGCCCTGAGATCCGTGCTCGAGCGAGGCCTGTTGGAGAGCGCTTACGTCGTAGACGCTGTCGGTGACGGGGCGAAGGCGCTTAGCTATCTGAGGGCGTACGACTACGACGTGGCAATCGTGGATTGGCGTATGCCAGGGCTGAACGGGCTCGAGACCATTGAGCAGGCCCGCGGCTATGGGGTCCATACTCCGATTTTGATGCTGACCGCTCGTGATACAGCGGCCGATCGTATTGCGGGATTGAACGGCGGGGCGGATGACTATCTGGTAAAGCCCTTCGATTTCGAAGAACTGTTGGCTCGACTTCGAGCACTCCAACGCAGGCCTGCAATGACAAAGGGTCCGAGACTCGCATGTGGGGATCTCGAGTTCGACCCCGCGTCCCGTACTGTCAGCGTCGGAGACCACCCCGTTGCACTTACTGCCACTGAGATGGGACTACTCGAACTCCTCCTGCGCCGAGCACCATCTGCCGTGACACGGCAAATGATGGCGGTCCAGGTCTGGAGCGATGAGGCTGATGCTGTTGGATCGAACACCATCGATGTTCACGTTGGCCGCCTTCGCGCAAAGATCCGGCGGAGCAACACGGAAATTCAGACCATTCGGGGCACGGGCTATCGGATAGTCGCGCAATGAAAGCTCGTGCATCACATGGCTGGCGATAGTTCGCGCCGTTTCCATGCCGTTCGGTTGGCACTTATGGCCACTGCCATCGTTCTCTTCACCTATCTTGTTGCGATCATCGCTTTGGATGCCTTTGTTGTTCACCGGCTGATCGGTCAAGCGGACGTGCGGCTATCGAGCCGCCTCGTGAGTGCTTCCCAGCCCACGTTCGAGGTCCCAGCCTCTTCTCCGCAACCTCCCGTTGACCAGGACCATGATGTCGACGACGCCCCAACCTTCGTCTGGAAAGTGAGTCATTCGGGATCCTCGACGAGCGTCACGACGGGCGCCCCCGTGCTTCCCGTACGGCAGTGGTCGTCTGGTAGTACAACCGCCAATGTGGGACTGGCCACGTTTAGGTTCAGTGCCATCCCCGCCTCTGGTGGTTGGTTGGTCGCAGGTGAGAGCATCGGGCAAGTGGGTCGCGTTCAAAGGACGCTCCTTGCCGCGGAGTTGGTGTTTGGGGCCGCCCTGTTGGCGGTGGTCTTCGGCGGATCCTTGATCATTGGCCTTCGAGCATCTGCGCCGTTGGAGGTAATACGGCGCCGACAAGAGGAGTTCACGGCTGACGCTTCGCATGAACTTCGTACTCCGCTGACGGTCATCGATGCCGAAATCGGACTCGCGCTCAGTCGACCTCGGAGGACGGAGGAGTATCGGGGAACTCTGCAACGCATCGTCGGCGAGACTCACAGGCTCCAACAAATAGTTGATGACCTCCTATGGCTGGCTCGGTTCGAAGATGGGCGCCGAGCAGGGGGTCGGGTGAAAGCGGATGTAGGCGATATTCTCTTGAGCTGCGCCAGCCGATTTAATTCTGTGGCGACAGCTCGCAACATCGTCCTTCAGGTCACGGACGAGACCGCACAGTTGGGTAGGATTCAGGCCAATCCAGAGTGGATTGATCGACTGATAGGCGTCCTCGTTGACAACGCCTGCAAATATGCAGGACCGGGAGGCACGGTCAACGCCCGGGTAGTCCTTCGGGGCAATCGCGTAAAGCTGATCGTGGATGACAGTGGCCCTGGAATCTCCCCCGAACAACAGGCCCTCGTCTTCGACAGATTCCATCGCGGAACTGACGAGTCGGGCGGTAGCGGACTGGGACTCTCAATCGCCGCCTCGGTCGTTCGAGCCACTGACGGAGTACTCGTTATCGACCAATCGCCCCTCGGTGGGGCTCGGCTGGAAGTGACATGGCGAGCGCTTCCAACCGGTGACGCCCCTGTCGGACCTACGGACGAATCGGATGGTTCGTTGTCACCGTCAATAGCCTCGAGCAAGCGACAACAGCACTCGGGCGACGGCTGATCGGAGGGACCGCTTACCCAGGGCTTCTCTTCGAGACTTCTTATCTAAACAGAGCTATTTTTCATCTGTTCTTCAGACTCGTTCCATAGAGTGGATTCCATGCTCCACAACGACCGGAGAACGCCGAGTTCCTCTCGAGCTGCACGCCTGCGACGCGATGCATCCCTTCGAAGAGTCACCCAGATCACAAAATGGAGCGCAGCTGGCGCCACCGCGCTAGTGGCCGTGTTCGGCCTGTATGTCGGCCGTGCGCTTCCAGGCACTCACTCGAGCGCCCCCTCCCAATCGACTCTGCCAGCGACGACGAACAGTTCCCAGACCTCGACTCCGACCACCGCCGCACCGACCACGACGGCACCATCGACAGGAGCCGCTAGTGGGACCGCTGCGACGTCCACACCGGCGACAGCCCCCCCCGCTCCTTCAACGACCTTGCCACCTGTCCGTGTGCAAGCCCCCGCCCAAGTGCCAACGAGGGTGAGCTAGCGATCGATGGGGGATCCCTCCGGGCAGGTTGTTGCCTATCAGTCTCGTGCTTTGGGGTGCAGCGTTGATCTCGTCATCACCGATGCTCGCGTTCACACGTTGGCCGTCGCAGTATGCCATGAGGAACTGAATCGGATAGACGCTCTAGCCAGTCGGTTTCGACCGGACTCAGAGTTGAACCGGTTAGGACTTCACGGTGGAAGACCGGTGCAGGTAAGTGAGGGCCTCTTCGAAGCGATCACGGTGGCGCTCGCGGCTGCCGAGGCAACAGATGGCGCTGTCGACCCGACGGTAGGGGATGCGTTGTGCCGCCTGGGGTACGACCGAGACTTCTCCGATGTCGCGGCAGGGGTCACGGGTCGAGTCCCTGAGGCTCATCCGATACCAGGCTGGCGGTCAATCGAGTTGGACAAGCGGAGGCGGGTCGTGCGCGTCCCTACTGGTGTACGCCTCGACCTGGGGGCGACCGCGAAAGCACTCGCCGCTGATCGGATCGCGAGGGAAGTTCACCGGACTTGCGGTTGTGGCGTTGTCGTCTCACTTGGCGGAGATGTTGCCGTGGCCGGCGAGCCTCCAGCCGGCGGTTTCCGGATTGGGATCGAAGATGACCTAGACCGCACCAGCCCTCCCGTCACCGTCGCAGTCCAATCAGGGGGCATGGCCACTTCTGGCGTCACAGGGAGGCGATGGCTCGTTGGTGACGAAGTGGTGCACCACCTAATCGACCCCGCCTCGAGCCTTCCGGTCGAGAGTCCGTGGCGCATTGTCACGGTAAGCGCTGCGTCCTGCGTGGAGGCCAACACTGCTTCCACCGCGTCGGTGGTCATGGGCGCGAGTGCAGTGGGGTGGATAGAGTCTCGCGGGCTACACGGACGTCTGGTGGCAACAGACGGTACCGTGTCGTTCGCGGGTGGCTGGCCGTCTGACGAAGCCAGCCCGTCGGTAGGGTCCACAGCCCGATGCTGATGGCACCAGCAGCGACCATCGGACACGGATCGACGGCTTACTGGTATCTGACTCGGGGATCCGGCATCGTCTCGCTCGTACTGCTGTCGGCGACGGTTGTCCTTGGAATAGTTGCCACGCTCGGTTGGAGTTCGCGGGCCTGGCCGCGATTCGTCTCGCAATCCGTGCACCGCAATCTGTCCGTGCTCTGCCTTGTCTTCATCGCCATCCACGTCGTCACCACTGTCGCTGACGGATATGTTCCCATCGGACTCTTGGATGCCGTTGTTCCCTTCCGAACGGCCTATCGCACCTTGTGGGTCGGATTCGGCGCGTTGTCTCTGGACATGCTCTTGGCCGTGGCGGTGACGAGTGCTCTACGCAAGCACATTGGTACTCGGGCTTGGCGTAACACTCACTTGCTTGCTTACCTTTGCTGGCCGATAGCCGTGCTGCACGGGCTCGGCTCAGGGTCCGATACCAGGCTTCCAATTGTGTTGGTGGTCGAGGTGCTTTGCGTGGCCTCCGTTTTTGGTGCCTCCATGTGGCGCCTGGCTGTTGGGCCAGTCCCTTCGGCGATCAAAAGGCTGACGTTTGCGCTCGCTGGCGTTGCGGGAGTTATCGGCATCGCCGTGTTTGCCCTGGTCGGCCCCCTGCGTTCGGGCTGGTCGCACCGTGCGGGAACCTCGGCGGCGTTGATGGGCCAGCTGAGTGGCGCTACTTCGTCGGCGCAGACAACCAACTCCTCGTCCGTCGGAGCATCATCACCAGTGAGTTCGGCAAGGACAGGGGGTGCGGCCTCGCTACCGACTGCAGGCACGCTGACCGGCACTTACCAGACGAGGGCAACAAGTACCCCGGGCACTGAGGAAGTCAATCTGACGATGATCGTCAGCGGCGCGTCTAACACCCCCCTTACCGTTCAACTTGTCGGTCCAGCAGTGGATGGTGGCGTTAGCATGGCCTCGAGTCGGGTTACGTGGAGTTCAGAGACCGGTGTTGTAACAGCGCTGTCGGATTCGTCCATCGAGGCATCGCTCAACGGGCCCCTCGGCACAATCAATCTGTCACTCGAGATCGACCTCAACCGAACCGACCGATCGATTACCGGCTCGATGACCAGCTCAACGGGAGACCACACATGATTACCCAGAGAGGATGGAGGCCACCAGCACCGCCCATTGGGGCCCAGAGACTCATGACCGGTATCGACCCACATGGTCGGACGATCGATCTCGATAGCCATCTCTCGCAGTGGGGCGCGATGCCTCCCTCGAGCTTGGATCGGTCGTTCCTTGCCGAGGTGGAGGCGAGCGGGCTTCGGGGTCACGGGGGGGCTTGGTTCCCTGTTGCTACAAAATGGCGATCTGTCAGTAGCAAGGGAATGGCCCGACCAACGGTAGTTGCGAATGGCGCCGAGGGTGAGCCGGCCAGCTCGAAGGATGCGTTCCTCCTTGGATCCGTACCCCATCTGGTGTTGGACGGTGCGACTGTCGCTGCCTCATCCATCGGCGCCCGCCGTATTGTCCTGTACATCCCCGCTCGTTTTGTCGACCCCCTGCAGTCCGCGATTCGCCAGCGAGCTCGGTTGGGCCTGGACCCGGTCCCTATTGAGGTGGCAACTGCGCCAGATGCGTTCATTTCGGGCCAAGAATCCTCAGTGGTCAACGCTCTCAACGGCCGTGAGGCTGTGCCTTCGTTCGTGGGTGTCAGATCAATTCGGACACGTGGAGTGAACGGACATCCGACACTTGTCCAAAATGTCGAGACGTTGGCCCATGTTGCGCTGATCGCCAGGTTTGGATCGGCCTGGTTCCGATCGGTGGGGACTCCCGATTCACCTGGAACCATGCTCCTCACGGTGACAGGTCGGTGGCAGACCCCGAGGATCATTGAGTCTGCTATCGGAAGCCCACTTGAGGACGCGCTCGGGCTTTCTCAGTCCGAGGCCGTCCACTATGGGGGAGTGCTGCTCGGAGGCTACGGCGGCGGTTGGGTCAGCATGCGGACGGCCCTGGCGCTGCCTCTCTCTGAAAGCGAAGCGCGTGGGGTCGGGTCGTCCCTCGGCGCAGGCATCGCCATCTTGCTAGGGAGCGACTCATGCCCGTTGGCTGCCATGGCATCAATCGTCCGGTATTTGGAGCGGTCGGGTGCTGGTCAATGCGGTCCGTGCGTGAATGGTCTGTCCGAGTTGGCCCTACTATGTGAAGCGCTCGCCGCCCACCCGGCCGACCTTCGAGGTTCTGTCAAGCCGATCTTGGAGCGTTGCGACCTTGTGGAAGGACGAGGAGCCTGTCGGCACCCGGACGGTGTCGCCCGAATGGTGCGGACGGCACTCAAGGTCTTTGGAGGCGACGTGGAGGCGCATCTCCAGCATGGCCCTTGCCGACAGAGTGGGAGCTTTCTTGGCTTTCAGGAAAGCGGGTTGCGCACGGCCATTGGCCCGCGCCGCTCGACTGCCCGGGCAGTGGGGCCTCGATGAGACGCCGTGTCCGGCTAGTGATTGATCCTGTCGCCTGTGACGGGCATGGCGTGTGCGCCGAGCTGTTTCCTGAAGGAGTAACCATGGACCGGTGGGGATATCCCCTGATCGATGGGTCAGATATCACCCCGGCCAACTATCGTCACGCTGTTCGAGCCGTGGCTGCCTGTCCGCGCCTGGCGCTCCACCTTGTCGAGAATGCGTCATGAGTGAGCAGCTACAGACCGATGTCCGCCCAGAATCCAGACAGGCTGTCACGCTCAGACGCGACGAGCAACGGCGCGTATACCGCCGCAGACGTGTATTGGTCATATGCGCGGCGGTCCTGATTCCGGCTCTCATCTGGCTTTCGGTGTCGCTTGGGGGGGCAATAACTAACCCGGCTCTTGGTAGCTCCTTCGGGGCCCGGCTGGCGGAGTGGGCTCGGAGCAACGGCGGCTCGGGGACGATTAACTGGATTGAGAACGTCTGGTACAGCCACCATCAGCCGAAGGTTGGCGGTCGACCTCCGGCAAACGCCATCAAGCGACCAAAATCCTCGCCGGCCGTAATCGTCTCCCAGGTCCCTCATCTGGTCCCGCCATCACCGATGGTCCCATTTGCCAGCCCCGCGCTTCCCGGAGAAGGACAATGGTCGGCAGTTGGGCGCCCGGTCGACGGCATCCCTGCTGTCTATGAGACGACGCTCCGTCCGGACTCGGTTCACACCAGCTACGTGGCAGGGGTGGCCTGGATGGATACAAAGCTGCTCCACGCCACCCTTTATTCGGGTAGCCAAATCCCCGGCGGCGGGCCATTTTCACACTCGGCTCCGATATCGGCTCCTGCAGCCACCAGCTTGGTTGCGGCCTTCAACGCCGGATTCCTGATGTCAGCGGCCAACGGCGGTTATTACACCGACCACAAAGAGTTGCTGCCGTTGAGAACCGGTGCCGCCTCCTTCGTCGTGTACGCCAACGGTGATGCCACGGTCGGGGCATGGGGATCGGATGTCACGATGACTCCCGACGTGGTGGCGGTCCGCCAGAATCTCGACCTTATTGTCAGCGGAGGGGCACCAAATCCCGGGTTGGTGGCCACGGACACGACCAAGTGGGGCGCCACGCTCGGGAATGCAGTGTATGTCTGGCGCTCCGGCCTAGGAGTCACGGCTGACGGGGCGCTGGTCTACGTGGCAGGTCCTGGGTTGAATATCACCGATCTGGCCAATCTCCTCGTTCGGGCCGGAGCGGTTCGAGCGATGGAGCTGGACATCAATACCGACTGGGTGAACTTCGCCACCTACGTGCCGGGTCCGTCAGGAGTTGCTGCTCCAGCCAATGGAACCGACTTGCTTTCCAATATGGTGGGGGCACCCAACCGGTATTTCGAAACATGGTGGGCACGTGACTTCATCACCATGTCCTCTGCGGCCAACTAGCTCGGCCTTCATTCTGTCGTCAGGTGCCATCCGTAGACTCCAAAGACCCGCACGTATTCAGGAGCCTCCATTGAACGAATCCTCACCGTTGCTCGAACGAGCCCAAGCGATCTCCCGGGTTGATCTGGCTCCTCGCCATGCCCAGCCTTCGTGGGTCAGCGTCGCCATTGCAACTGTCGCCTCGATTGCCGGATCGTTGATCGCAGATGCGCTCTTGGTCGCGCTCGGCACGGCTCTATTTCCGTCCACCAAGGGCTATGTGCACTTCAACTTCTCCGACTACTCCAAACTGACTGTGATTGGGGTTCTGATCGCATGTGCGGCCTGGCCCGTGGTCACGCGGATCAGCTCAGAACCAAGGTGGCTGTTTTTGAGATTGGCCGTCCTCGTCACAGTGTTTCTACTTCTGCCGGATGTCTGGCTTCTCTGGAAAAGTCAGCCGCCGGAGGCAGTCACAATCCTGATGGTGATGCATTTGGCGATCGCCCTCGTCACTTACAACTGCCTGGTCAGAATCGCCAGGGTGCGTCCAGTTGAGGCTCGGCGATCCCAGCGCCATTGAAGTTCGACTGTGGACTCTGCGCCATCGGCTGAAACGCTGGCGTCGCCCTCGGTCCTTTGGGCAATGTGGCCGAGGGCGCTCCTGCAGTCGGGTGGCCTCTTGCCTATTCGGGCTTTCTTGCCCAAGCCGACACCATGGGCGAAGTGGCCAGGTCGAGGGCTCCGCTCGCGATATTGGCTAGATGCTGACCAATTTCGCCATCGGTGGCCAGATCGGCCGCAACCAGGCGTTCTCGGATCTGTTCGATCGTTGCTCGCTCGAGCTCGTTGCAGGCGGATCCGCTCATGGGGAAGAACGAGTCCGCCTCGACATCAGTAAGACCGGCAGATCTGAGCAGTCTGGGCAGCTTGCGGCCGAAGGACAGGTCGACACCGCGGTCGGCCATGAGGGAGCGAAAGGCCGACTTCAGTTTGTTGGCCAGCACCTGTGCATCTCCACATTCGTCGGGACAAACGAGTGGCTGGAGCCCTGGATCAGCCTCCTCTAACAGGATCCAACCGCCGGGCTTAAGGGCATCGATCATGGTGGCCAGGGCCTCGGCTCGTTCGGGGACATGGACGAGCACCAGTCGTGCATGCACAAGATCGAACTGGCGCCCAGGCAAAGGCCGGGTTCCGGATCCGATGTCGTGCGTCTTGACTTCGAACTCAGCACCCTCTCGATTCAGCCACGTGGTGTCTATGTCGGTTGCCAGGACATAATCATCGGTCTGTTCGGCGATCCATTGCGGCACACTCGTGCTGCCAGCACCGACCTCCCACACTCGCCACCCTGGGGATAGTCCAATCGATTGCATGTGTCGGAAGGTCGAGGGATTGAACAGCTCGGAAAGAGCGTCGAAGCGTTGTCCGGCTTGCGTCTGCTGATTGTCGAGCAGATATTGGTGTTCGGCCACACTGGGAGTCTAGGGATGCGCATATCGTGACTGCCGCAGTTGGATCTGTCCTACTGGGTCAAGAGCGAGAACGGCCGCAGAGTCATTGTTCCAGACTGGGCCACCTGGCTTGCTAACTCGGGGCGCAGATCGGCTGGACCCCGGTCTTCAGGGCTTTGCTCCATGCCGTCAACGTTCTTGTATCCACCTTGGTGTACCCCGGACTACCAGCTGCGGCTGGCCACAACTCGACCGACTTCGCATGGTGGCGGACCGCGATACGGATCGATGGGCAGTACAACGCGGGATCCGGCCCATTCATTTGGAACGCGATTGGAGCTCCCCGAGGGCTTGCCGACCAAAGTGAGTCCACCTCCGCGTAGACAGGTGCTGATCGACCGGTGGTGTCAGGCACTGGACTGAGTGCGTTGTTGCCCAGAATGCACCAGGGCCCCTCGGGCAGATGAGGTGGCACACCGCCTCATCACCTCGTCGGTGATCGTCCGGCTCCCCGCCAGAGGGTTCATCGGGTAGTAGATGGCGGTGTGGACCCATGGTGCGTAGTCCGAGAAGGCTCCAGCAAGGCAAGCCTGCTGGGCCGAGGTCGTCCAGCCGTCGGTAGTGGCCGCCGCGACTGTGCCTGGCGCCATTACGAAGGCTCAGCAGTGAGGGTCGTGCACGACGAGACGGCAACCTCGCGCACGAGGGGATTGGTGTCGTAGCGGCCTGCCAAGGCCTGCTGTAGCTCTGCCCAGGCGGACCGATATCCCGGTTTCCACCACTGCCCCAGAGTCCCGCCGGTGTTGCCCGGTAGGTGCGCTGGCACGGTGATCGGCGCACCATCGAGACCCTTTGCCCATTGCGGGGCGGCGTAGGCAGCGAACACTCGAAGCCTCACGCCAAGCGTCGCCTCACTACGTGCTTGGTTGTAGGCGGTGACAGTAGCGAGGGACGCGTCGAGGGTGGCGAAGTCGAACCTACCGCGGCTGGGCTCGAGCTGGCCCATGTCTCATTGACGACTATTCCGGAGAAAGCTGGCGACTTTCCAGAGATACCCGCCAGGTCGACGACTGAATACGGCATGTCGAGGTGATACGGGGACTCGGAGCCCTTGTCGATGAGGCCGGTGATCATCGCTTTGTGTCCAAGCGACCTTTCCGCAGCCGGCAGAGATGCAGTGGACGCCAGGGTGTAGACGGCGAGAAGGACGACGACGGCGGTTCGGCGCATGATTACTCCGATAGAAGACGAGGTTGCACGTATTCCGCAGCCTGTCAGTCGAATGTGATGGATCCGTTAGTGGGTTACGAGTGATCAAAGACGGGACGAAGTCTTCGAGGGTCTCCGGCCGACAGGCCGGGAGCGTTGGCTGGGCCGGACCTAGTATCACCACCCCAGTGCCGCACGACGAAGATGGAGAGCGATGATTGAGCGCGTTGTGTCGGAGTGGATGGCCTATGTGCGTGGGGAGTTGCCGGGGGGACTCGAGCGGCTGCTCGATGACGATGTCGTGTTCTACTCTCCGATCGTCTTTACGCCGCAGCGGGGAAAGCAGGTCACGTCGATGTACTTGGCGGCCGCAGCTCGGACGTTCGTAGGCGAGCATCGGGCGGCGGGATCCGATGGCAGTTTTCGATATACGAAGACAGTGCTTGCCGGTGACACGGCAGTCTTGGAGTTCGAGACGACCCTGGAGGGCAAGTACGTCAACGGCGTCGACATCATCCGCTGCACTGACCAGGGGCGGATCATCGAGTTTCGCGTCATGATCCGCCCGCTCCAGGCCGTCAACCTGGTCCATCAACAGATCTCGGCGATGCTGGAGTCGATGGAAAAGTAGTCCACGAGGGTGGCGCGATGGTGGCGGGTCCGGCTTTCTCGATGTCGTCGCCTACCGCGGTGTGACGAGGGTGCATCCCATGTCAGGCCCTTCAGCTCCGGGCCGGTGTGGCCGACTCAGCGTGACGCACCCCGAGTCCGGTCGTACCCCATAGCCCGGCTGGCCGTGCCGATGACCTTTACCGGGAAAGGAGACGTGAAAGGGCAGCCGATATGGTGGGCTCAACCAACGTCACCCCGGGATACAGACTCATGAACGATGTGGAACTACTGCTGGCCGAACGAGACATCAAAAACGTCGTGTTTCGTTACTGCCGCGGGATCGACAGGATGGACCTCGCCTTGGTGCGATCGTGCTATCACGATGATGCCCAAGAGCACCACGGGGAATTCGCTGGGGGAATCGATGAGGCTCTCAAATGGGTCTGGGACGTACTCGAGACCTATGAGTCCACCCTTCACGTAACGGCGAACATGATGGTGGAGTTCCGTGAGCCCACTAACAGTTCGGCGCGATGTGAAACCTATGGGGAGGCGCTGCACTTCGCCCGTAGCGAAGGCGGCCGCCCGGGCGTCGCCATCGGATTCCGTTTCATCGATGACTTTGAGCTACGCGCCCCGGTCGGCGAGAGGCCGGAGTGGCGCTTCTCCCATCGGGTGGCCACAACCGAGTGGATCCGGAAGTTCTCCGATGGGGAGTACTCGACCATTCCCGACAGGCTGGTGCGGGGCCGGCGCGATCATTCCGACCCCTTGTACGCAGTAGCTGTACCGATTGGCCACTGACGATCTGGGTCGTGTAGGTGGTGGGCGCCGGAGCGGATCGCAGAGCTCAACGACGCGTCGTTGTCGTGCCGGGGACTTACCCCCGGCTCTAGCCCGAGCCGATGCCGCCTAGTGCTCGACGCCCCGCCGGGCCAGCAGTCGGTCGAGGAGGACTACCTGGGCAACTACAAGCCGAACCCGGGCCTCCGGGATGGTCATCCACGCAGCACGGTCGACCTCGGGAAACAGCTCAGTCGTACCCGACCTGGGAGGCCACTCCATTTCAAAGGTATTGCCGATCACGACTCCATCTGGCAGGTCCTCGGTCTCGACGGCCCACACTCGGACCCGCTTGCCTGAACTCTGCCTGATCTCGCCGAGATCGGTCCTGACACCCTCTGGGGTTGGGATGCCAGTCTCCTCGGTGAACTCGCGTTCCGCTGCGGCCTCTGGGCTCTCGCTCGCCGGCTCATACTCACCCTTGGCTACTGACCAGGCGTGCTCGTCCTTCTTCGCCCAAAATGGCCCTCCCGGATGAACGATGAACACTTCGAGAGATCCGTCGACTGCGAACCGGTAGGGGAGAAGGCCCGCGCTGGTCTTGGGCATCGAGAAGAGGGCTAATCCGTGCGACTGGGTCGCACCGACCGCTGACGGAGCGCACGGGGCTCGTTCCGACGAACAGCCAGGCCGTCACTCGTTTGCCTACTCGCATAGACCGGCTGGCTGGCCGTCGCCGGTCCCCTGGTTGGCAGCCCCGACTCCGCATCGAACTCACTGCCGTGCCAGGGGCAGACGATGCAGTTACCTCGACGTTGGCCTTCAGACAGCGGTCCACCCCGATGGCTGCACCGGTCGGCCAGGACTTCCACTGTGGACCCCGTCCGCGTGGCCACAAGGCGAACGCCCCCGGCAGTGAGACGACTCAGTTCCCCCTCAGTCGGAAGCGGCCCGTCGGCCGTAGTCCATTCATCGGGGCCGGTCTCGAAGGCGTTGGTATCCACGCCAACACCGAGACCAAAGGCGAGGTGGCCCCCAAGCCAACCACCGATGGTTGCGGCGGTGGCACCAGCGAGGGCCCAGAGCTGACCGGCGTTCCCGCCCCGACGCCTTGTCCACCAGGACAACGAGTAACACCCAAGAGCGGTGGCATTGGAGGTGGCATGAATGAGGCCTACTCGCGACTCAGCTCCTTCGGTATCCAGCCAATCGGACCACCCCGAGGCCACGGCTGGTAGAGCGGTGAGGATGCCCATCCCCACGAGGCGCCGAGCGGCCTTACGTTGGCTGACGCCGGTGAAATCGAGGAGCATGGCGCTCGTCCAGAACCCGATAGGGAGATTGACCAGCATCGGATGGGCCGGATGACCGAGTTCTGTGCCGCTCAGCAGAGTTCGAACCCGCGGCCATCCAAGGGCACGCTGGCCTGCGCTCCGCGCCATTTCGACCGCGCCGTCCAGCCCTGTGGCCCGCTCGATGGAATCGAGCCCAGAGGCGAGCGCCGTACGTAAGAGATTGGCTGAAGGCGCCACGGGGAGCTACTGACCGAGGGCCATCTGAAGGTCAGCGACGTGTTCTTGGGTCTGCTCCAACAACGGCCGCAGGGCTTCCCCGACGTCGGCCAGGCCTAGCTCCATGGCCTGGGCGAATCGATCCCGGTAGCGCTCCAACTGCTCCCGTTCGAGCTGGAGGTCGGCCGTCAGAGCGGCACGAGAGTCGACCGTTGGCGGCACGGCCCGAACCTCGGTGGTTGGGACGCCCCCGAGGAAGGCGATCTGGGATGCGAGGACCCTTGCGTGCGTCACCTCTTGCGTCAGGTGGATGGCCAACTCGTCGGTCGTGGAGACGAACTCGGCGCCCGTCACCGTCGAGATATGGAGGTTGTACTGCACGATCGATTGATACTCGGTACTGAGGTCCTCATTCAACAGCTCTACGAACTTGTCTCGATTCATATCTCACTAGCCTTTCCAAGGGTTCATGTCTTGTGCAACCCCTACCCCGAGGCGCGGAAGTTACACGGACTGGCGATGCAGCGCTCCATCGGTCAAATCACGGAGAGGCGCCTGGGAATGGGCCTGTCTCTTCCGGTGCTTGGTTTGGGTAGAGGGGGAAGAGGCGTACTTGTTGCGATCGGTAGGAGAGGGACCACATGGACGAGATCCGGGATGATGTGAAGAACGGCCGATATGAGGCGATTGTCGACGGCCACTTGGCGGAGCTCGGCTATCGGCTGGAGGGGGACCGCCTGTTGGTCGTCTACACCGGAGTCCCAGGCCCCATCGAGGGAAGAGGGGTGGCGGGTCGACTCATGGAGGCGGTCGTGGCCCGAGCGAAACATGACGGGTTGACCGTGGTGCCCCTGTGCTCGTATGCCCGGTATTGGCTGGACGAGCATCGCCAGGAACTGGGCGATCTACCTGTCGCTGGCTAAGGGCGCTCCTTGGCGGAGCCAGCGGGGTCGTGCCCGGCCGCTTTTATTCGGGCGTAGAGATCGGCGCGGTAGCCTACGCCGGCGATTTCGTGTTCGCATGAGTGGTCACGGGCAGCTGGATGGCTGAGCTGAGCTGTGGTTTGGCAATCCGGCGAAGGATCCAACTAAAAAGTAGAATGCGTTCTAGTCGAGGCCGGCGTCCGCTGGCTCATTGATCGAACCTTGGGGCACAGTGGCGCGGGGCTGCAGTGCCCTTTTCGTCTCGCTTCGGGGGAAGGAGAGCTGTGATCGGAACCCAACACCTGAACTACGAGCGGGTGGGATCCACCGCGGTGGTGACCATGAACAGACCAGAGGCGAAGAACGCCCTGTCGCCCTCGATGTTGATCGGTATGGCAGATGCATGGGTGGAGATCGACACGAACGACGAGATTCGATGCGCCATCCTCACCGGTGGGGGTGGCGACTTCTGCACCGGGATGGACCTGAAGGCGATGGGTGGGACGGTGGAGGAGGCAACCAGGCAGCGGATGGCCGACGATCCGGATATCCACTGGAAGGCGCTGTTGCGCCACTACTCCCTCAAGAAGCCACTGATCGCAGCAGTCGAAGGCTGGGCTGTTGCCGGAGGCACCGAGATCCTCCAGGCCACCGATATCCGAGTGGCCGGGGAGAGTGCCAAGTTCGGTGTCTTCGAGGCAAAGCGCGGACTTTTCCCCCTAGGGGGCTCGACGGTGCGTCTGCGCCGACAGATCCCGTTCACCGTCGCCATGGATCTCCTTCTCACAGCTCGCGAGGTTTCGGCCGGAGAGGCCAAGGAGATCGGGCTCATCGGGAGGGTGGTGCCCGACGGTACCGCCCTGCAGGCGGCCCTCGAGATAGCTGAAGTCATCGGGGCTAACGGCCCCCTGGCGGTTGAGGCCATCAAGGCATCGGTGAGGGCCACCGAGAGCATCCCCGAAGAGGATGCTCTGAAGATCGAGCTCGAGTTGGGCTGGCCTGTGTTCGCCACTGAGGACGCCAAAGAGGGCCCACGTGCTTTCGCCGAGAAGCGGCCTGCCCACTTCAAGCGTCGATGAGCAATGAGACGATGAGCAATCAGGAGAGTGACCACCCGGCCCGAGTGACGCCCCGCCAGCGGCTGGCCGCAGCCCTTCGCCCGTTGATCGACATGGCCGTGGCGTCGGTCCTCGACGACGAAGCCGTCACTGACGCAGCGGAAGCGCTGGAGCGGGTGGGAGTGCAACTGAGGGAGAAGGCGGGCCCCGGGAGACGACCGATCGTCGTTCCCGACATGAGTGACCCGCAAAGGGAGTTCTTCCCCAGTAGTCCGATCGTCGGCACGAACAACCCGCTCGCCCCTCCGGTGCGAATCACTGCGGTCCCCGCGGTTGACGGCCGATGGGCCGAGATCGCCGGGGAGGCCAACTTTGGCTACCCCTACGAGGGGCCGCCGACATGCGTCCACGGAGGAGTGATCGCCGAGACGTTCGATGAGGTGATGGGGGCAGCCAACATGGTGTCTGGTAACCCAGGCATGACCGGGACCCTCACCATTCGGTATCGACGACCGACCCCACTGAGGGCCGACCTGCACATCGAGGCGAGGTGCCTCGGTCGCAGCGGGAGGAAGATCCGCACGTGGGCTGCGATCTACTTCCAAGGCGAACTGACCGCTGAGGCAGAAGGGGTGTTCATCGAGGTCGGACCGTCACATCTACTGAATATCGCAGAGGCAAACCCCGGTCACATCGACCCCAAGACCCTTGAACTCCTTCGCCACGAAGCGGCGACTTCCGATGCGCCGGCCGGCACCGGAGGGATCCCTCCGATCAGCTGAACGGGGAGGGCCGTCGACTCGCCGGTCAGATCTTGATCCGGCCCTCCCAGTAGGGGTCGCGCAGCTTGCGCTTATACAGCTTGCCATTCGGGTCCCTCGGCATGGCATCGGTAAAGTCGATCGATTTCGGGGTCTTGAACTTGGCCAGACGGGTGGCGCAGTAGGCGATGATGTCGTCGGCCAGCTCGGGTGAGCCCTCTACGCCCTCATCCAGCTCGACCACCGCTTTGATCTCCTCACCCCAGTCGTCATGGGGGATGCCGAACACGGCCACGTCGCCGACCTTCGGGTAGCCGAGAAGCACATTTTCGATCTCGGCCGGATAGATGTTTGCGCCGCCCGAGATGATCATGTCTATCTTCCGGTCACGTAGGAACAGATAGCCGTCCTCGTCGATCTCGCCGACGTCGCCCACGGTGAACCATTTGCCGATGCGGTTGCTCGCCGTCTTCTCTTTGTCCTTGTGGTAGGCGAAGTCGCCCGCGTGCATGGACATGTACACGGTTCCGATGACATTGGGCTCCTCGATCTGGTTGCCGACCTCATCGAAGATGGCGATCTCCGAAATGGGCCAAGGCTTTCCGACGGTGCCGGGCTTGAGGAGCCACTCTTCTGCCGTCACCAAAGTTCCGCCACCCTCCGAAGCGCCGTAGTACTCGTCGATCGCGTTGCCCCACCACTCGATCATCTTGTACTTGACGTCGATAGGACAAGGAGCGGCGGCATGGATCATGTGTTGTAGGGAGGACACGTCGTACTTCGCCCGGGTCTCATCGGGTAGCGCCAGGAGACGGTGGAACTGGGTCGGCACCATGTGGGACGTGGTGACACCGTAGGTTTCGATGAGCCTCAGCATCTCCTCGGCATCCCACTTGTCCATGAGCAAGACGGTTTGGCCCAAGTGGATCGAGGCGCCGGAGAATCGCATGACAGCGGTGTGGTACAGCGGAGAGCCCACGATGTGGACATGTTCTTGTTCCGGGGTAATCCCGAACAAGAAGAGGACACCGGACATGCCAAGGGCAAGTTCTTCGGGAGCGACTCCGGCCAGGGGGCGGAACACCCCCTTCGGGTTGCCGGTGGTGCCCGATGTGTAGTTCATGACATCGCCGATGGTTCGATCTTCGGGGTCGGTGGTGGGCTGGGCGTCGCGAAGCGCGGCGAAGGACCGGAACCCCTCGATGTCCCCGACTGCGTAGAGGGAAGAGTCCGCAAGCTCGGCCTCCGCCGCTGCATTCTCGGCCACGGAGGCGAAGCGCTCGTGGGCGACGAACACCTTTGTCTCCGAGTCCTTCAGGATGTATGCGACCTCGGGACCGACCAAATGGTGATTGATCGGCACCAGGTACCAGCCGGCCTGCAGGGCGGCGAGGTAGAGCTCGAACATCTCGACGCCGTTGGGCAAGAGGGTGGCGACAACGTCTCCGGGCCGCAGCCCGAGCGACCGGAGGCCATGGACCACTTGGTTGGCGCGTCCCAACAGCTCGCCCGCCGTGTACTCGGCGCCATCAGCGGAGGTGACCAGCGCCAAATGCTCCGGCTTTTCGTGCGCCGACGCCCAAAATCCGAAATCGCCCATAGTTCTGCGCTACCCCCTGGCCGCCTGGCGACCGTTGTGGCCCCTCGGCCCTCGATGTGGTCTGACGCCCCGAATGTCGGTGCCCCAGCCTGCGTTCGGCGTTGGCGTCGGTCCAGTGGGGACGATAGAACAGGTTCTCAGAACCGGTCAATCCTCGTAGCTGCCGATCCTGTCGGCGCACGAGTACGGCCGACATTGGGATACTGGGACGACAAGGACCGTCGACCGCCTGTCAATGCGATGGATGGCGACGGACAAACAAGGGACAGAGGAGCCAGACGGTATGAGTGACTTTCTAAAGGGCAAGGTTGTGGCGATCACCGGCGCAGGTCGGGGCATCGGCCGGGCCGTAGCCCTGGCGGTGGCCGCCGAGGGCGGCAGGGTCATCGTGGCCGATATCGGTGTGTCGATGGCGGGCGGCGACCCGACGAGTGAGGTCGCCGACGCACTGGTCAAAGAGATCGAGTCCGCCGGCGGTGAGGCAGTGGCCATCGCCGAAAGTGTGACCACGCTCGCCGGCGGCGAGAAGATCATCGGTGCCGGCATCGAGCGGTGGGGGAGGATCGACGGAGTTGTGGCCGTCGCCGGCATCCTGCGAGAGCGCATGCTGTTCAACATGTCCGAGGATGAGTGGGATGCCGTCGTGGAGACCCACTTGAAGGGCCACTTCACCGTGTTCCGGGCCGCGGCGGCGATCATGAGGAAGCAAGAGGGGGGTGGGTCCCTTGTCGCATTCACCTCGGGCGCATTCGCCGGCAGTGTGGCCCAGGCGAACTATGCGGCGGCAAAGGGAGGGATTGTCTCTCTGGTCCGATCTGCGGCTGCCGGGCTCAACCGGTACGGCATCACCGCTAACGCCGTCGCCCCGATCGCACGGACACGCATGTCGGAGAACGTACCGATGGATCTGGCCGAGATGGGAGATCCCGAAGATGTGGCGCCATTGGTCGTCTACCTCTTGTCGGACAAGGCGAAGCACGTGACCGGTCAGGTATATACAGCCGTCGGACCGAAGATCGCCGTGTGGAACCAGCCCCGGGAAGTTCGGGCCATGTACGCAGACGGTCGATGGACCCCAGAGGAGATCGCCGCTCGGCTCGATTCGACCGTCGGCCAGGAGCGACTTCCTCTGTTGGACCAGCTGGAGGAGTACCGCAAGGCGGCAGCGGCCAAGGCGGAAGGCGGCTCCTGACGTCGGTGGTCACGACGGCCGGCCCAGTCAGCTTGACTGGGCCGGCCGTGCGGGCCCGCGCCCTGCGGCGTCCCGAAACTGCAGTCGGCCCGTGTGGTTTCGAGCACACACGAGCAGTCTGCCTTTATACCGGAGAGGACATTCACCAGTCTCGGCTCCTTCCGAGCCGACCGACTTCCCGGGGGTGGGCACAGCTCAGAAGCCGCGATACCTGCCTTTCGGGTGAGGCCTGGATGACTCCGACGGCGTGAGATTTTCGGTGAAGGGCGGCATCGTCCGACGTCACCGGACATGCACCCACTTTCGTACTCCAGTCCGTAGCATGAGGCTCGGACAGGAGTCGCCGTCACGTTGGCGTCACCTCCCTTATCTATTCCGGAGGTCTGCATGGTTGCACTCGCCATTGTTCTGAGCATCGTCGTCCTTCTCCTCGGGGTGCTGGTCGCTGGGCTTCTGCGTAGTCACGCCGATATCTTGAAGTCACTGCATGAGCTCGGTGTCGGTGTGGGCGAGCCCGGCACCGGACACGATCATTCCGGGGCAGCGTCCCCCGGTTCGGTGCCGGTGCCCTTGACTCTCGGGCCGCCCCTTCCCGGCGAGCGCAGTTCCACCTCTGCACCGACCATCGCCGGGGTCACTCCCACCGGCGATGCGCTGGCCGTGGCCGTAGCCGGCGGGGACCACCTGACTTTGCTGGCCTTCTTGTCGTCGGGCTGTGCCACCTGCGCCGGCTTCTGGGAGGCGTTCCAGAACCCAAATGGGCTCGGACTGCCCGCCCGCACGCGCCTGATCGTCGTGACCAAGGGTCCGGAGATGGAGATTCCTGCCGAGGTTGCCGTGCACAGCCAGCGGGGTTTGATGGTCGTCATGTCGACTGACGCCTGGGGCGATTATGAAGTTCCAGGCTCGCCCTTCTTCGTGCTGGTCGACGGACCGACTGGCCGCCGTATCGGCGAGGGCGTGGCCAACCACATGGAGCAGATCGTGGAGCTGGTGCGACGGGCCGAGGCCGACACGCAAGAGTTCAGGGTCCAGACCGCGTCGCGGGCCTACGCCGAAGGGCTGGACGGCCCTGAGCGTGAGATGGCTAACGACCGAGAGCTCTGGGCGGCCGGTGTCCACCCCGGCGATCCGAGCCTCTATCCCTCATCGCTGGAGGACATCTACGGGGGGAATGAGGCCGGCGATCAGACATCGAGCCAGGCGCCGATCGTCCGGGCGGGCTGAAGGTGGCCACCTTGAGGGCTTACGGCATCGAGGCACCACTGCCCGACGGATTCGAGGGCCGGATCTTTGTCCGCCCGACCATCGGCGCGGAGATCACCTACCCGGTGGCACATTTCTCCACGTTCGCCCTTCCCGCAGAGGTCGGCGACTTCGGCGGCGGAGCGGTGAACCTCATGGGCAGCAATGACATCTTCGCCACCCTGTTCGAGTACGGACCAGAGAGCCTGGGCAAGCCCCTGTTCGCCCGCCAGGGGATGCCCCGATCACTGGATGCCGGAGACTTCCGTCCCTATGTGTTGCGACGGGGACTTGGCGGGCAGTCCGGCACCCAGTGGTTCTTCACCGAAGCAGGTCGGCCGTTCACCTTGTACATAGTGCTCGGCAGCCACGCCCAGCGGGCCGTCCTCGTGCCGCGGGTGAACAGCCTGATCGGCTCCATGGCTGTCAATCCGACGGCGCAACCCAGCTCCATCGTCACAGCGCCGGCAGGTCCAGCCTCGGTGCCGATGAGCCAAGCGGGGGCACGATGGAACTGATCGGCATGTACTTCGTAGCCTGTGGGCTGCTGGCAGCCGCCGGAGTGGCCAAGGCATTTCGACCGACCGACACCGCCCGGGCCCTCACCTCCATCGTCCCACTACCACTCGCCAGGATGCGCGTAGCCATCCGGTGCGGTGCGGTCGCGGAGGCGATCCTCGGAGTCGTTGCCTTGCTCGTGCCGAGAACGGTCACCGCCGGTCTCGTGGGCCTCTCCTATGTGGCCTTTGCCGGCGTGGTCGCCTATGCCCGGTCCACCGGAGGGGCCATCGCCAGTTGCGGGTGCTTCGGGAAGCCGGACACCCCGGCAACCATGGTCCACCTGGTGATCAATGTCGGACTGGCAGCCTCTGCCTTCGCTGTAGCCGCTGCCCGCCCGGTCGGGTCTCTGGCGTCAGTGCTTTCCGCCCAACCGGGGAAAGGCATTCCTCTGGTCATAGCGAGCAGTCTTTGCGCCTGGCTCGTGTACCTCGCCATCTCCGTGCTAGCCGAGGTAACGGCCGCCCGCCGGCTCACCGCGGTTACGTTCCGAGGAAAGGGGTAGGGCTCATGTCCACGATGAGCACGACCTTGGTCGAGCGGGCATCGACGTTCCTCGAGTCGAGACTGTCCCGACGCAGCTTCATCAATCGTTCCGCCTATGCCGGGAGTGCAGTGGCCATCGGGGCCGGTGTGGACCTGGTCCTGAAGCCGGGCACGGCCTATGGACTGGTCTGTACTTGTGGCAACAGCAATTGCGGCTGCGGTTCGACGTGCTGTGCAGGCTTCACCGAGTTCTGCTGCTCGGTCAACGGCGGCTACAACTACTGCCCCACCAACACGGTGATGGGTGGGTGGTGGAAGGCCGACAACTCCACCTACTGCGGTGGTCCGCGCTACTACATGGACTGCCACGCCAAGTGCCAGTGCACCACCGGCTGCGGCAACGGCTTCGGCTTCTGTGAGCCGGGATGTGACGGCGTGACCTGTGGATGCGGGCCGAACGGCTGTAACTCGTATGTCACCGGGTGCTTCCAGTTCCGGTATGGCCAGTGCAACCAGGACGTCTCGTGCATGGGCCGCATCGTCTGTCGAGTGGTGGCCTGTGTGCCGCCCTGGGAGGTGGACCCCTCGTGCACCACCACCAACGCCCAAGACAACGGAACGGCCGAGCAGAACGCCGCATGCTGGACACCCGCATTTCCCTCGCCGCCGCCAGCTCCCTGTGACTCTCCGGTCACCAACTGCCAGGTGGTCGGGATCTCCTCCAGTCTCGACGGAAATGGCTACGGGATGGTGACATCCTTCGGCCGCCTCGTGGCCTATGGCGACTTCACCAACGCGGGCGACGAGTCCGCCGCCGCCCTGACCAAACCAATGGTGGCCATCGCCGATCGGCCGGGCGGCGGCTACTACATGGTGGCCGCCGACGGGGGCATGTTTGCTTTCGGCGGAGCGCCCTTTTTGGGTTCGATGGGCGGGAGCCAGTTGAACAAGCCCATGGTGGGCATGGCNNTGGCCTCGGATGGCGGCATCTTCTCGTTCGGCGACGCCCAGTTCTACGGGTCGATGGGCGGACAGAGCCTCAATCAGCCCATTGTGGGCATGGCGCCGACACCGACCGGCCAAGGCTATTGGTTCGTCGCCGCAGACGGCGGCATCTTCTCGTTCGGCGACGCACCCTTCCACGGATCCATGGGCGGCCAAGCCCTCAACCGGCCGATCGTGGGAATGGCCGCACCTCCCACCCAGGGGTACTGGTTGGTAGCTCAGGACGGCGGCATCTTCAGCTTCGATGCCGCCTTCCTCGGATCGCCGGCCTAGTGGGAGCGGCCTTGACCGGGGCGAGAGGCGAGAGGCGACCGCGGTTGGAATCCGAGAGAGGAACTCCATGACACTCTGCATCACATCGGTCTTCATCGTTGTCTCCATCGTGGCCGCCGCGCGCTCCACATGGTCCCCGTGCGGATTGTCGATGCTCTCGACCATTACCCCGGTCAGCGAGCGGGCCAAGGGCAACTCCTATCGCATGACATCCGCCTGGTTTGTGGTCGGAGCGACGGTGGGCGGCGCCTGCCTCGGGGCGGCGATGGCCATCTTTGCCATTGCGGCACGCTCGCTCCATCCAAGTGCGGCGACCCTCGGGCTGCTGGCCCTGGGTGTCACCCTGGTCGCTGTCGTGTCAGACGCCGGAGTCATCGGTATCCGGCTGCCCTACCACCGCCGCCAGGTCAACGAACGATGGCTCGACCAATACAGGGCCTGGGTCTACGGGGCGGGCTTCGGCTGGCAGATCGGTTGCGGGGTCGCCACCTACATCACCTCGGCCGCCGTCTACGTGATGATCGCCCTCGGGACAGTGACTGCCAGCCCATGGACCGCCCTGTTGGTGGCCTCGGGTTTTGGGCTCCTTCGTGGACTGGCTGTGTTGCTGACTCATCGAGTGCGGAATCCGGCGGAGCTTCGGGCCTTCCACCGCCGGTTTGCAGCCTCAGCGCCCACTGTGGGCCGTGTGGTGGTGGTCACCGAACTCGCCGGGGCCCTGGCACTGTTGGCCACGGCGCATTCATGGGCGGCAGTGGCGCTGGCGGTCATCGCCGCCTTGGTCACCGCCATCGGCTTCGTCATCGCCCGAGAGCGCGGCCACCTCGCCGCTCCCACGTGTCCGCTACCGCCCACTGACGACCGGGCCAAACAGCCAACGGCCAGGCAGGGGCCACCGGTGTCGACGACAGCCATCTGAACTAGCGCGGCGACCCGGGGAAAACCGCAGGCCATCGCCTGGTCGCAGCCGACCCCCTCAATCGTTGTCGGGCGCCGGGCCGGCGGCCGAGGGCACAGCGGGCGGCGAGACAGGTTCATGCGCTGGGTCACCCTCGTCGGAGGGGAGGGTGTCGACGGCCTGGATGGAGACGCTCGGAGCCGGGTCGCCCCCTTCCCCGTTCCGCCACCGTTGCAGCGGTTTGATGCGGGAGATCAAAAGGGCGATCCCGAAGACAGCCAGGGCCACTCCGGCGATCTGGACCAAGATCGACCCGAGATGGCCATCCTCGCCGAGCCAGAGGTGCTCGTCGAGGAATCGCTCGATACCCCAGAGCACCATGCCGACGCCTATGACGATGCCTGATGGCGGGAGTACCCTCGGGGCCCCTTGTGTTCCGTCGGCGACTTCGCCCGAGGCCGGGTCGATGCTGCGCAACCAGCGTTCGACGAGGAGCAGGATGGCGAAGATGGCGAAGTCCTCGATGGACTGGAAGATGGGCACGGGCAGTCTCTTGCCGACCTGCCCGGCGTAGTACATCCCGAACCACTGATTGGTCGGATGGCCACCGCCGGCCACCATCATCTGTGGCCCGAGGAGCCGACCGATCCCCCAGCAGGCCATGAGCACCGGTGCCATGAGGTCGGCGAACCTCAGGGTGGCGAGCTCGGGACAGCGGCGCCTGGTGCTCACGATGGCCACGGGGACGGCGAAGATGATGCCGCCGAACGACGACAGGCCCCCCTGCCAGACGGCGAGGATCTGGCCCGGGTTGTGGGAGTAAAAGGAGAGGTTGGAGATGACGTGGAAGGCCCGGGCGCCGACGATGGCGGCCACGATGACCCAGACGAACATCCCCGTCACCCACTGCCATGGGTACCCGGCTCTCCGCAGTCGTCGCTCGGTATAGCGCAGCCCGAACCAGAAGGTGAGGGCCAGGCCGATCCCGTAGGTGTGGATCTCGAGGAACCAGATGTGGAACGCGACGGGGATCGGTCTCATGGAAGGAAGGTTCTCATGGTCGAGGAGCGCCGAATCCCAGACGCAAGTGGCGCCCCCTCAGTATGCACCAGGGGCCAGCTATGTTGACGCCGGGCGCCCGATCAGTCGTCCCTCTTGGAGGGAAGGGGCGAGAGGGCCGGAACAGAGCCGGGGGAACCATGGCATCGCTGGCAGGAAAAGTGGCCGTCGTGACCGGAGGCGGGTCGGGAATCGGCCTCGCCACCTGCGTCCGACTGGCCGAGGCAGGCGCCCGCGTCGCCGTGGTGGACGTCGATGCACCGGCTGGTGAGACTGCAGCCGCTGACCTCGGTGGGCTGGCCGTGCAGGCCGATGTGGGTGATCCGGGCCAGTGGCCGGGGATCGTCCGTTCTGTGGTCGCCCGGTTCGGCGGGATCGACCTCGTCCATCTCAACGCCGGTGTGATGACCGGGGAGGCGGACATCACCAAGTTGGCCGACGACAGGTATCAGAGGGTGATGAAGGTCAACGTCGATGGGGTGGTCTACGGCGTCCGCGCTCTCGTACCTGCCCTCGCCGAGCGTGGCGGGGGCGCCATTGTCGCTACCGCCTCTCTGGCCGGTCTCATTGGCTTCTCTCCCGACCCCATCTACTGCATGACCAAGCACGCGGTGGTCGGCCTGGTTCGCTCCCTCGTGCCCCAGCTCTCGGTCTTCGGCATCACCATCAACGCGGTGTGCCCGAGCATCGTCGACACGCCCCTGATCGGCGACTCGAGGGGGCTGCTCGAAGAGAGCGGCTTTCCACTGATCGACGCGGACGTCGTCGCACGAGCGGTGATCGAACGACTGGCTGGTGACCAGACGGGCGATGCCATGGTGATCCAGGCAGGCCGGGAGCCACTCGCGTTCCGGTTCGCACGACCTCCCGGGCCCCGGGCCGGCGGCGCCGTCGGACAACTTCCGCCCCCTGAGTTCACAGCTTTTGACCAGGTGTAGCCAGGAAGCCGTCGGGATGAACCAGCTCTTCAGCTGGGGATGAGGATGCTCAGCCGACCCGGCCGGCACCGACGAAGCCGTCGCCGGTGCGGACGCCGGTGATATGGACGGTCTCCCCGGTCTCCGGCGCTTCGATCATCGATCCGCCGCCGATGTACATGGCGACGTGCTCGGATCCTCCGGGGCCGTAGAACAAGAGGTCACCGGGCTGAAGGTCAGCCACCGAGATGTGGGTGGTCGCCGCGTATTGAGCACCCGAGGTGCGAGGGAGTCCGACACCGGCCCTTCCCCATGCCCACTGCACGAGGCCGGAGCAGTCGAAGCCGGAGCCCGGGCTTTCGCCCCCCCACACGTAGGGAACGCCGATCTGGCTCTCTGCGGCCGTGATGGCGCCTGAGGCGCCGGCGGCGACAGGGGGAAGTACGGCGGCAGAGACGGCTACCGTCCCTACGCTGGCGCCTCCTGTGCTGGCACTGGTCGCGCTCGAGGTTCCGACCCGGCTGACCGTCTGGGCCGCCGCCGCCGCCTGGATTCGTTGGGCTGCGGCCACTTGGGCGTTGAAGGCCGCCGCCGCCGCCGCCTTCGCCGCCGCTGCGGCAGCTGCCTGCTGGGCGGCAACGATGTTCTGGATATTGGTGTCGACGCTTTCCAAGGTGGCTTTGTCCTGGCTGGCCAGCGCTGTGGCTTGGCTCTCAGAGTTCTGCAGGGTGTTGGCCGTAGCCGTGGCCTGGGTCTGTTGCCCTTGGAGAGCGGCCTGAGTGGCCGCCAACTTGGTCTGCGCGGTGTGCAGGTTGTCAATGGTGGTCGACACGTTCCCGCTGGCGATGGAGGAATACTCGGAGCGAATTCCGGCGCTGTTCGGACTCGACGAGAACATCTGGGTCACTTGGCTCGACGTGCCACTGTTGGTGTAGTCGGAGATGGCCTGGGTCCGCAGTTGGCTCTGATCCTTGTTCACCGCCGCCTGATCAGTTGCCATCTCGGCTTTGCTGGCCGTGATCTGACCATCCAGCTGGCTCACCTGGTACTGGGCGGCCTCGACTCTGCCCGTCAGCGTCGAGATCTGCGCCTCGGTGTCTGAGATCTTGGCCGTGATGGCCGCGGCCTCCGCTCTGGCGTCTGAGAGCTGATCTGCCGAGGCGGGTGGCGACGCCGAGATCACCGCAGTGGTGATACCGATAGCGGAGGCCAGCGCGACTACCGAAACCATCCGTTTTCCGGATGCTTTGCGGCGGCTAGGAGACGCATCAGGCTCGGACGTCGAGTACTGCTCGGCGTGAGTCATATCCCGGTACTGTTTAGTCGAATCAGCCGAGCACCACAAGGACGACCATCGGCCAAAACGTCGTGACCTGCGTGTTTCCCGTTGGATTTCACGTTCACAGGGTGCGTTTTTGCCCGATCTGTCGGGGACGGGATCCCACCAGGTAGGGTCGTCGTCCATGGGTGAAATCACGGAATATCCGAGTAACGGTGGAACCGGTCAAGGCTATATCGCCACCCCTGCAGAAGGGGCGATGGGCACCGACGGAATCATCGTTCTCCAGGAGTGGTGGGGATTGGTCGACCAGATCAAACGGACCTGTGACCGATTCGCCGAGGCCGGATTCACTGCCTTGGCGCCCGACCTCTACCACGGGACGACGGTGCCTCTCAGCGAGCCCGACGACGCCGGTGCCGAGATGATGGCCATGTCGATGGACTCGGCGGCCAAGGACCTGAGCGGTGCCGTGGACGAGCTCATCTCCAGGACGGGCAAGGGCGAGCTCGGCGTCATCGGGTTCTGTATGGGCGGGGGTCTGGCCCTCGTGCTCGGGACGCAACGGCCCGAGTCCATCAAGGCCATCGTGGCCGCCTACGGCCTCATTCCCTGGCCCGATGCCCAACCTGACTTCTCCGAGCTCGAGGCGGCCGTCCTCGTCCATGCGGCCGAGGAGGACGAGATGTTCACACCAGACAAGGCAAGAGAGCTCGAATCCGAGCTGAAGAGTCTGGGCAAAGTGGTCGAGGTCCACCACTATCCGGGTGCGGGCCACGCCTTCTTCAACGAGGATCGCCCCGAGGTCTACCGGGAAGAGGCGGCCAATCAGCTGTGGGACCGGTCGGTCGCCTTCTTCCGACGCATTCTGGGCTGATCGGTGGGCGCCGAACCGGGCCTTGTCGAGAGGTACCTGATGCTCGGGCTGCGACTCGGTCGTCACATCGAAGGCATGGTCGACGCCTACTACGGCCCGCCCGAGCATCAGGCCAGTGTCGATGCCGAACCGGTGCAGCCCCCTGAGAAGCTGGTGGCAGAAGCCCGGGCCCTGCTGGCGGCCATCGATGCCGGCGAGCCCCTGGACCCGGAAGTGGCCAGTGCGGCGACCGAGGACGGCGCAGCACCGGCGCGGCGCCACTGGCTCCGGGCCCAGGTGGTCGGCGTTCTGACCACGGCCCGCAAAGTGGCCGGGGAGTCGATCTCCTACGCCGACGAGGTGGAGGCCTGTTACGGCGTGCGTCCGACCAGGGTTGACAACGAGGTCCTCCAAGCGGCCCACCGCCGGCTCGATGAGGTGCTGCCCGGGTCGGGTCCGTTGGCCGAGCGCCTGGTGGCATGGCGCGAGTCCCATGCCGTCCCCGTCGAGCTTCTCCGACCAGCTATCGACTCGTTGGCCGAGGACCTGCGTGCCCGTACCGACGCCCTGTTCGGGCTGCCCGACGGCGAGAGCGTCGAGTTCGAGCTCGTGAGCGGCCAACCCTGGTCGGGGTTCAACTACTACCTCGGTGATTTGCACAGTCGGGTGGCCATCAACACGGACCTGCCGGTGCTTTCCACCAGTCTGGCCCACCTGGTGGCACACGAGGCCTATCCCGGACACCACACCGAGCACACCCGCAAAGAGGTCGGGTTGGTCCGTCGGAGGCGCTGGTGGGAGGAGTCGATCTTTCTGGTCGGGACACCCCAATGCCTCCTGGCCGAAGGGCTGGCCGACCTTGGTCTGGAGGTGGCCATGGGCAGGCGGCCCGAGGCCATCGTGGCCAGGCACCTTGCCCCGCTCGGGATACGGTTCGACGCCGACGTGGTGGCGGCCGTGGCCGAAGCAGGAGAGGCCCTGGGGGCGGTGCGTCAGAATGCCGCCTTCCGCCTCCACGAGGACGGCGCCGACGCCGCCACCGTCATCGCCGAGGTGGCCCGGTGGGGCCTGCTGTCGCCCGACCGTGCGGCCAAGGCCGTGGAGTTCCTCGTCCACCCGACGTGGCGGGCCTATCTCACCTGCTACGTGGAGGGGCTGCCACTGTGCAGGAACTTTGTGGGTGGCGACCCCACCCGGTTCGATCGCCTGCTCTCCGAGCAGCTGACGCCTGACGTCTTGGAGGGCCAGATCCGCACCGACGAGGCCAGAACGAAGCAGTGATGCACGAGTGGCCGGATCGAGGTCCGGCCACTGACCGAGAGCCATTTGGGCGCGGCGCCCACTGGGCCGTACCATCAAGGGATGTCTGAACGCTCAAGAAACCTTCCTCGTCGCTCGTGCATGTCATCGCCAGGCTCGAACGAGCGCTTCCTGGCCAAGGCGCCCACGGTGCCCGCCGACATGAGCTTCCTCGACTTGGAGGACTCGGTCGCACCCCTGGAGAAGGAGGGGGCTCGGGCCAAGGTGGCCGATGCCATCAAGAACCTGCCCTGGGACGACCGTGTCCTCTGCGTGCGGATCAACGCCTGGGATACAGAGTGGACCTTCGGTGACGTGATCGAGGTCGTCTCCAATGCCGGCGAGCGTCTCGACGAGCTCATGCTCCCAAAGGTGCAGAGTGCAGCCGAGGTCATCGCCCTCGACCTCCTGCTCAGCCAGGTCGAGAAGAAGGCCGGCCTCCCGGTCGGCCATATCGGCATCGAGGCACAGATCGAGACGACCAGGGGACTCATCAACGTGGAGGAGATCTGTGCTGCCTCCCCCCGCCTCGAGACCATCATCTTCGGCCCGG
>PLSY01000227.1 GCA_003164275.1 Acidimicrobiaceae bacterium | reverse complement strand
ATGGGGCGCGGGCCCATGGTTGGAGGCCTTGGGCCTGGGCTCCCGGAGCTACGATCCGGTAGCCGGTCCTCGCCTGGGCGAGTCCGGCCACCTGGCCATGACCGTGGACGGGTGGTGAGCTCGGCGTCACCAACAAGGTGACGACACCTGGGGAGTGGGGGGAGGTCGTCATGACGACGGCAGAAATCGGCGGGGCTTCGACCACCGAGCTGCGCTCGGCTGCGACCATGCTTCGCACCTGGGCCGGCACCACCCCGGATGCGCCCATGCTGACCGAGGAGGACCTCACCCTCACTTGGGAGCAGTTCTACCTACGGGCCAGACAGGTAAGCCAAGGCCTGGCCGACCTCGGCGTGGCCCCAGGAGACCGGGTGGCCTTCTTGGACCGGAACGGCATCGGCTACTTCGAGGTGTTCTTCGGGTGCGCACTGCTCGGGGCAGTGAGTGTGGCCGTCAACTGGCGCCTGGCCCCGGCCGAGATGGCCTCCATCATCGAGGACTCGGGGGCGGTCATCTGCTTCTTCGGGCCCGACTACGCCGGGACCGTCAAGGAGATCCGATCGGGGGCCGTCAGCGTTCGGGAGTGGCTGGCACTGGACACGCTCAGTCAATGGCGGGCCCGATCCGGGGAGGACCCAGACGATCCGGGGTTCGTACCGGGGCCTGACGACGTGATCACCCAGCTCTACACCTCGGGGACCACCGGCCTGCCCAAGGGGGCAATGATCTCGGGCCGGAACATCTCGAGCATCCTGACCGAGGCCGACAGGGTGTTCCACATCGGGGCGGACACCGTGTCGTTGGTGGCCATGCCGTTGTTCCATATCGGTGGCACCGGCTGGGCTCTGTGCGGCATGTCCCGCGGGGGGCACTCGGTCGTCGTTCGTGACCTGGACCCGGTCACCGTCCTTCACCTGATCGAGGCTCACGGGATTACCGAGACCTTCGTGGTGCCCGCGGTGCTGATGTTCCTTTTGGCCACGCCGGAGCTCACCACAACGAACCTCACCTCCCTGAGAAGGGTGTTCTACGGCGCGTCACCGATCACCGAGGATGTCCTCGTGCGGTCCATGTCCGCCCTCCAGTGCGACTTCGCCCAGGTCTACGGCCTGACCGAGACCACCGGTGCGATCACTTCGTTGATGCCCGGCGATCACGACCCAGACGGTCCCCGTGCCCCCCTCCTACGATCTGCGGGCCGACCCTTCGACCATGTGGAGCTCAGGATCGTGGACACAGACTCAGGGACCGACCTCCCACCCGGCGCGGTCGGCGAGGTGTGGACGCGCTCGGCGCAAAACATGCTCGGTTACTGGAACAAGCCGGAAGAGACGGCGGCGGTCCTCACCAAAGACGGCTGGTTCCACACGGGCGACGCTGGATGGATCGATGCCGACGGCTATCTGTTCTTGCACGACCGGATCAAGGACATGATCGTCTCTGGTGGTGAGAACGTCTATCCGGCCGAGGTTGAGAATGCTTTGCTAGCTCACCCCGCAGTGGCCGACGCCGCCGTCATCGGCGTTCCCGACGACCGATGGGGCGAGACGGTCAAGGCGATTGTCGTCCGAGGGCCGAACGCCACCGGAGTTGACGACGCATTGGCGGCGGACATCATCGCCGCGACCCGGGAGCGCCTGGCCCACTACAAGTGCCCCACATCGATCGACTTCATCGATGCCCTACCTCGGAACCCCTCGGGCAAGGTCCTAAAGCGCGAGCTTCGACTGCCTTATTGGGGCGATCAGGACCGACACATTCACTGACGCCGCCGAACGCCAGTAGGGCTCAGAAGAGCCCAGGCGGCCTGTCCTCATCCGACGGTGAGTCGTCATAGTCCTCTTCGAACTCGATTTCGATCTCGTCGATCTCGTCGATCTCGACTGCCTCGACCGAGACATCCTTCTGCCCGATGGCCTCGAGGCGGGGCACCAGCTCCTCGACCCGCATCCGGGTGCGCCTGAGCCGGCGATCGAGCTCGTCGACGATGAGCGTCGCCCGCTCCAACTGCTCCACCAGTCGATCGACATCGATGACCCCTGTCTCGAACTCCTCGATGATGGCGTCGAGCTCAGCCCCGGCGACGGAATAGCTCAGCCCACTGATGTCGTCAGCCCCCATCGGCCCGTCGGAGCCGACCTTGTCCGTGTTTCGAGCTGTCGCCATCACTGGGTCCCTTCGTCGTGTTGCCTAACGTCATCTGCGACCGTCCGCTCGTTGCCGGAAGCGCCCGTCGCTCCGCCGGGAGCGACCACCGACACCAACTCGCCGTCGGCCAGCCGGGTGTGGAGAGTAGCTCCTGTCTCGACGGCGCTGGCCGACCGGATCACCGACCCCGAGCTGTCACGCGTCACCGAATAGCCCCGTTCCAGCTGGCGCTGGTAGTCATAGGCACCGAGCAACCGGCGCCACTGGGCTGTCCGTAGCTCCTCTGCCACCAGTTGGCGCTGAGGAATGGCGCTCAAGCGGGCCGCCTGGCGAGCCAGTTCCTCCTCGCCCCATTTGACGGCTCGGACGGCTGACCGGCTGAGCGCACTTCCCTTGGCCACCAGCAGGTTGCCGTGGTTGTCTATCTGGCCGCGCACAGCGCCCCGCAGGGTGTGGGTCCGGTGCACCAAGCGGTCGGAGTGTCGGTCGATCTGGGTGCGGGCGCCGTTGGTCACGCCGCGTTGGTGGCGTTCCAGGATGCCCTCACTATGCTCCAGCTGCCCTCTGGCCAGACGGGCGGCAACCCGCCCTCCGTCCAGGGCCGCGCTCCATGCCTCGGAGACGATACGACCCAGTTCTTGTCCACACTCAGTCGGCGTGATGAAGGTTCGGTTGGCCACCTCATCAGCCACCGACTGGTCACCGGTGTGGCCGATGCCCGTCCATACAGGTGCGTCCGAGTTGGCGATGGCCCGAGCGACGGGCTCGGAGTCGAAGGTGGCCAGATCGGCCTTGGAGCCACCACCCCGGACGAGGACGAGAACATCACATGCCGCCGCTTGCAGCCGCTCGATGGCTCGGGCGATCGACTTGGCCGCCGTCCGCCCTTGGACCTGGGTCGGCACCACCTTCACATCGAAGGCCATGCCTGAGCTCTCCAGCTGCCCAAGGAAGTCCTGGTAGCCCTCAGTGCCTGGGCTGGCCACCAGGCCGATCCGAAGCGGCAGTCGAGGGACTGGGATACGTCGGTTTCGGTCGAAGAGATTCTCGTCGACGAGCGCCTTGATGAGTCGGGCGCGCTCGGCTGCAACCTTTCCAAGGAGCGCGTCCGTATCAAGCTCGGAGAGGATGAAGCTGATGTCGCCCCTCGGCTTGTAGAGCTGGACCTCACCTCGTACTCGCACCACGAGGCCCGCATCGAGATTGATGCCCAGCTGGTCGAGGGTTGAGCGAACCCGACCCCACCGTCCCGACCAGCACACCACTTTCAAGACGGGCGATCCGTTGTCCTGGGCGTGGGCGGGGTCCACGAGATCCATGTAGCAGTGACCCCGGGAGCTGACGTTGAAGGAGCGGACCTCTCCGGACACCCATACCTGGCCCGGCAAGGCCCCCTTGAGGGCGCGATCAATCCTTGCGTAAAGCGCATCGATCGTGAGCGCGTCCATGTCGGTGGCCGACTGGCTGGGTCGGGATCGTTGAGAACCGAGAGGCACGGCGCCAGGTTAGAACGAGGTCGGGACGTCCCGAGCCGGGACTGCCATGGCTCGACAACCGCCTGGTAGAGGCAGTGCCGAGCGCCTAGAAGGGAGGACTGTGAGACGATGGTGGTGACGGTGAGCCGGCTGGGTGGCCGCGGCCCTCGCAGCTGAATGAGCTTTCGGCCACGATGGTCGAGGAAGGTCGGGACTCCATAGGGCAGGGTGCTGGTTAACGGCCAGTCGGGGCGACCTGCAGGAAAGTGCCACAGAGA
>PLSY01000249.1 GCA_003164275.1 Acidimicrobiaceae bacterium | reverse complement strand
CCAGTTATATGCTGCGTCCCTTTGGACCGCGTCGGCTGGTTCGTTCGCTCCTGCTGGGCGAGGACGCCGATGGCAAGCGCCAGATGCCGGCGGTGAGTCACCAGGATCCGTCGCGGATGGATTCAGCGGCTCCATGACCGAGTGCGGCCAGGTTGCCGGTGCCGCGCCTGTCGCCGACCGGCAGCCCGGTCCCGGGTCAGCCGTGTCCGTAGATGATCCGCAGCATCTTGAGGTTGATGCTGACGAAACGCCACAACTGCAAGAGGAGGTTCTGACGCATCCGCAGTGTCGCGTGGGTGGGCAGCGGGGCGTCGGCGATGCGCTCGGAGGTACGGACATCCACCTCCGAGTAGATGTTGTCGGCCGAGTAGATATCGTCCACGGGAGCGTCCTTCATTCGGGAGTCATTCAGGAATCAGCCACCAGAACGGTCTGGCCTTGGCCTTGTAGATGAACAGGTGGTGCAGCATCACCTTGATCCAATGGCCGGCCAGGCCCAGCTCGCCGGAGGTGCCGGCGATGTCACGTCCCGTCTGCGGGTACTTCGCCGGATCGGGGACAACCGGGAACATGGTCATCGCGGCAGCCGAGCCACCACGCAAGCCGGTGCCGGCTGAGGCGACGCACGCGGCACCCATGGTTGCCATCGATGCGCGGTGGGCGGAGGCGGCGGGGTTCTTGATGCGGTCACTGATGGTCTCGGCGACCGTCTTGGCCATGATGCCCGACGGCATGCCGGTGCGTGGCGGGCTGGGGGTGATGACCGTCCCGTTGGGACTCTTACGTGGCCGGGAGATCGGGTGCGGTGGTGCGAACGCGATACCGGGCGCGAAGATGTTCGGGTAAGCCGGGGACTCATAGGTCTGCGGCCAGTCCCCGGCGGACCACTCGTCGTAGGGCTTACCCGAGTAGTCGGCGTCGACCTTGAGGAAACCCGACGGCGCGAACAGCGTGGACGTGATGTCGCTACCGTTCTTGTCGTAGGCGGCGAGGCTGGCCCCCTTGAACGGCGGCAGCAACATCGCGAAGTCGAAGTCCAGGTCGTGCTCCTTGCCGTCAAGCTGCTCATATCGCAGCTTGCCTTCCATCACTTCGTGCACCGCGGCCTGCGTGATGGCCTTGACGCCGCGCTCGCGGAACAGCGATTCCGTCCACAGCCGGCTGGACTGCAGGAAGCCCTTGTCGACGAATCTCATGCCGTCGACGCCGAAGTCGCCCAATTCGTACTCGTTGGTCAGGTAGACGATCTCGGCGAGGTCGCGCACCCCGGCGGTGCGCAGCGTGTGCTCGACGTTGAAGGCGTACTCGAAGGCTGCGCCCTCGCAGGTGCAGGTGCCGTGCCCCATCCCCACGACGAGGACCTGACGCTCGCCTTTCTTCATCCTGGCGATCGACGCTTGGAGCGCCGCTGACGCCTCGACCGCGTGGCCCGAGGTGCACACCGAGTAGGAGAAGCCGTCCGGCCCGAGCCCCGGGGTGGCGCCGAAATTGAGCTTCGGGCCCGTCGCATTGATCAGATAGTCGTACTCGAGGGCGCCGTGCTCCCCGGCCCGGGCCGGATCGGTGTAGGTGAGATCGACGAACGGCCTCGTGTGGGCATCGTCACCCTCCGGGTGGATGGCGGTAGCCAGCGCCTGATGGAACTCGATCCCCTTGCGCTGGTACATCGGTCCCAGCTTGAAGGTCACCTGGTCGGTCTTCATCTTGCCGACCCCTACCCAGATGTTCGACGGAATCCAATTCCAATTGGAGTTCGGGGTGACGACCACGACCTGGTCGGAACGCTTGAGCATCCGGGTGAGATGGAGGGCCGCCGTGTGACCGGCGATCCCCCCGCCCAAGACAACGACTCGTGCCATGTCAGACCTCCCTCAGTCCCTCTACCGACAGTCTACCATATACCCCCTGGGGTATCAAGGGACTCATGAGAAGAGCGGTACCCATCACTCAGGCGGGTCCAGGTTGAGCCAGGCACCGCTCCACGAACTCCGCCAGACGCGAGACGTCCTTGGTGATCGTCACGCCCTCGACGGGGTCCTTGGTGATGTCGAGCGACGGGCAGAACATGTCGGAGCTGCCGCAAAAGAAGTGCGGCGAGCCGAGTACGCCACGCCGTCCGCCTTCGTGCCAATCCGCCACCACGTCGGCGTGGTCGGTCTCGTCAGGCATGACGACACCGAGATCGCGTGCCAACTCCTTGAGTGTGAGTGGGTCCGAGACGTCCCGGCCCTCCTCGAAGAGGGCAGTGCGGAGCGCGAAGCTCATCCGTTCGCCGACCTGGAGGCCGGTCCGATACGCCCGGTTGGCCAGAGCAAGGGCCTCCAGCGTCGAGTTCGGGAACCGACGGACATCGAGCTGTGCGAACAGATTCGGGGCCACCTGCTCTCGCAGGTCTTCGGCGTGCTCCCAGGTGACGGCCCGATCGAGCGGAGCAAGGTTCACCAGCTCGAGCGGCCACGCCCGCACCCAGATGGCCACGTCAACACGATCGGCCCGGGCCCGTTCCTCTTCGATCGCCCGCAGACCGACGTGGGCGAAGGGACACCAGATGTCGGCGAAGACCTCGATCACCGGCCTCGTTGTGCTCATCGTGCCGCCTCTCGAATCTGCGACGTTCCACAGGTCCGGGGTTCCGGCCCCGTCGTGTCTGGTGTCCGTCATCAGCTCGCCCGAACAACCTTGCCGCTCAGTGGCTGTCCGAACAGTACGTTGAACAGGCAGACGTCGAGCGTGCCGGCGGCCAGCGGGACCAGTCCGACGATGGCCAGGGCCCACCATCCTCCGCCGAGCAACCCACCCGCCACGATGAGCGCGACACCGACGACGACCCGGACAGCCCGGCCTGTAGTTGACGCCATGAACTTGGAGAATCCCATAGTTTCTGCTCCTCCTCTCGCTCTTGTTTCATTGGTGTTGGGCTTCGCCGCTCACGCCAACTTGGTGAACAGCCGTTGGACCTCGTCGAGGGGATAGCCGGACCTCTCGGCTTCCTCGGGATGCTGGACGCAGTAAGTCAGGCCGCTGGCGATGAGCCGGAATCCAACCTGTTCGAGGGCCTTGGTCGCAGCACTCAGTTGCATGACGACGTCTCGACACTCGCGGCCCTGGGACAACATCGTCTCCACGGCGTGGATCTGCCCCTCGGCACGACGCAGCCGCAAGCGAAGATCCTTGACCACCTCATCAGGTAGCTCCATGGTCACTCTCCATCCTCCTCGTGGGCGATCTCGTCGGCTCGTTGACCTGGTCAATGCGAAAACTTCACCCTGGGCAGAATGTGGCCGAGCCACTTCGGCTGGTGCCATGCGGCGTGCCCTCCGAGCCGCAGCACCACCGGGAGCACCACGAGGCGCACCACCAGGGCATCGAGGGCCACCGCGATGGCCAGGATCACCCCCATTTCCTTAGGTGCCAGCGGTCCGGACAGGGCGAAGGTGAGGAAGACGGCGACCATGACGGCTGCAGCCGACAGTACGACTCGTCCTGAGGTGCGCATCGAGCCGATCATGGCGTGCTCCGGGTCGGGGTGGGTCTCGTAGCGCTCCTTGGCCGCCGAGAGCATGAAGAGCGTGTAGTCCATGGCCACGCCGAAGACCATGGCCCCGAAGAAGAGCGGAGCCCAGGCGTCGATGAAGCCCTGCGGCTGGAAGCCCAGCGGACCGGACAGGAACCCATTCTGGAAGATGAGCCGTCCGATACCGAAGGCCCCGGCCACCGAGAGCGCGGTGATGAGCACCCCCATGGCCGCGATCAACGGTGCACCCAGCGCGATGAGGAGCAGGAGGAACCCGAGGATTCCCAGAATGCCGAGGACAACGGGGGTGTGTGAGGCCAGGGTCTTCTGAAGATCGTGGTTCTCGGCGGCGGCACCACCGATCAGCGTTCCGGCTGGAAGAACCTGGCGGAGATGGTCGATGGTCGCACCTGTCGTGGTGGTCGAGGGTCCGGTGGTCGGGACCACCTGGTCAAGGGTCCAGCCGGCGCTGGTCGGACCGGGGACGACACCGGCCACGCCGGACGCATGAGAGAGGGTGGCCAATGCCTGGGACTGCTTTGCTTTGGGCACTAGCACTTGCAGGGTTCCCGGTGCACCAGGACCGAAGGCGCTGGTCACCTGGTAGTAGCCAACTCTGGCGTTGGCGCTGGGCGGCACGATGGTGATCGAGGGCATATTCGTCCGCATACCGATGACGGGCGCGGCGGCCAGCAGCAGAAGGACCAAGGCGGCAGCGCCGATGGGGAACGGGTAGCGCCAGATGAACTTCCCCCACGAGTGCAACATCCGATCGAGCGGACCCTCACCCTCGGGCCGGGGCCCTCGGCGTAACCGGATCTTGCCCTTGTTGATGTTGGTCCCGAGTTTGCCGAGGACCGCCGGCAGGAGGGTGAGGGTCGCGGCCAGAACCGCCACCACGGACAACATGATCCCAAAGGCCATCGATCGGAACGCCGGGCTTGGAACGATCAGGATGGCCGCCAGTGAGGCCAGCACGGTGAGAGCACTGAAGGCGACAGCTTTACCGGCGGTGTCCACGGTCTCGGCCACCGAGGCAATGATGGCGTCGCGGTTTCCCGGCTCGGCTCCCCGGCGCTTGAGGGCGGAACGGAACCGCATGACCAGGAAGAGGGAATAGTCGATCCCCAGGGCGAGGGCGAACATGAGCGCGAAGTTGAGGGCCCAGATGGATACTGGGGTGAACTTGGAGGTGATTACGAGGGCGCCGGCAGCGACCAGCAGGCCGGCCATCGTGAGCAGCAGCGGGAGGCCGGCAGCCACCAGGCTCCCGAAGGCGATCACGAGGATGATGATGGTGACCGGCCAGGACAGCATCTCCGACTTGAGCATGGCGGACCGGTTGGCCGTGTTGAAATCGGCCCACAGGGCGCTGTCGCCAGTAAGGGTTACGCTGACACCCGACGTGGAAAGGGCCGCCAGCTTCGGCTGCACGGCGTCGGCGGCCTGCACCATCTTGTTGGAATCCGCCGCTGATCCGGCCGTGATGATGGCCGTTCTCCCGTCCCGGGAGATCGAGACCCCAGCCTGCGGCGGGACCACGGTGGACACCCGAGGATCGCTCCGGAGCACGCTGGTTGCCTTGGCCACGACGCCCTGGGCCTGCGGGTCCGAGGCAATTGGACCGTGGTGGTCGACAATGACGACCTGCAGGCCGGTGGCACCCAACCCGGAGAAGTCCTTTTGGATGACGGCCCGCGCCGCCACGGACTGACTGTTGGAGGCCTGCCACCCGGCCCCGGCGAGTGCGCTCTCGACGTGCACGGCGAAGAATCCGAAGACGACGACGACCAGGAGCCATGCGATGAGAACTCGGCGGAAGTGTGTGGCAGCCCACGTGCCCAGCCGGGCGAATGGGCTGGGATGCCCCGCCTTGGCTGGGCGCCCGTCCCCCGGGTCGTGGCTCTCGACTTCTGGAGCGGCAGGCGGTGATTCGAGGCCGGTACTCGGGGAAGCTGTCATGGGCGCAGTCCTTTGGGTCAGGCTGGTTGGAAGATACCCATAGGGGTATGCCACTCACACTACAGGATACCCCTACGGGTATCAACCCCGAGGCGGTGATACTTGATCGTCGTGCTGCGACCGGCGCCTTCGTCTGATACCCTATGGGGTATGTGTAGAGCTGCGACATGTAAAAAGTGTGGACGTCCGACCTGGAAGGGCTGTGGGGCCCATGTCGAACAGGTCCTTGGCGATGTGCCTAAAGACGAGCGATGCCAGTGCCGGACAGCTCAAGCGCCTGTCTCCAAGAGGAAATCGTGGTTCTCGCGATGATGAATCGCTCAGTCGGTCGGAACAACAGAGTGGTGATTGTCGGTGGTGTCGCCGGCGGGATGTCCACTGCCACTCGCCTTCGTCGGCTCGATGCTGAGGTCACCATCACCGTCCTCGAGCGGTCCGGACACGTGTCGTTCGCCAACTGTGGATTGCCTTATTTCGTCGGTGGCCTCATCGAGGAGGAAGAGGACCTCACGCTCCAGACCCCAGAACAACTCTTCGACCGATTTCGACTCGATGTCAGAGTCAACCAGGAAGTGATAGCGATCGACAGAGCGGCTGGCACTGTTCAGACCCGGTCGACGGTCAGCGGCGAGGCAGCCGTCGTTGATTACGACAAGCTGGTCCTGAGCATGGGGGCGGCTCCGATGAGGCCCCCCATCCCCGGCTACGACAGAGTGCGGACGCTGCGGACGGTTGAGGATGCCGCTCGCCTGGCCACGGAGGTCGACGTTGCGCCGAGCACGGCCGTCGTGATCGGTGCCGGATTCATCGGTCTCGAGATGGCGGAGAATCTGGTGGGACAGGGCATCGGAGTCACCATCGTCGAGGCCACTCCCCAAGTCCTGGCTCCGCTCGACCCTGAGCTCGCCATCCTTGTGCGCGATGAACTCGTGGCCCACGGTGTCACGGTCGAAACCGGGGCGTCAGTAGCATCCGTGGAAGAGCACTCGGTCACCCTGCACGATGGTCGCGTTCTCTCAGCCGAGGTTGTCGTTGGGGCTATCGGCGTCAGGCCGGACGTCCGCCTGGCCGAACTGGCCGGGCTGGAGCTCGGACCGAGCGGCGGCATCGCCGTGAACGACGCAAATCAGACCAATGACCTCAACATCTATGCCGTGGGCGATGCAACGGAGAAGCCTGACGCGATCTCGCACGCCACCTCGCTCATCGCGTTGGCCAATGTGGCCAACCGCCAGGGGAGAAGGGTGGCAGACCACATCGCCGGACGACCGTCGCGGACGGTACCGTCCCTCGGCACGGCCATCGTGAAAGTGTTCGACATTGTTGCCGCCACGGTCGGGTGGAACGAACGAAGACTGCAGGCTGCTGGCCGCCCCTTCCGGGCCATCCATTCCCATCCCTTCGATCACGCGACCTACTACCCGGGGGCGACCCGTATGGCGGCGAAGCTGATCTTCGACCCGAACGACGGCACCATCCTCGGCGCCCAGATCGTCGGCCGGAACGGTGTCGACAANNTCGACAAGCGGATCGACGTGATCGCAACGGCGATGGCCGGTGGGCTCACCGCTGATCAGCTGGCCGATCTCGAATTGGCCTACGCGCCACCTTTTTCCTCGGCCAAGGATCCCGTCAACCTCCTCGGCTATATGGCGGA
>PLSY01000063.1 GCA_003164275.1 Acidimicrobiaceae bacterium | reverse complement strand
ACGCCGATCTGATGACGGACATGCGTCACGTCCGGGCGGGTCGCAGGTTCAACTTCGCAGATGATCTCGAACTTCCGCATTGGCATCACTCAACGATACGTCGAGTCCCTCGGGGTGTCCCGGAGTGCCGGGAGCATGACTCGGCGAGATGGCGCCACGATGCCCCGTGCCGAGGTGGGAGTACTCTGCGATCGGGCCGGCGTGCCGGGAAGGCGGGAATCCGGAGCCGCAAGGCTGATGGCAGGTAGTCGACCCGGCCCCGTGCCCATTGATGACATCTAGTAGAAGGCAGTGACCCTGCCCCAAAACACCGGCCCGCGGCGGTACCGCGGTGTTGACCTGCTCACGTCCCAGTTTGCCCTGATCCGTCAACCAGTTCGGCGCCGCGCGCGCAGGACGACATCCTCGACGTGATGTGAAGCAGAAGTTGATCCTGGTGGACGGCGTCGCTTCTCGCTGACTTCGGTGTCCCATTCTGGTGAATCAGAGATCAGGGCAGCGAAATCGTCTATCTGCACGTAGGCATCTGGATCGAATGGCATGACGTGATCTTGCGCATCGATCTGGGCATGCAACGCGTCCAGATCATGGCCCACGATGAGCAATGTGCCACCGAGAGCCACTGAGTTGAGAATGTTGCGCACGCCGATCCCGTCGGGCGTCCGTGGAATGGACGCGTAGTGTGCAGTCACGAGGTCGAACGCACCGATCTCGAACGCACGGAGCGTGTTCGCGTCCGCACGGTGACACTCGACGGCGAGGTCCCTCCGCTTGGCCTCGGCGTCGATCCGGTCCAGCGCCCGCTGCGAGACGTCGCTCGCCGTGACCTGCCAGCCCTGGGCTGCGAGCCAGAGGGCATCACCTCCTTCGCCGGCGCCTACATCGAGCGCTCGGCCTGGAGCCATGCCGCCGATCTCGTTGACGAGCGTCCCATTCGGGTTGCCACTCCAGATCTGTTCGCCCGAATAGCGGTGATCCCAGTCAGCTTCGTTCGCTGATGGGCGAACCGAGGCTCGCAGGTCATCGTGGGCGAGCAGGGAACTGATCATGGCGCCCACCTGGCTGCCATCGGCGGCTGCCTGCACTATCTGCTGACTGGGATCGGTGACGTTGCCGGCGGCAAAGAGTCCTGGCACCATCGTTTCGCCAGTGGCGTCGGTCTCGACGACATCGCCGAGTCCACTCGGATGCGCCACCGAGTGCAGGCCGATCGATGCAAACGGCTCGATGCGGACCCTGAAGCTGGTTCCAACGACCACCACATCGGTTTCGATACGTTCGCCATCAGGGAGCTCGACATCGGTGATGTGGCCGCCGGCATCTCTGGTGACCCGGTGCACCGGTCCGTTGCGAACGTCCACGCCGCCGGTTCGGAGCGCGTCGAGCTCAGCATCTGGCACATCAACCGGGCCGTGGAGGACAACGGTGAGCCTGCTGGTCAGGTGGCGGAACAAGACGGCGGTGGGCAGCCCCATCGGGTGGGTCACGATCTGGACCATCCTCCGGTCCCGGGACTCGAAGCCCTGACAGAACGGACACTGGATGACATCGCGTCCCCAGCCCTCTGCGAGGCCATCGATCTCGGGAAGCACATCGACCAGGCCCGTGGCGCACAGGACCCGACGGGCGATGACGGCGTGACCTCCGACGAGCTCGACCCGAACGCGGTCGTCTTCGATCCGGGTCACGCGGCTGACCCGACCGGAGAGGACCTCGCCGCCGTAGCTGCGGACCTCGTCGCGGCCGGCCGCGGCCAACTCCGACGATGGGGATCCGTTTCGGCCGAGGTAGCCGTGCATGTGAGCTGCGGGTGCGTTGCGCGGCTCGCCGGAGTCGACAACGATCACCGACCGGCGCTGTCGTGTCAGTTGGAGGGCGGCGGCCAATCCGGCGGCGGATCCGCCGACGATAGCGACGTCGCAGTGTCGCTCGATGGACTGGGGTGGGTGATCGTCGGTCATGAACTGCAGAGTACGGTCTGTGTTGATAACTGCATACACGCTTGCAGAATTCGCAAGACTATGGAGGAACGGTGTCTGACCCAGGCGAGATCGACCACGTCGTGCGAACCCGGTTGCGGAGTCTGCGGAACACGTTGGGACTGTCGCTCGATGAGCTCGCCGCTCGCACGCACCTCAGTGCATCGACCATCAGTCGGGTCGAGACCGGGAAGCGGACGATCAGCCTGGACATCTTGTTGCCGTTGTCCGCGGCACTCCAGGTCGACCTCGACGAACTCCTTGACGTCGAAAGTGACCAGGACGTAGTCATCCACCCGACACCGAGCAGCTCGGGCGAGCGCACGACCTGGATGCTGAGCCGCCCGACCGGAAGAACGATCGCCATCAAGATGCGACTGGAACCGACGTCGAACGTGGTGGAGCAGCAGGTGCATCCGGGACACGACTGGTTATTCGTCACGCTGGGTCGAGTGTGCCTGTTGCTCGGCGATCGCGAAATCGTCGTCGAAGCGGGGGAGGCTGCCGAGTTCACTACCATGACGCCGCACGCCACCGCAGCCGTCGACGGTCCCGCCGAACTGATCATGATCTTCGATCGGGACGGCCAGCGCGCGCACGTCCACGACGAGTCCAGTGGTACTCCGAGGGCCTAGCCCCGATGACGCGCGGAGCAGGCGATCGGCCGACCCCGAACGACCGCCACGTCACGAAGACGCGGGAGATGGGGTGTTGTCGGGCGCTGTCACCGACCACCCGACGTGATCGGATCGGGTGCCCTCTACCCCCGAGGCACCGGCGGAGTTCAGTGGGCCACGCGGTAGTGGAGGTGGACGACACCATTGGCAAATCGCCCCTCGTCGAGCAGCTCGAGCCGTGTCCGGACCCCGCTCGGTAGCGCCTGCTTCCCGCCTCCCACCACCATCGGATTGAGGAGGAGATGACACTCGTCGATCAGCCCGGCCCGAAACGCAAGCCCTGCCAACTCGGCACCAGCGACGGTCAGGTCACGTCTCGCTGAGGACTTCATCTTCTGAACCATCTCGGGATCGAACGTCGCCTCGATCCTGGTCCGTGCGGTCGCTACGGTCGCCAGGGTCCTGGAGAACACGACCTTGTCCGCTGCTCGCCAGATCTCGGCGAAGTCCACCATCACCGGCTGGCGATCACCGATGAACTCGTCGGTCTCCCATCCGGCCATCGTTTCGTACATACGACGGCCATAGAGATAGGTGCCGATCGGCCGCTCGAGATCGTTGACGAAGGCGAACACCTCTTCATCTGGTGCAGCCCAATCAAACGTGCCGTCCTCGTCCTCTACATAGCCGTCCAAGGATGTGATCGCTGAGTAGATGAGTTTGCCCACGACGGGAGTCTGCTCCTCGGGTCGGGTAGTGGACAGCACCCTAGTGTCCTGTCCGGCTGTTTA
>PLSY01000377.1 GCA_003164275.1 Acidimicrobiaceae bacterium | reverse complement strand
GTCAAATCCGCGACAGACCACTAGGTCGTGTCGTGGCCTCGGCCCGCTCCAATGCCTGAAGAACGAAACGAGGGACAGCTGGAGGCACCCGAACTCCTCGGCTCGCCCTGCGAATCATCAAGCCGAACACGATTGCAAGGGCTTCTTGCCACGGCGGGCCCCACACCCCGGCGCCGGTCCGCTCTCGCCTCTCCGGCCATTCTGGCCGGCTTTAGCGAATCGCCGGCCTCACTCACGAACCTCGAAGGCGGCAGGGTGGCGGTCACCCACAACGCTCTCTCGATCGAACTGATCGGGCCTGTCGCATCGGTTCCCTCACGAAGTGGCGCCCAGGCGGGCATCGAGCCCGCCATGGCCGCCGATACGGTATCACTCTCGTCACTTCCGCCAGACCCGTACGAATTGTCCACACCTGTGCACCCGAGGGTCCGCCGCCCTCCGGGCGGGCTCCGCAGCCGCTACGGAATCGAGTCTCGCGACGGGCGAGGGTGATGTTCGCATCCGATGATGCAGGTGTGTGTACATGATCCGTACCGCTTTGGCGAAGCCGATTTGCTGAGTCACATAGGCGCCCGTGGCGGGCTCGATGCCCGCCTCGGCGCCTCTCTCGCTCTGGCCCACCGGGGGGATCCCCCTCACCGTGGTTGTCCGACGGGACGGAGATCGTAACCATCGCGACATTCCGACTGGGGGCCAGCGCTGGCCCCGGGGGGACTGGAGCGTCCGGCGCCCGTCCGAACCAACGATGGGGGTAGGGGAACCGGCCAGACCTCACGGCAGACGCGAAGCGGGAGTCTTCACACGAGAAATCGAGTCTCAGGCACAAAGGGTGACGTTGCTCCGTTGGAAACCCACGCCAGGGTGACGTTGAGGTCGATCAACCCGAGCACGAGGGTGACATTGAGGATGACCGCGATTCCGGACAATAGAGGCGCAAGGCGAGCACCGATGCAGCGCCGTCAGCCGGGCTGGCGGCGTACTGGACGTCAGCGGGAAGGATCACCATGAGCACCCACGACCACCTTCGATTGGTAGGCAGGGACGACCTGGCCACGGCCCACCCACGGACGCCGGAGGTCACGCTGTTGACCGTCCCAGAGGCAGCAAAGTTCCTCCGGATCGGAAGATCGGCGGCCTACGAGCTGGCCCGTCGATTCGAGGCGACCGGCGGGGCCGAAGGGCTCCCCTGCGTCAGGATCGGGGACCGACTCCTCCGAGTGCCGATCGACGCCTTGCGGGAGATGGTGACGATCAGAGCTTGAGCACACCCTCGAGCATGTCGGCGGCCTCACGATGGAGTCCTGGCGTGGCATGCGAGTAGGTATTCAGCGTGATGGCCACATTGGCGTGGCCGAGCAGCTCCTGGACCACCTTGGGGTCCACACCCTCATGAAGGAGCAAGGTTGCGACCGTGTGGCGGAGGTCGTGCAGCCGGAGCTTGGGCAGGTTGGCCTTGGCCAGTGCGATCTGGAAGTCCCGCAGCACGTTTCTCGGGTGGAGCAGTCCCCCGGTCGTCGTGGTGAAGACGAGTCCTGAGTCCTCCCATGCGCTGCCGACCAACTTCTGATCGGCCATCTGGCGGATCCGTTGGTCCTTCAGAGCCTCGATCGTCTTCCCAGACAGGTAGACCGTCCGCCGGCCCGTCTTGGTCTTCGGCTCCGAGATCAACGGAGTCCCCTTCACTGCCACCACCGTCTGGCGCACTTCGAGCCGGGCGTCAGCCAGGTCGACGTCGGCCCAGCGCAGCCCGAGGGCCTCGCCCCGTCACAGACCGGTCGTGAGCAGAAGGCACCACAGCGGACCCAAGCGGTCATCGGCGGTGGCGTCGAGGAACGCTTTGGCGTCCTCGGCGCTAAGGGTCTTCATCTCCTTGGGCTCCATGCGGGGCAGGATGATGCCCGAGGCCAGTGGGTTGTTCGGCGTGAGCTTCCACTGCACCGCCTTGGCAAACGCTTGCTGCAGCATTTGGTGGGCGAGTCGGACCGAACGGGGGCTCAAGCCCCTGCCGTTCCGCCCTCCCGAGGCGGCCAGATCGCCGTAGAGCCGCTGGACGACTTGAGGTGTGACCTCGGCGAGCTTGAGGGCACCGATCCTCGGCGTGATCCAACTGGTGACTGCGATCGAGTAGAGCGAGTAGGTGCTGGGCCGCAGTGAGGGCCTCACGGCGGCCAGCCACTCGGTCAGCCAGTCCTCGAGCTTGGTGGTGCCGGTCCCGGCGACGACATCCGCGCGGATCTCACCGAGCAGATCGGTGAGGCCCTCCTCGGCCGCCTTGCGGGTGGCGAACCCGCCCTTCTGCCGTTGCCGGCGGTGTCCGGTGGCCGGGTCGCGAGGCAGGTCGACCTTGAAGGCCCAGCCCGTTCCCCGGCGATAACACACGACCCTGCACGAACGCTCCTTGGTCACCTCGGCGGACCAAAGTAGCAAAATCGTGTGACCAAAATGTGACCATCAGCCCATTGTGACGCGTAGGGAATCCGTCCAGTTCAGGATTTCCTGTCCTGACCTGGACGTTTACTGGTGGGCCGTGCGGGACTTGAACCCACGACCCCTTGCGTGTCATGCACCCCAGAGGGGTTCAGAACGGTCCATCAGCGACCATCAATGGCCGCTGACCTGGGACTCCGTGTCCATTGCAGTTCAGCGCCGGTCGAGTTAGTTCAGCGGCGTGGCTACAGTCCTGGCTACACGATTGACCCCTTGCACGACGTGCAACACGTCACCTCCATGAGCGCGGTCGACTTGTCGTCCCTGTAGGCGATCGACCCACGGAGCTCCAGTGCGGCAACTTTCCGTGGCACCACACCGTTCTGACGCCTACGACTCCGGAGAGATGCCGAGTTGTTGCCGAAGCCGTGACACGTCGAACGTCAGCGTCCCTGGCGGACCGTCCCCATAGCCGTCGAAATCATTCAGGAGCGCGACGAGGTCTGGACGGCGCGTGGGGTCGTCAGCAGCCTCGCGTGGGGTAATCCCACCGAGAGCAGGGATGTGGTCATCGAGCCAGGCCGTTTCCTTCTGCTGGACGAGGTCTTGGAGGGCCGACACGGCTTCGGCTGGCATTCCTTCCGCTTCCATCGGGAAGGATACCGGGCTGCCCGTCTCCGATTGTCGAGCACGCGCCTCGGACAACGTGAGTCGTTCCTCCTGGATGACTTCAAGGTCATCAGAGATCTTCTCGCGCAAGGTGCTCAGCAGGCGATCGAAGCGTGGAACGGAGTTCGTTTCGACGACAAGGTCGTCTCCGTCGCGACGAAGGAAGCACCGGACGATCAGTTCGCCGTCCAGATCGAATACATCGGTCCACCGTCCGTCGTCGTCCTCGCCGAAGATCTCATCAAGTGAATTCGCCAGTTCGTCCCAGGGCGTTGATTTCGGTCGAAGGACGGCGCGGCACATCAGGGTGTCCTCCCCTTCGCGGTTGACGAGCACGGGTGGCCCAAAAGCCATCCCCAGCCACGAGGCGAGGTCCGTCGGGTCCGGGTCGCTATCGAAAAGCTGAATCAGCGAGTCGCGACGGCGCAGGTCCATCTCCAGGGGCGAGCCGAAGACTTTGTGTTGGGAGCCCGCCGGCATCACCCGTGCCAGCAGGTACTCGCCCCGTCGAATGTTCAGGGACGCCATGCGCTCGGTGACGACCACGTTGTCACCGGTCAGCGTGTCGCGAACGGTGACCGTGGAACCGGGATCGACGTCGACCACCTCCCAGAGAGCCAGGCGCGAGGCAATCCACGACCGCGCCAAGGCAAGCTCGTCGGGCGGGAGCAGTTCGCCACGCTCTTCGACGAAGTCCGAGATCGCTCCGGCTTCGAACGCGGCGATATCGACCAGAACCGGGAAGAGTTGTTCTAACGCTGCGGGGAGCGCGTGCTCTCCGGCGATGTCCAACAGGTCATCGATGATCTCCCGGCGAGCAGGTCTGACAGTGAAAGCGACGACCTTCTCGTAAAGCCATCCCGCACGCGTTTCGATGGGAAATGCCGGATTGTTGAGGCAGCAGGTCTTGAATTTCCGCCCCGAACCGCATGAGCACGGATCGTTGCGCCCTTGTTTGACAGCTGAGGTGCCCAGGCGCGATTCCAGTCGGACAAGTTCCCGATCGCCATTGGAGGCGCCGGAACGCCGAAGGAGCGACACTGCCCGCCGGGCGTCGCCGCGATCAGCTGCGTAGCAGGCAAGCTCGGCGAGAGACGGGCCGAATTCGGGATCAGCCAGTACCGCTGATTCCAGATCTGCCTCAGCAAGAAGGGAATTCCCCTCTCGCTCTGCATTGAGTGCCCGCAGGTACAGGCCTGGTGCAGCGAGCGATCCGGGGAGGTCCGACAGCCCCGTGACGAACGATTCGAGTGGATCGCTCCCGTAGTCATGGTTCCCGAGAACGTATTCGGCAAACGCCGGTGCCACCGAGCCATGGCCAAGCGCACGGGCCACCGGGCGCTGGTCCGACAGGCTCGGTGTCCCACGATGCAGCACGTGATCCCCCCAGGCAGCCTGGACTATCTCGAAGGCCGCCTCGCAGCACGGATCGAATCCCCATGAATCTCGCAACGCTGCCTGGAGGCGCTCCCGGTGGCGAACACCTGGTGGTTCCCAATCCACACCCCGTAATCCGAACCACCCGCCTCGCTGTTCGAGTCCCGCCCGGTCGAGCAACTCTGCGATCGGGGCGACAGGCGAGCGGAACAGCGTCGGATCATGACAGAGGGCGTCCATCACGAGTTCTTCGGCTTCGACACCCACGTCTGCGGAGTTCCGAACGTCGAAAGCGGCGCGTAGGGCAGCTTCCTCTGCCTCGCCTGGACCGGGGTCAGGAGTCACCTCCACCGACAGAGTTCGCCACTGTCGTCGGATGCAGACGATGTCGCCTGCACGTACGGAAGAGAGCCAGTTGGCTGGGCCGACGAAGGAGCCGTTCTCGTCGAGTTCTGGCTCACCGTCGAACGGGAAGCAACATTTCAAGGTGCCTCCAGTGGACAGCTCCAGACCACCGGCTGAGTCGAAGTCGATTGCACCCAGATCCGGAGTGGTGTCAAGCACCCCTCGTTCGATCTCGGATTCGGTGATCCGGTGACTCAACACCGCCCCGTTGAACATCGTCGTGGTGAGCGCCACGATCCCGTCCTCGCTCATCCAGGTGTCGTCCGTTTCGAGGAGGATCTCATCCACCAACTCTGCGAGCGCGTCATCACCCAATCCGTCGTAGTGCGCCAGAGCACCACCGCGCCTCAGGCGGAGGGTCAGGTCGTTCAGCGTCAGTGGCCCGGCAGCCAGCTCGGCGAAAGCAGACGCAAGGACCATCTCGTCAAGGGCGTCTTCGGTCACACGAGAAAAGATAACGCCTTCGGAAGGGTCTCCTACTCGGGACGGGCTGAGCTCGGGTTCACGTCCACCCTTCCACTGCCGTACCCGATGAAGGATCGCCCACCAGCTGCCCGCCAGGATCTCTTGCCGACCCACAGATCGCCGATTCGGGGTGAGCTGACGTCCCTCGCCACTCCCAGTCCCTGCGGTCTCCGGCGAACGTTATGTGCGCCGGGGAAGTCCATCCGGCATCCTTGCTGCTCGCGAAAGTTTCCTGCGCCCGGAACGGCACTTATGCCACGGTCAGAACCCTGCTCACGCTCACAGCGGAAGACGGGGAGCTCCGTTTGGGCGCGTTTGCATGGTGGCGACTACCCGCCAACGAGACGTGCAATGACGACTTCTGACGGCACGCCGAACTTCACCGCGACATCACAGTGCTCTATCGCCCACTCTGGCCCCGAGATCAGGTCTCGCAACTCGATGGGCTGACAGCCTCCTAGGAGGCTCGGCCAACGCTTTGCGATGGCTTCCCAGCCTGACGAAACAATCCTGCTTGAAATGGTCGTGCCCTTTGTGAGTGAGACCACCCCCAACAGACCGCCGGGAACCAGCAGACGGGCAGCTTCGCCAAGAAGGGCCTCTCCAGCTTGTGGCGAGAGCAGATCGAACACGTAGGCAGCCACAAATCGGTCGAAGGTGCCGGTGTCACCGGGAAGTTCGAGTGCCGGCGGATCAAGGAGCACAACTCGTGCGCGATGGGGCCAGGCGGTCGCGGGAGAGAGCCACCATCTTTGAGCTGACTTCCACCCCCAGATACGACGTAGTTGGCGGAAGTGTGGATTCGAGAAGCTGCGCTGCATAGCGCCCAGTCCCGCAGCCAAGCTCAAAGAGCGAGGTGCATCCTCCGAAGTCGGGTCCTTGCGTGAGGCGATCAGTTGCGATGTCTTCGTAAACGTGTTGGCTGTCCTGAAGACGACCAATGCGGTCGTACACACGCTGTGCAGCAAGGGCATCCAGTGGCATCGCCATCGCAGCCTACGTCGGGCGATCGGCAAGGAGGCCTGCAAGGTGTCTCTCGATCGGACGGGGTGTCCCAGGTCGCCGGGTCGGTGAGGCAGTCCGGCACATTGAGGGCAGGCCGCCCTGGGGCAAGCCATACTGGGATCAGGTCGATTCAGATCGGCTGACACAGACAGGAGCCTGACGATGTCGGCAACCCTCAAGTTGACGCATAAGGCGATCGGAGCGGAAGTCCGTCGAGGCACCTACGATGCCGTCCTCGACGGCAAGCAGGTCGGGTGCGTCGAAATGAACGACACAATAGAGATGCCGGTCGAGCCTGGGCGTCACACCCTGCAGGTCCGCGATGGCCGCAAGTCGAGCAGCACCAAGACCTTCGACGCTGCCGAGGGCGAACTCATCGAATTCCGATGCACCGGAAAGAGGTTCTTACCGATCTTTCTCGCATCCTTCGTCGTTCCCAGGCTTGCGTTAGCACTTGTGCGCAAGTGAGCCGTCACCAGCGTCGTAAACCCGCGTCCACGTGGTCAACGCCGCTCGGCTCGCCCAGAGTGGTCGTGTCCCCAAACGCCATTAGGTGTGGCAATCCGGCATGAGTGGGGCAGAGGATCAGCATCTATCTGACCACTCGGTAGGTGAGGTGCGTCACTCCAGGCGCTGCGATGTCACTGTCGATGACCAATTCGTAGTCGCCGGAATCGCCAGCTTCAAAGAGTCTCACTCCATCGCCGAGCAGGACGGGGACCAAGTTGATGATGATCTCGTCGAGGAGGCCGGCTCGGAGGCATTGCTGCACCATGCTCGCCCCCATCAGGACGACGTCCCGCCCCACCGCGGCCTCTCGAGCCTGCTCGACCGCACTCTCGATTCCGTCCGTGACAAAGGTGTAGGACAGTGGACCGTCGGGGACCCGATCGGGTGGCGAATGTGTCACCACGAAGAGGGGCAATGGGGCCCATCGGGCCGTTTCCACCCCAGGCATTGGACGCGTCGTAGGTGCGCCTCCCAGAGATGACGGCTCCGCATCGGCCAACGCCCTCGTCGAAGAAGGTGGCGCTTTCCGGTGCCATCGTGAAGGCAGGATTCAAGCGGCTCGGCGTGTCGCCGGCCTGGAGCCACGTCTGTAGTCGATCGCCTCGGTAGTCGACATCGGCAATGAACCCGTCGAGCGACATTGAGTGTGCCGTCGTCACCAATCCCATCGACTCCGCATCATGTTCGCTATCTGTTCCTTTCGCAACCGAAGAGGCACATCAACTCGTCGGGTCGGTGACCAACGGGTATCCGAGTCGTCTACGGTCTATTGGGGCGAGTCCAGGCCACACCCACCGAGGAGGGTCGCAATGGTCTCAGCAATGACGCTGAACGCCTTGGTACCCATCCTCTTGTTGCTCGTCGTTCTCGCAACAGACGTTTGGGTGTACGGGGATTCAGGTTCTCGTCTCACACGTGGCGAACCCGTAACTGTCACGCTTGGCCCGGTCCGCTTGGAGAGCCCCACGGTGTGGCTCGTTGCTTGCCTTGTGCTTTGGATCCTGGCCTTCCCGCTGTACCTCGTGGCAAGGGGCCAATCCTGATGATGCCCCAGATCGCTTAATACACGTATGAACCA
>PLSY01000097.1 GCA_003164275.1 Acidimicrobiaceae bacterium | reverse complement strand
CATCACCGCCACCAACGGCGTCAGCGGCACGGCGACACAGCAGTTGACGATCACCGTGGCACCCGCACCCGTGGCCCCGAAGATCACCAGCGCGGCATCGGCCTCAGTGACTGTCGGGCAGGCCTTCACCTTCTCGGTGACCTCGACCGGCACGCCTGCGGCCACGGTCTCGGAGACCGGGATGTTGCCCGGGAGCGTGACCTTCACTGCCGGGGCCAATGGCACGGCGACACTGGCCGGTACTCCGACGGCTGCGGGGATTGCCACCTTGACCATCACGGCGCAGAACTCTGCCGGTACGGCCACCCAGACGTTTACCTTGACTGTCACGGCACCGCCGGCGGCACCAAAGTTCACCAATTCGACGTCGGCGACGGGTGCCGTCGAGACGGCGTTCACCTTCTCGGTGACCACGACCGGCTCACCACCGGCAACCATCACCGAGTCGGGAACCCTGCCCAAGGGAGTTACCTTCACAAACAATGGGAATGGCACCGCTACCATCTCCGGCATACCGACCACGGTTGGGACTTCGTCGCTCACCCTCACCGCAAAGAATGCCAGCGGCACGGCGACACAGCAGTTGACGATCACCGTGGCACCCGCACCCGTGGCCCCGAAGATCACCAGCGCGGCATCGGCCTCAGTGACTGTCGGGACGAAGTTCACCTTCTCGGTCACATCAACGGGCACACCGGTGGCAACGCTGTCTGAGACCGGTACCTTGCCCACGGGGGTGGCGTTCACTGCCGGGGCCAATGGCGTGGCGACGCTGGCTGGAACTCCGACGCTTGCCGGGATCTTTACCTTCACCGTTATCGCAGCCAATGGTGCCAGTCCGAATGCCGTTCAGACATTCACGTTGACGGTTGCCGCAGCACCGGTAGCGCCAAAGTTCACCAGTACAGCTTCTGCTGTGGGCGAAGTGGGCAAGGCCTTCGAGTTCAACGTGACGACAACCGGCACGCCCGTTCCAACCGTCACTGAGTCGGGGACCCTGCCGAAGGGAATTACTTTCACGAACAATGGAAATGGAACCGCCTCGATCATCGGCACGCCTACGGCGGCCGGAACCTCGACGATCTCGCTCACGGCAAAGAACTCCGCCGGAACCGCTACGGTGAAACTATCGATCGCGATTGGAGCGACCCCCACATTCACGAGCGCTGCCGAGACGACGGCCACCGTGGGGAAGAAACTCAACTTCCGGGTGACGACCACTGGAACCCCAGCTGCTGCAGTCTCTGAGTCGGGAGCTCTACCTGCCGGGCTGAGTTTCGCCGCGAAGTCCAATGGAAGCGCCACGATCTCGGGCAGTCCGAGCGCAGCCGGGACGTTCATAGTGGAACTCAGCGCTGTGAACACCAGCGGAACCACGACTCAGAACCTGACGATCTCGATTGGCGCTCGCCCCGTGTTCACCAGCAGCACCTCGGTCTCCACCTCAGTCGGAGAGCCCTTCAGCTTTACGATTGTCACCTCGGCCAGCCCGACGGCAACGCTGACCGAGACCAAGAAGCTTCCCGGCGGGCTCGTCTTTACGGCGACTGCCAACGGAACGGCGATCATCAGTGGCACTCCGACAAAGGCCGGCGTATCGACGGTCAGAATCGCCGCTACCAATAGCAACGGAACGACCAATCAAACGTTGACCATCACGGTCCTGTAGGCGCAATCGCTCGGTCTTGAGTCTGCACTGCGGTCTGTTGGATCTGAAGGTCCGGACCAGCTGCGGTGCCCGTCAAGGATCGACACGAACTTGGCCGCAGCACTCCCGAAATCGTCAGCGGTGAGGTCTGTTCACGGTCTGGATAAGAAGTCAGCTCGAGGTGAGCAAACTTTCGATAGTTGTTCTGGTTTCTACGCAGCATCGAATCTGACCGCCTCAATTGTCGGGAGGTCAGATTCCTGCGATGCCCTGCCCAATCAGCACTACGCCGAACACCACAAATAGGACCGACATTACGGTCGCATTGTTCTGCCTGAGCCACATGTTCCAACCTTCAAGTACGTCATGGGCCCTGTCGCCGAGGGAGATCATGACGAGAATCGGAGCCAGGACTCCGAGCAGAGCGACCAAGAGGTAAACGGCACCTGCAGCGACTTGTTGCGCGGTGGATAACCCTCCGGCTGCGATGGCGGCGGCACTTGCCAGCCCGACGACGAGGTTCTTGGGATTGAAGGCTCCAAGCGCTAGGCCGGCGCCGAGCGCTTTGATTGAGGAGTATCCGGCGATGCCATCCATCCACTTCGGCAGCGAGCCTTCCTCACCGGCCCTTGGGCGACCACGAAACTTCTTGACAGCGGCGTACAGCAAGTACAGCCCAAGGATCAACTTCAGTAGCCCCGCCCAGTTCGAGCGGCCACCATCTGGCGCAAGGTCGACTGCTCCTCCGAGAGAGATGAGCAGGACGAGGACCAAGGCGACGCCTCCAGCGAATCCTGCCAGGAAGTTCAGTGCATTGGCCAACGGTTTGCTGGTGAAGAGAAGAAGAATTGCCGGGATGATATTCAGCGGGGAAATCGTAACGACGAGGGCAAGAGGAAGTATCTCTCCAATGACGATCCTCAGCACGTGCTCTCTTCTCGCCTCTTCAATTGCTTGATGCACGAAGTTAGCCGTCGACGCATCTCACAGCAGAATTGGTTTGTCGGAACCGTCCCACAACCTGTTCTAGGACCTAGGTCTGGACGTGCCCCAACCTCTATTCCTTGGGGCCACGATGGACACCGACTACCGTGGCCCTATGAGCGCCCCGCGCATGCCCGGTGGAGTGGTGCACAAGTTGCCAGGAGATCTGCGCAAGGCACTAACGACCAACCCCACCGCACTCGATGTTTGGATGGACATCACGCCCCTGGCCCGAAACGAGTTCATCTGCTGGGTCGAGGNNAAGAAGGCCAGCGTCGGCCCTGCTGTTGGCCAGGCTGCAACCACCGCGAGCGCACCGGAAGTTAGCAGTCCACTCGGGCCCCTGATCCCAGGGATTCGAGGTTTATTTTGCCTCGCGACGGATGTCGGTCTCATCGATGAATGCGAAGGGAACGAGTTCGGCCGAGTCGACCTCGTTCTGCCCATCGCCACGGTAGCGACCTCCAAGATCCACCTGCGCGTCGCCGCCACAAGCTGAATGTCACCGTGATCTCACCAGACAAGACCGAGGCACGAAGTTCCCGGCTGAACTCCACATAGCTGGGCCTACCCAGTCCATGCCTCCCTGATCAGTGGGCATCGACGCTGACGGGAGCGTCTACCACTCAGCACCGTTTGGGTGTCAACGCACGGATTCATCGGAGATCGTCGAGGCGTCTAGCATGCGCTCGGACCGGATGCATCCTCCAAGTCGACGAGACAGGTGAACCAAGTGGGACCAGGCAGGCTCCATGCCCTGATCGATGGCGTATTTGCGATCGCC
>PLSY01000163.1 GCA_003164275.1 Acidimicrobiaceae bacterium | reverse complement strand
ACCACGACGTCCTCGATCCAGGCCCGCACCCCCGTGGGGATGCGGAAGACGGCCAGGGTGAGCGATCCGACGATGCGACCCTCCCGGTCGCGGGCGACGAAGAGGGTGTCGGCCTCGGAGGCCACGATCGAGGCCAGGTCCTCAGGGCTCGTCGGTGGCGACGAGGTCGAGAGCTGGGGGATCAGCCCCACGAACGCGTCCACGAGCTCATCGGTGACCTCGGTCACCTCGGAGACGGTCACGGCGTCGGACTCGCTGGGGGCGCTCACCGGGGCGAGTGTAGCCAGGGGGCCGGGTCTGGCCCGGCGGGACCGAACCCGCAGGTGAGCGGTTCAGACCTTGTCGGGGTTCCCCCGCCAGACCGGGGACCGCACCGAGTCGTAGAGCACCTCGGTCGGCTCCCCCCGCAGGGCCGCGAACACGTGCTCGCCCCAGCGCTCGGCGCCGGCGAGCGGGAACGGCAGGTGGTCGACGGGGAACCATCCCACGTCCGCGCACTCGAGGGGATGGGCCTTCAGCTCGCCCCCGACCGGCCGGCACTGGAACACGAGGGAGTAGAGCGGGATCCGGCTCATGCCGACCCGCAGGCCGTCGAGCACGGCGATGAGTCGCACGACCTCGACCTCGATGCCTGTCTCCTCCTCCACCTCCTTGACGACCACTTCGGGCGCCGAATAGCCGATGTCGGCCCACCCCGTCGGATAGAGCCAGACCCCTGAGTCGGACCGTTGGACGAGCAGGATCTCCCCTTTTTCGTTGCCGACGGCCGCCCCGACGGCCACTTTCGGTGTCACATAGCCCGGGACGCCCTTGCCAACCGAGGCGAGCCACTCGTCGACCTGGCCTTCGGCATCCTCGGCGCCCTCGGAGCCGGAGTCGACGGCCACGCGAATGTCCGCGGCCACCCGGAGCACCTCCTCGAAGCGTTCTTGCTCGTAGAGGGACTCGGTGAACCCGAGGCCGGTGCGGGCGATGCCGGCCAGGGCTTCGCTCCAGCGGAGTAGCTGTTTGGTGGAGGGGGTCGGATCCACGTCTCCGACGCTAATGGTTTTCGCTGCCTCGGTGGGCGAGGATCCCCCCTGCCAACCACAGAGCGCCTCTATCAGGCAGAATGGGTCCGTGGCCGTGCTTGAGGATTGCCGTCATTACGTGATGCAGACCACCGCTCGCGAGGAGAAGCTCGAGAGGTGCCGGATGGGCGCCAACGAGCAGCTGCCCTTCGCCTGCCCGGAAGGATGCTTGTTCTATGAGCCCCGCAGGGTCTCGGGAGCGGGCTGGACCATCCGCATTACCGACGATTCCTGATCAGCTCTCCACCACGTCGCCCAAGAGGTCGACTCGGACTCCTTCGGATCGGAGCCATGAGAGGGCCCGGTCGATGGTGGCGCCGTCACTGTCGAGCTCGCAGATGATCCAGCCGTCGTCGGCCCCGACGTCGGCCTTGCGGATGTTCGGGACGATATCGAACTCACGGACCAGCCGGGCGATGATGGGCTCTCGGACCAACTCGCCAGGGAAGGTCAGCTTGACCCGGACAGAGATCACCGGGTCCCCCCGGAGACCAGCTCGTCGGCCCGCAGGGCACCGTTGAGGTTGCCCGACCGGAAGCCGTCGAGGTCGAGGGTCACATAGCGGTATCCGGCCTGGTGGACGGCCCGGCTCACGTCCTCGTGACGAGCCACGACGAGGGCCAGCTCGTCGGTCGGGACTTCGATACGGGCCAGTTCGCCGTAGTGGCGGACCCGGAGCTGGCGAAAGCCGAGGGACCGGAGGCCCGACTCGGCCTCCGCCACCGACCGCAGGACGCCGAGGCTGACCGGTGTGCCGTAGGGGACCCGCGAGGCGAGGCAGGCGGCAGCAGGCTTGTCCCAGGTGCGCAGCCCGAGACGTCTCGAGAGGGATCGCACGTCGGCCTTGGTCAGGCCGGCCTCGACCAGCGGGAAGATCGCACCCCCCTCGGCCGCCGCCCGCTGACCGGGCCGGTGGTCGCCCAAGTCGTCGAGGTTGACGCCCAGGGCGATGGTCGCCCCCCCGCCTGCTTCCTCGCGGGCAACGGGCCCGATGGCCGCCATCAGGGAGGTCTTGCAGTGATAGCAGCGCGTGCCATCGTTGGCTGCGTAGGACGGGTCAGCCAGCTCGTCGGTCTCCACCTCGGAGTACCGGAGCCCCCACTCCTCGGCCAGCGAACGACAGTCGGCCAGCTCCTCGGGGGCCAGCGAGGGGGAGACGGCGGTAATGCAGTGCACTTGGCGGGCGCCCAGAACATCGGTCGCCATCCACGCCAAGAAGGCCGAGTCGGCCCCTCCGCTGAAGGCGACGACCAGCGGTCCGACGGCCGTCAGTCGTGCCCGCAGGTCAGCCAGCCTGGCCGGCTCCGTGCCGTTACTCATGGTGGGTCATCTGGGCGAGCACCGTCTCTACGGGTGCGACCATCCCGGTGAGGAAGGGGCCGAACTCGGCGAATCGGGCCGAACCCTCATCGAATCGCATGGTGTAGACGCAGTCCTTCAGGTCGTCGGGATGGACGCCGAACAAGGTAACTCCCCACTCCCAGTCGTCGATGCCGGTCGACGCGGTGATCAGCTGGACGATTCGGCCCTTGAAGGCCCGACCGGCGGTGCCGTGCCCGAACATGAGGGCCTTGCGCTCCTCGAAGGGCATGGAAAACCAGTTGGACCCGACGGTGTCGCCGCGTCGTTTCGACATCGGGTAGAAGCAGAAAGCCGTCATCCCCTCGGGGGGGAGCACGGGATGGAGCCTGGCCTGTTTCATCTCGTCAGGGATGCTGGCGGCGTACTCGGAGACCTCGGTGAGCGAGACGTACGAATCGACCACCGAGAGACCAGCCAGCTGCAGGTCGGACTGGAAGCGCCGAAGGCGCCAGTGGTCGGCACCGAGGGCCATGAAGCAGAGGTCGGCCTTGTGGCCGAGTATCGCCACCGACACCACCTGGAGCCCGCCAGCCTCCGCCCGCTTCACGGCCTGGATCACGGCCTGGGAGTCGAAGCCTCGGGCACTCGGGCCCGAGCTCGGGTCGGCCACTTTGCAGAAGAGATGGAGGACGCCCCACCCGACTGATGGAACAAGGGGTTCGCTCACGTGGACAGTCTAGAGAATGAACGAAGGGCGCCCTGTCGGGCGCCCTTCGTTCGAACATCCGCTCGTCCGAATGGGCGAGCTGTGATCCGGCTAATCCAGCCGGCTATGGACTAGAAGTCGTCCATACCTCCGCCGGCCATGGCACCTGCGGCCGAGTCCTCGGGCTTGTCCACGATCACCGCTTCGGTGGTCAAGAACAGAGCCGCGATGGATGCGGCGTTCTGCAGGGCGGACCGGGTCACCTTCACGGCGTCGATGACGCCGGTGGCGAACAGGTCCTCGTACTCGCCAGTGGCAGCGTTGAGGCCCTCGTTGGGCTTCGACAGGTTGCGCACCTTGTCCACGATGNNCGGCGTTCACGGCGATCTGCTTCAGCGGCTCTTCGACGGCACGGGCCACGATGCGGGCACCGGTCGCCTCGTCGCCTTCGAGCTTGTCGGCGGTGTCGAGAATGGCGGCCTGCGACCGGAGGAGGGCAACCCCACCGCCAGGCACGACGCCTTCTTCGATGGCGGCCTTGGTGGTGGAGACGGCATCTTCGATGCGGTGCTTCTTCTCCTTCAGCTCCACCTCGGTGGCTGCGCCGACCTTGATCACGGCCACGCCACCTGACAGCTTGGCCAGACGCTCTTGGAGCTTCTCCCGGTCGTAGTCAGAGTCGGTGTTGTCGATCTCCGCCTTGATCTGGTTGAT